>NZ_JAPEOX010000001.1:0-304843 GCF_026340675.1 Streptomyces sp. NBC_01264
ATACGGATTGAACCGGTGCATGCCACGGCACAGTCGATGCTTCATTCTGGACACCAGATACATACGGGGATACGGGCCCTGGCCCAGCGCTGCTGTTCGGCTTCCGCTATTGGCGATCAGCGAATCTGCTCAGCACTCAACAAACCCGCTCAGTCCAACACATGGTTTGCGTAGGTGATGCTGGCACTCGCCGGCACCGCGCGCAACAGGAATCGCCCAGAGGTAAGTTGGGCATCGAATCGGCATGCTTGCCGTACCCCAGGAGCCTGCCCCGCGGCTAACGGGACCCTTCCGCATCGCGCCCATTGCCAGCGAGACGACCTGGTCACTGCTCTGCCGGATTGCCACCCTCTACGGCCAGGAGCCCGGCTTCATGCTGGGGCACTGGCGGTGGAAGAACCACCAGCCCCGGCGGCGCGCTGCGCGCAGACGCAGAAGTTCTGCTCAGTCCAGCAGGCCGGACCGTGCTGGCTGGACTGTGCGGAGTCTCCGAGGAGACGCTCAGGCGCGCGCTGCCGTCCTGGGGAAACGAAGAGGACGATCTCTCCGGCCAGGACTCCGCAGGTGCCCCGCTGGCCCTCTGGCGCGTTGGCGGCGCCGTCGTACGTCCAGTGGCATTCGGCTGCCAACTGTGCGCGGCGCGGCGTACCGGACTGGCCGTGCAGGTGGTCCGTTATGCCGAGCGGTGGGAGCGGGTGTGCGGGCGGCATGGACGGTGGCTGCTGGACGCGGACGCCGACCAGCCCCTGGAGAACCTCGATCTGCGTGGCAGTCCGGAGGTCGTCGCGGCGCAGCAACGCTGGGGTGTGATGGAGCGTCGTGCTCGGCGGGTGGGGGTGGAGCCGGCCGAGGTGTTCGTTCTCGCGCGGGCGGTGGTGTGCCGGTGGTGGGAGCAGTCTCTTCACTGGGAGCAGGAAGAGATTTGGCCCCGACGTCTGCAGCAGGTCGTCGGCGGCAGGGTGAGCGGTGACATCGCCCGGTGGCGTGCCGTCGGCCGGGACGCGGTGCTCTTTCCCGAGGTGGTCGCCGTGGCCGGTGCGCTGCTGGATCCGGCCATCGAAGAGCTGGTGTGGGCCGACAGCGGTTGGGAGCGTCCGCGGCCCCTGCCCGGGGACGGCGAGTTCGGCCGCCGTCTGGGAGAACTGGTGGGACGGCCCTGGCTCGGGCCACTGATCGCGACGGACGGTGGGCCTCTGGTCTCGTGGCAGGCCGCCAATATTCGTAGGCGACGGCATACGGCAGCGGTTGATCCCTACGACGCCGGTCCGTGGAAGGTCAGGGCCGATCAACAGCCACCCACCTTGGCTGCCCTGCTCCGTGAGCAGACCCGAGAGAAGGTCGCGGGCGGTTCTGGTACGAACTGGCGCTCCACCGTGCCGCCCGAGCAGCGCATGTTCATCACCAACCTCATCGAGGCCGCCCAGGAAGACCTGCTCCAGCTACGCGGCGCGCACCAAGGCCGCACCGCCAACGCCGCCCGCCTACTCCTGCAACGGCTCAGCCACTCCATCGGCCTCCTCGACCAAGCCCTGCGGGAAACAGCGCTCGCAGCGGTGACCGCGGGCGTTGCACTCCACGACGTCGAGCAATGGGCAGGCCTCGACACCAACACCACGGACGAGGACGACGAGTAGCCCCGGGACCGCGGGGAGACGCAACTGGCACGGCTACCGCATCCCGGCATCCCACACGAGCAGAACGCGCAAACCGGGCCAAACTGCAGGTTGGGGTAGTTAACTCAATCCCGTGGCAGGGACTGGCAGTGCGCAGCAGAGCGTGTCCCCGGTGTCCGGATTCGAGGTGGCGTTCGCCGGGTTCGGCGGGCAGGCCGTGGTGCAGCGGTGGGTGGATGCGGCGGTGACCGTCGCGTTCGAGGAACTGGCACCGGTCTCCGCGTTCCCGGTGGTCCCCGGCAGACGCTGGGGACCGGGGCTGTGGTGGTCGGCGACCACCGGGCGCCATGTCGCCTCCGGCTCGAACGCGATGCGAGCCCAGTTGATGGTCCTGGACCGTGACCCGGACGTCGTGGGTCTTGCCGGGCGGCCCGTGCGGCTGCAGTGGCACGACGAACAGGGGCGGCGGCGATCGTGGACTCCGCAGCTCTTCGCCCGGCGTGCGGACGGCACCGCGCTGCTCGCCGACTGCCCCAGCCACCCTTCGGCGGGAGGAGAACGCGCCCTGGCTGCCGCCCTGATGATGGAGCGGGCGTGTGAGCAGGTCGGCTGGAGCTACCTGCGCCTGGACCCGCTCGATGAGTTGCTGGCGGCCAATCTGCGGTGGCTCGCCGGCTACCGGCACCCCCGCAACCAGGTCCGCCCCGCCCTCACCGCCGCCGTCCTGGAAGCCTTCGCCCGCCCGCGGCCGCTGATCGAAGGCGTCGAAGCGATGGGCGATCCCATCAAAGCCCTCCCCGCCGCCTTCCACGCCCTGTGGCACGGACACCTGCACGTTCCCCTGGACAAGCCGCTGCACGAACGCGTCCTGGTCCAGCCAGGCACTCTCCCGTCATCCGAAGCCCTTACGGCCGCCGGTCCGCACCGTGAGGCCGGCGGCGGCCGGGTCCGGGAGGTGCCATGACCACACCGCGCAGCGGACGGCCCGTCGTAGCGGTCGGCGCGTACATCGACTTCGGCGGTGCGAGGTGGCAGGTCGTGGCGCTGGCCGGACAGTCCGTGCACCTGGCCGGCGACGACGGCAGCAGTGCCGTGGTACTCGCCGGGCATCTGTTCGCCGACCCTGCCTTCAAGCTGGCCGGCGAGCAGGCCGAGCAGGTTCGGCCAGTGCCGCAGTGGGGGTTGTTCGAGACCGCCCCCGCCGCGGCGCGGAAGAAGGCGCTGGCCTGGCAGAGGCACGTCCGGGAGGTCGAGTGCGGACGGCCGGGTGGCCAGGACAGCGGGGAGGTGGTGCGGGCGCAGTACGACCCGGGCCGGTGGACGCTTGCCGAGCGGGAGCAAGCCAAAGCCGCCGAGCTCACCGCGCTGGGGTTCGCCAAGGTGTCACGTACGACGGTGCAGCGGATGAGGCTCGCCTACCGCAAGCAAGGTCTGTGGGGGCTGCTCGACCACCGCACCACCCGCGCTCCCGCCCCGGCGGGACGGCAGGACGAACGGGTGGCGGACGCGGTGAAGGAAGCACTGCGCCGGGTGCTGTCACGTTGTTGGTGGTGTGATCGTTTGATTGCGCGTCAGGCCATGCGGGGGCCGTCGGCGGCCCGCTGCTCAGGCTGTGGCGGGCATGCCGGTGGTGCCGGTGATCTGGTTCCAGACGGCGAAGCGGATGGTCATCTCGAAGCGGTGGCGTCTGGCGGTCATGAGGTGGCGGTGGGGGCGGAAGTCGGGTGAGATCCCGGTGAACGCGGAGAGGAAGCGTTGCGCCCCGCCGACGCTGCGGAAGCCCTTCATCGCTCGTTCACGCTGACGGGTGGGCTGGTGGGAGTTCTCCGCCCGGTTGTTCAAGCCCTTGTGCGAACGGTGCTCGACCGAGGGCATCACCTCACGGTGCGCGGCCCCGTAGGAGCGCAGCTTGTCGGTGACGACCACCCGGGGCACCCGCCTGGTCGTGGTCAGGAGCCGGCGGAAGAAACGCCTGGCCGCAGCCTTGTCACGACGGTTCTGGACCAGGATGTCCAGGACGTTCCCGTTCTGGTCGACGGCCCGCCACAAGTACTTCCACGCCCCGTTGATCTTGATGAAGACCTCGTCGAGGTTCCACTTGTCGCCGGGCTGCGGGCGGCGCCGGCGCAGAGCGTTGGCGTAGGCCTGACCGAACTTCAGACACCAGCGGCGGACGGTCTCGTAAGAGACGATCACGCCCCGCTCGAGCATCATCTCCTCCACCTCACGGAAGGAGAGCGGGAAGCGGAAGTACAGCCACACACAGTGCGCGATGATCTCGACCGGGTACCGGTGGTTCTTGTACGACGGCACCACAGACGACACGAACCCCAGCCCCTCACCAGACGGACAACCCGAAGATCATCTCACCCTGCCCCGACAACGTGACAGAGCCTCCCCTTGCCATCGGCCCGCACAGCCAGCCGACGGTCCCACCCTGTACGCTCACTCACCCGAAAGGTGCCTCTACGGGGAGCAGCCATGAACGGCATCCTTCCGGGTCTTCGATGTCTCCATCAAACCCGGGGCGGTTCAGACGGTTCGGCTCCGAGCTGAGCCGCGGCCGGTGCACGCAAGAGCCCCGCAGGGCCGCCCCGCCTCCGTTGTGGAGACGGGGCGGCCCTGCGGGGAGGGCCTGAGCCCGGGCCTGTGCGCGTGTGCCGCGCCCCGGCTCAGCGGCGACGGCGGGCCGCGATCAGCAGCGCCGCACCGATCCCGGCCGCACCCAGGGCTCCGCCTCCCCACCACAGGGCGTTGCTGCCCGTGGAGGCCAGAACCTGGTCGACCAGGGACTGCCCGCCGTCGTCGGCGGGAGGCTGCTGCCCGTCGCCGGGCGGCGGGGTCTGGTCGTCAGGGTTACCCGGGGCGTCAGGGTTACCCGGGGCGTCAGGGTTACCCGGGGCGTCAGGGTTACCCGGGTCATCCGGCTTGCCCGGGTCATCCGGCTTGCCTGGGTCATCGGGCTTGTCGGCGGTGGCCTTCACCCGGGTGCTCGCGCAGATGTCCTGGCACTCCTCGGGGTTGGCCGCATCCGAACGGGCCGCCAGCACGTCGAACGGGAACTCCTTGGCCTCCTCCGGAGTGAAGGAGAGCGTCAGCGACTTCTCCTCCCCCGCCTTCAGGTCTCCGACCTTCCACGTCCCGTAACCCTCACCACCCGGCTCGCCGTTGAAGTTCGCACCACCGTCGTGAGTGAGGCCGTTCACCGTCGGCAGGCCGACCTCGACGACCGTGTTGCGGGCCGTCGAAGGACCCTCCTTGTTGGCCACCGTAACCTTCACCTTGGCCTGCTCGCCCACCTTGACGGTGTCCTTGCCGTCCAGCGCCGCGATCGTCACATCGAGACCCGCGACCTGCTGCACGTCAACGCTCTTCTCCACCGAGTCTCCGACCTTGCTGCCCTTACTCTCGTCCAGCTGCGTCTTCGACTGCTTCACCGTCGCCCGATAGTCCAACTTGTCATGATCCGGGAGCACCGTACCCGTCAACTTGAGCACGGCCTGGCCGTTGACCGGCACGTCCGCCGGCTTCCACAGACCGTCCTCGTACGTCCCCCCGTTCTCCCCGGGCGCCGCCTCGGCATCGCCTGCCCCGGCCGGCACCGGAACCTCGATCTCGAGCCCCCGCGCCTTGGACACACCCGGGTTCGCCGTCTTTACTGTCCACGACACCTTCTGACCCGGCAATGGGAGACTGCCCGAGCCCCCGTCCGGGGTCACCGTCAGAAGCGCCGCAGCCCGCTGCACCACCGTCAGCTCGTTCACGGCCATGTGACCCTCGACCGCGTTCTCGCCATCGCACGTCTTCCGGTACTCACCGCGCGAGTCAGGGATATCGGCCCCTACGACGCACACCCGGTGCACCGTCTTCTCCTCGTCGGCGGGAACCTCCCCCTTGACCGTCAGGTCGACGGTCTGGCCCGACTCGATGCCGGGTACGGTCCACACCCCGTCCTTGTACGACGTCCCGTCCGGACCAGCCTGCTCTTCCACCTTCATCCCCGTGGGCATGGAATGGGCGATCTGCACCGTCGAGGCCTTGGACGGGCCATCGTTCTTCACAGCGATTTTGTACGTTACCTGGTCGCCCGGCACATACTCCTTCTTCGACGTGTCGCCAGCCGGAGGCACGACCGAGACGCCGACGTCGAGCTTGGCACTCCGCTCGATAGCGACAACCTTTTCGGACGTGTTGTCGGCGGGAAAGGTCTCCGTCATACCGTCGTACGAGGACGCATCGATCTTGGCCTCGAGGCGCAACGTGGACTCGTTGGCCGGCACCCTGACGGGTAGCTTCAGCGTGGCGCTGTCTTGGTTCTTAAGCACGCCCACGGTCCACAGCCCGTCTTTGTAGCCCTCTACATTACCCTCGGCCAATTCGGTGCCAGAGGGAAGAGGAACGTGCACCTTGACTTCCCGGGAGGTTGCCGGACCCTTATTCTTCGCCTCAACCGTAAGCCACGCCAGATCCCCCGGCTTCAGCGTGGCGTTCTCCTTGAGGGGCCCATTCGCGTCACTGACATCAGCCCGGACCGCGAGATCAATACTGTTCGTGGAATCTGTCGTATAGGTCCTCTTAGAAGCTTCGTCCTTGCCGTCAAGAGTTGCCGAGGAGACTGCCGCATGCACCTCCAGCGCACCCGTACCGCTCACCGTTCCAGCAAGGACGATTTCTTTGGATTCCCCGTTCTTCAGCCCCGGGATCAAGCATTCAAGGTCGTTCCCGACCTTGCTACACCCGTCTGCTGAAAGGTCCTTGATGTTCAGTGGATTCTGAACCTTGAGGAGCACGTTGCGCGCTTCCGCCGGTCCTCCATTTTTGACTATTACGGCAACATCAGCCTGGTCTCCGAGTCGATACGGATCAGACGCGGGCCTGGTAAATCCACCGCCCTCACTGAAGCCAACGTCGGCGTACGCCAGACCGATTCGAGTCCCCGTCAGAGGATGTTCCTCACCATCAAGAACAAGAACCGGTTGGTGCCCAAAGTCCTTCCCGAGAGTGGTCGCCTTTTGCTTGTCGGTGACCTTGAGCTTGTAGGAGACCCTATAATAATCCCCCTTCTCCAGCTCTCCCCCTCCACTTTCCGAGGCACCCTTGCCAATCGGGATGGTGAGATTTTGCTGCGCATCGACCTTAGCGCCCGGGGCGGGAATGAGCGTTGGCGGTTTGCCGATCTCCACGCGACCAACCTTCGCGCTCTCCGGGTCATATGCGACTCCCGGCGGTAGATGAATCTTGAACGATGCTCCTCGACCAGGCGCTCCGCCTTCATCGATGATGTCGTAGGTAACTTCTCCGGGATCCACATTCAAGGGTTCAATGACTCCCGGATTTCCGCTGACCACCGGACCGTACTCGATCTTCACATTGTCGATCACGGCGCCGATTTGCGAACTAAATTTCGCCTGTATTTGTGCCGCTTGCTTTACTTCAACTTCACCACTGATAGTGCGCCATGTCGCGGAGTTCACGTATACCTGTTTAAGCGGATCCGTGGCAGGGCCTACGTTGTACTTCAGGACGGCGTCTGCACCTGGATTCTGCACCCGGACGTCGAAGCTGAAGCGAATTTTCCCGGCCTCGACACCAAAGTCCTGGTAAATGGTTACATCATCCAGGAGGGCCTCCTGTGTCCCATGAGTTGGCCCGTACTGTCGACCGATGAGCGGCTTCTTGGGGCCTGCCCGCCAACCAGTTGGGTCCTTACGTTCACCTTGAACCGCGACCCGGGGCTCTTCAAAACTCCCGTTCCGGAAACTGGAGGGCTTATCCGGGAGTGATTGCACCCCTTGGCCGCTTTCCGCGCTCGCATACTGGAGCGCCAGCGTGGACATGAGCAGTGAGGCCGTTCCGGCCCCGACCCATGCCATCTTGCGTGAAGCCCTACGCTTTCTGCTTCCCATGTGCGGGAACCTTCCGTCTGTCGAACCACTGTTGGTGCAATCAGGACATTCTCCGAGGCACGCGCCCTCGGCACACGTACCGGAAAGGCAGTCGTTCGGGAGAGCCGACAGGCCGCCGGGCGGGCGCGGCCGGAACGGCCGACCGGAGCGGGAAAAGGGGGACGGCAGATCGGCCGGGGCCGGTCGCCTCCGCTCAGTAGTCACCGCGGTGGCGTTGTCACGTTGTCGGTGGTGTGATCGTCTGGGGGCGTGAGGAAGCCGTCGTCGGCTGGTTGTTCAGGCCGCGGCGGGCATGCCGGCGACGTCGGTGATCTGGTTCCAGATGGTGAAGCGGACGGTCATCTCGAGGCGGTGGCGGCGGGCGGTCATGAGGTGGCGTCCGGTTCGGAAGTGGGTGAGATCCCGGTGAACGCGGACAGGAACCGCTGCGCTCCGCCGGGGCTGCGGAAGCCTTTCATCGCGCGTTCCCGCTGCCTGGTGGGCTGGTGCGAGTTCTCCGCCCGGTTGTTCTGTGAGTTGGGGGTGTGGTGGCGGTGGTTGGGTGTCATCGGTGTATGACGGCTATTGCTGCTGGTAGAGCGTGGTTCCTGGCTGTGTGGTGGCTGTCATGGGGTGACGAAGGTGCTGCCGTTTGCTGCTAGCACGGGGGTGGTCTGGCTGTCACGGGGTTGAAAGTTCCTGTGTCTGGGGCGGCTGGCATGGGCTGTGCTGGCGGGTATGGCTGCTGGGTCGGGACGCGGTGTGCTGGATGGGGATTCGTCGCTTGCTGTGGGGGTGGGTGCGGGACGTGGTGTGGTGGTTCGGCGTCTGCTCGCGGTGGATGGGTCCGGGGTTGTGTCGCGTCTGCATGTGAGGGTCGCGGCGGAGGTTGCTGGGGTCTCGGAGCGGACGGTGTGGCGTTGGCTCGCTGAGGGGCGGGAAGGGCGGGTTGAGGCGAGGCCGCGGCGGGACGGGTTCGCGTTGAGTGAGCCGCTGTGGGCGGTGCTTGCGGAAGAGGGCGGGAACGTCTCCGGTTTGTATCGGCGGATGACGCGGGCGCACGCTGATGGCGGGCTGGAGGAGTGGGGTGTTGGGGGGGCTTGACGGAAACCTTAAAATCCCAGGTCAGAGACCTAGCGCAGAAGCGACTGAAAACGCTCCGCTGTTCTTTCTGGAACGCAGGGCACATCGCCGCAGGTCAGAACCCTGAAGATCTCGAACCGCGGCTCTGTCACGTTGTCGGGGCAGGGTGAGATGATCTTCGGGTTGTCCGTCTGGTGAGGGGCTGGGGTTCGTGTCGTCTGTGGTGCCGTCGTACAAGAACCACCGGTACCCGGTCGAGATCATCGCGCACTGTGTGTGGCTGTACTTCCGCTTCCCGCTCTCGTGAGGGGCCCTGCGTTTTCCGGACAGCTGCTAATTAGTTAATTCAGGCTGCGAGCTGCTGGTTTAGGTACTCGTCGTGGACCTCTCGTGGGGTCCGGTACCCGAGTCCCGAGTGACGGCGCTTGGTATTGTAGCGGACCTCTATGTAGCGGGCGATGTCGCGGTAGGCGTGTTCGCGGGTGGGGTATACGGTCCGGTGGACACGTTCATTTTTCAGGGTCGCGAAGAATGATTCCGCCATGGCATTGTCGTAGCAGATCCCGGTCCGGCCAACGGATTGCCGGATTCTTAGCCCGGTCAGTGTATTGGCGAACTGGGTCGAGGTGCAGTCGATGACGGTGGCGAGGAATATCCAGCCTTCCCAGGTTGGAATGTATGTGATGTCGCCGACCATTTTGCGGCCGGGTGCGTCGGCGGTGAAGTCGCGGTTCACGAGGTCAGGGATCGGGCCGGCGGAGCCGTCGTTCTCGGTGAGGCTGTGGCGCCACGGTCGCGGCTGACACGCCTGGAGGTCCAGTTCCCGCATGAGGTCACGCACGAGCTCGGGTCCACAGCGGACGCCCCACGCGGACAGGTCGGCGTGCACCCGCCGGTAGCCATAGGTGCCGTCAGAATCCTCGAACGACTTGGTGATCAGCAATTTCAGATCCTCCCGCCGCCGGGCAGTCGCCGAAATCGGCCTGCTCCGCCATTCATAGAAGCCGGAGCGGGATACTTCCAGCCAGTCGCACATCTTGGCAACCGGCACCGTGTCTTCGGTGTTCGTGGTGAACATTGCGTACTCTGCATCGATGAACTCGAACTTGTCGCTCACCGAGGATCCTTGGCGAAGTACGCTGCAATTTTTTCCAGGAAGGCGACTTTCTGTCGCAGCTCGCGCAATTCTCGCTCCTGCTCCCGCAGGCGGGCGCGCTCGTCGAGCGTTAGTGCCGGCTCCTCGCCAGCATGCTCACGACGGTACGCGTTGACCCAGTTTCCCAGAGTTCCTTCAACGAGTCCGAGTTCCCGGGCGACCTGGGCGACCGGACGCGACGAACGCTGGAGAAGGACGCCTCGAAGAAGATCACATTCTCGGGCACTGTGGAGAATATCGGTTCTCTCGAGGCCGTTGGGAAAGTTTCGTCGAGCGCCTATAACCCGACGGGCAGCGACGGTTCGATCACGTACACGAGCAAGTCCAGCAATGATATAGATCTAGGCGTACACGCCAAGATTCTTGACGGTGACACCGGAGACCAACTGCCAGAGGGCAGTGTGGTGAAGCCAGGGCAGAAGCTACGGCTCGTCGTCGATGCCAGCAATGCAGGCCCTTCGCCCACCGGCCGGTTCAAGGTGCATGTCCAGCTTCCCCAGGGCGTTGTGCCGAGCGAGCCCGCGGACGGTTACGACAAGGCGACCGGGGAGTGGAGCATTGGTCAGATGCAGGCCGGTGGACGGGCGTCTTTGACGTTGCCGGTAACGGTTCCAGCCGACGAAACGCGCCTGACCTTCAAGGCGGATATCGACCCGGATTCGTACAGGGACCTGAACGAGATCGACTCGAAGAACAACGTATCGCAGGTATCCGTGGAGCAGGGCGGTTGCAAGTTCCGGGGTCGTGCGAGCCGGTCGGTGTTGTGGCGGGTTGGGGTGGTTAGAGGAGCAGGCGCGGGCTTCGTGATCATTTGGGTGTCTACGCCCGTTGATCATGAGGTGGCCCGTGCCTGCTGCCATATCTTCTCCCGTCCCGGCTGTGCTTGTGAGGCTGGGTCCGCTGGACGCTGACCGGGTCGCTGATCTGCGCCCCTACTTCGATGCAGTGCCCGATCCGCGCTCACTGCGGGGCCGCTGGTACTCACTGACCGCGGTCCTGCTGGTGTGTGCCTGCGCGGTCGTCTCGGGAGCCAGGAGCATCGACGAGCTCGCCGAGTGGGGCCAGCGCGCCTCGGACACACTCCTGACAGTGATCGGTATCCGCCGTCACCTGCTCGGATGGCGGCGCGCCCCGTCGCCGGCCACGATCGGTCGCGTGCTGGGGGCTGTCGACGGCGATGTGCTGGACCGGGCGGTGGGCGCCTACCTGGCCGACCGGCACCGTGCTGCCACCGAGCCCACCCGGACACCACCCTCGGCGTCGGAGCGGCTGCGTGTGATCGCTGTCGACGGCAAAGCACTCAAGGGATCAGCCCGTCTCACCGCGAAGCGCCGACACCTGCTCTCCGCGGTCACACACGGCACCGTCGTCACCATCGCCCAGGTGGAGGTCGGCGCGAAGACGAACGAGACCACACACTTCCAACCGCTTCTGACACCGCTGGACCTGGCCGGCACCGTCGTCACCTTCGACGCCCTCCACTCGGTCCGAGCGAACATCACCTGGCTGGTCGAGACCAAGAAGGCCCACTACATCGCCGTGATCAAGACCAACCAGCCGACGGCTCACCGCCAGCTCGCATCCCTGCCGTGGCGGGACATCTCCATCCAGCACACCGCCTCCGCCACCGGGCACGGCAGGCGCGAGTCCCGCTCGGTCAAGACCTGCGCCGTCCCCGACCAACTCGGCGGGATCGCTTTTCCCCACGCCCGCCTGGCCATCCGCATCCACCGGCGCCGCAAGCAGACCGGCCAGCGCGAGACCCGGGAGAGCGTCTACGCCGTCACCAGCCTCGACGCCCACCAAGCCACCCCAGCCGACCTGGCCGCCGCAATCCGCGGGCACTGGGGCATCGAGAACTCCTCGCACCACACCAGGGACGTCACTTTCGCCGAGGACGCCTCCACCGTCCACACCCGAACCGCACCCCGCGCGATGGCAACTCTCCGCAACCTCGCCATCGGCGCCCTGAAAACCCTCGGCGCCGCCAACATCGCCAAGACCACCCGAGCCATCCGCCACGAACCGCAACGAGCACTCGGCATCCTGGGCATCACCCACGATCCGGACACCCACGGAACTTGATCAAGCCCTGTCCGTGGAGGTGGCGCGGAAGGCCGATTTGAAGGTGGCTGTGTCGGCGGCGCCGTCCGCTGGTGGTGCCTCGGAGGAGTACACGCCGGGTGAGTCGGTCACGTACACGATCGGTGTGAAGAACGACGGGCCCTCCACGGCTCCGGGTGTGAAGGTCGCGCATGTCATGCCCACGGGCATGAGGGCGGAAGACCCGTCCGGTCCGAACTGGACGTACTACAAGGACGGGGTGTGGACCATCCCGAGCGTCGCGGCCGGTGAGACCGTCGAGTTGACGGTGAAGGGGATCGTCCCCGCTGATCAGGAGAAGACCGTTCATCGGGTGTGTGTCGTGGGGACCGCGTCTGGTTTCCCCGGTGAGTACAAGCCCTGTGACGAGAGCAATGACATGGCCGGCCATGTGGCGGTCAGCGAGCTGCATGTGGTGCAGCGTGCTGCCTCGCTGGTGACGGTCGTTCCGGAGGGGGGCACGAACGCGCGTCCGCTGCCGGGGCAGAAGGTGTCGTGGACGGTGAAGTCGGCGAATCCTGGTGTATCGCAGGCGAAGGGGCTGGAGATCGAGGTTCCGGTTCCTGCCGGGGTGACCGGGGCGGAGTCCGTGCTGGAGGGCGGGGGCTCGTACGAGGACGGTCTGTGGAAGCCGGCCGATGTGCCGGTTGGTGGCGCGGCGGTGTTGAAGCTGACCGGTACGGTGCTGCCTGACCACGACCAGCTGGATTACCGGGCGACGGTGAAGAAGTCGACGACGCCGCTGGACGAGTCCAAGAGCATCAAGACGGCCGAGAGCACGGTTGCCGTGCAGCAGGTGGCGGGTCTGGATGTCGCGATCACGCCGGTCGACGGCAAGGACTCGGTCAAGGTGGGTGAACAGGCCAGGGTGAAGGTCACGGTCGCCAACAAGGAAGGTCCGTCCACGGCCCGCGGGACCGTGGCCGAGCTGGGCATCCCGCCGGTGGAGGGCCTGACCCATGACGGTGGCTCCGACTTCGGCAACGAGGGGACCTGGAAGGTGGGTGATCTGAAGCCAGGCCAGGAGAAGTCGCTGACACTGACCTTCATTCCGAAGGAGGCGAAGGATTTCACCTTCGACGTGCTGTCGGTCCATTCGGATGCGGCCAACCCGCAGGAATGCCAGGACATCTGCGCCAGCACCCAGGTGAAGGTCACCGCCGACGCGCCAAATGACAACCCGGACAAGCCCAACGACCCCGACAAGCCGAACAGCCCGGACACGCCTGGCGATCAGACCCCGCCGCCGGGTGACGGCCAGGAACCGCCCGCCGATGGCGGCGGAAGCAAGGGCGGCGACGACGGCGGGAAATCCCTCGTCGACCAGGTCCTCGCCAGCACTGGTAGCAGCGCCATGTGGTGGGGCGCCGGCGCCCTGGGCGCGGCCGGGATCGGAGCGGCCCTGCTGATCACAGCCCGCCGCCGCCGCTGACCCGCGGCAGTACATCGCATGGCCCCGGAAGGAACCCGCCCGCATATGAAGCGGGTGTCCCTTCCGGGGCCGTGTGATGCGGGGCGGGCAGCGGTCCGTTCGACACCCAGATCGAACAGCTCCTCACCGCTTACAGCCGCGCCGCGGGACGTGACCCCCCGCCTTCCGAGGCAGGCTCGAGACGGTCGCGTCCTCGGAGCGACCCTGTTGCCCATTCGGCTATGCGGCGAGGGTGAGTTCGAGTCGGGCGAGGTGGCTGGTGTGGCGGCGGTCGAGTGGCCTGCCGTTCCACCAGGCGTTCAAGCGGATGAGGTTGAGGGCGACGGCGCTGTAGACATGTTCGAGGTGGGTCTTGGCCAGGCCGCGATAGCGGGCCCTGCGGCTGTCGGTGACGGCGAGGGCCTGGCGGATGGTGCCCTCTAAAAGGGGACCTGACAGGTCCGAATCCTGTCGACCGGGGCAAGTTCGGATCGAAGATCCACTTGATCACCGAGCGGACCGGTCTGCCCCTGTCCGTCGGCATCTCGGGCGCCAACCTGCACGATAGCCAGGCCCTTGAGCCCCTCGTCCGTGGCATACCGCCCATCCGCTCACGCCGCGGACGCCGACGGCGCCGACCCGGCAAGCTCCACGCGGACAAGGCCTACGACTACGCCCACCTGCGGCGGTGGTGACGTGAACGCGGAATCAGGCACCGCATTGCCCGCCGAGGCGTTGAATCCTCGCAGCGGCTGGGCCGCCACCGCTGGACCGTCGAACGCACCATGGCCTGGCTCTCCGGCTGCCGCCGCCTACACCGCCGCTACGAACGCAAGGCAGAGCATTTCCTTGCCTTCGCCAGCATCGCCTGCACTCTCATCTGCTACCGCCGACTCACCAAATGAGATGACTTCTTAGACCGTGTCCTATGTGGTGAGGCGTCGTTGACCTCCATATGGGTCGGGGTACTTGGAGTTGGATTGTTCCGGACGGGCTGTGGGAGATCGCGGAGCCGCTGATCCCACCGTCGAAGGTCCGGTCGCAGGGCGGCGGGACGCAGGGCACCCCTGATGAGACGCTGTTCGCAGCCATCATCTATGTCCTGGTCAGTGGGTGCGCCTGGCGGGCGCTGCCCGTGCTTCGGGATATCGAAGTCGACGGCTCACCGCCGGTTCCTGATCTGGTCGAGGGCCGGAGTCTGGGGCCGGCTCCACGAGGAGCTCCTGCACCGCCTGGACGACGCCGGCCTCCTCGACCTGTCCCGGGCGGTCCTGGACTCCGCCCCCGTCAGGGCCAAAAAGGGGGCGAACTCACAGGTCCGAGTCCCGTGGACCGAGGCAAGCCGGGTTCCAAGATGCACGTCCTGTCGGACGCGAACGGACTGCCTCTCCTCGTCGGCGTCACCGCGGCCAACACCCACGACAGCCTCGCCCTGAAGCCCATGATCATGGGCCACCAAACGAGACACGACCCCCACCGCGGCCGCTACTTCAAGCCTCAGCGCCTTCACGCCGACAAAGCCTACGACGTTCCCCACCTGCGGAAATGGTTACGCGGCAAACGCATCGGGGTCCGCATCGCACGCAAAGGCGTCGAGTCCTCCGAACGTCTCGGCCGACGAAGGTGGGTGATCGAGCGGACGATGTCCTGGCTGACCGGGTATCGCCGTCTCAACCACCGCTACGAGCGCCATCCCCGCAACTACCTGGCCTTTCTCGGCCTCGCCGCCGCCCTGTGCTGCTACAAGCGACTCGTCCGCCTCACCACATAGGACACGGTCTTAGAAGCTCTCGGCCGGCACGATGAGCCCGGCATTCCGGATGGCCTTTCTGATCGACTCAAGGTAGCTAGGGCCCCACTGTCGGTAGATTTCCACGGCACGCGCCCGGCCGGCTTCGCTGAGGCCACTCCAGACCGCCGGGTCGAACGCTCCCTCCAGGCCGACGAGGACCTCCTGCTCGGCCCGCAGTCGCGCCTTGAACTCGATGACCCAGGGCCATTCGTCGGTGTCTCCAGCAGCCCTGAGGATCTCCTGGTAGTCCTTCGGCATCACCGATTGGAAGTCCTGCAGCAGGGAGAACTCACCCTCGGTCGAGGCGGCCCGCAGATAGCTGCAGTGCACCTGGAACCACACGATCACACCCTCGAAACCCAGGTACCTGGACCGCTCAGTCTCATCCATGCGTTCCCATCGGGCGAGCATGGTCGCGTAGTCGGCGTCCAGGAAGGCGCTCGTTTCCCTGGAGAGCGCCTCGACGACAGGATGAGGGGCCTCGCGTTTTTCGGACAGGGATCTGACCGTTCATTTCACGCGGCTATTCGCAACCTTGCATACTCGGCGTGGACTTCCTGCGGAGGCCGGTAACCGACAGCCGAGTGAAGGCGTTTGCGATTGTACCAGAATTCGATGTAGCGAGTGATGTCCTGCCGGGCGGCCTCGAGGGTCAGGTAAGTCACACGTGAGACACGCTCGTTCTTCAGAGTTCCGAAGAACGATTCGGCCATCGCGTTGTCGAAACAGATCCCGGTGCGCCCAGACGATCTGCGGAGGCCGAGCCGGTTCAGCGCCTTCCCGAACTCGGCTGACATATAGTTACTTCCGCGATCGGAGTGAAAAATTGCCCCCTTGGTGAGCTTCCTGTTGCGGGCTGCGTTGCGTATGGCCCGGGATATCAAAGGCGTCTGGTAGTGGTCGTCCATCGCATACCCGATGACTTCCTTCGTGCAGCAGTCGATGACCGTCGCGAGATAAAGCCAGCCCTCGCCAGTCGGAATGTAGGTTATGTCTCCGACGAGCTTTTCACCCGGGGTGTCGGCGGTGAAGTTCCGGCCGACGAGGTCGGGCACTGCGCCCGCCGCAGCCTGGGTCAGGCTGAACCGCTTCGGGCGGGGCTGGCAGGGCATCAGGCCCAGTTCACGCATGAGCTGGCGCACGAGCTCCAGGCCGGCGGCGTGCCCCCAGCGCGCCAGCTGGGCGCGGATGCGCCGGTATCCGTACGTACTGTCGGACACCTCGAAGGCTTTCTTGACGAGCAGTTTCAATTCCTCGCGCCGCTGAGCCGTCGCAGAATCAGGACGGCGTCGCCAGTCGTAGTAGCCGGACTTGGACACGTCGAGCCGCTCACACATGAACTCGACAGAAAATACGTACTCCGCGGTGTCGAGTCGCATCGTTTCGATGAACTCGTACTTGCGTGCTACCGGGGATCCTTCGCGAAGTACGCCGCGCATTTTTTCAGGAAGGCGTTCTCCATCTCGACTTCGCGAATGCGGCGTTCGAGTTCCTTCAACCGGGCGCGTTCACTCACCGTCAGCTCAGCGTCAGCGGCCGGCTCACGCCGTTTCTGGAACTTTTTCACCCAGCCCCGGAGTGTCTCCGGGTTCAATTCAAGCTCTCGGGCTGTCTCCGAGACGGTCTTGCTGGAGCGGAGCGCGATCTGGACTGCTTCCTCGCGGAACTCCGGGGTGTACTTGCTGGGCGGTGCCACTTCGTGCTTCCTCATTCCCTTGACAGGACAACCCTATTGGGCCCCTGTCCGAGAACTTCGGGGCACCTCAGGATTCCCCGTACCCGCGCCGCCCCTGCAGGCCAAGATGTGGATCCTGTCGTAGGCAGCGAAGGCGGGGCCGAGTACGCCTGCACACACGTGCCCGGCGGCGGTACAAACCTTGGGGCTCTCGCAGAGCCACATGGCACCCGGTACCGTACGCAGTTCGCCGTTGCAGTCACTGAAATGTGCATAGACGGTGGCCAATTCAAAGTCGGATGCCGGGAAGAGCTGGAAATTCGCGACCGCGCCCCGCGAACGTGCCTGCGCCTCTGGGGCACCCGCCGACCCGGAAGCCACCAGCTGGAGCTCGGTCGTCGACACACCCTGCCCCGGAGGCCCGTAAGTCACGAGCACCCGCCCCTGGGGAATGGACGCACGCGGGCCAAGGGAGGGCGAAGGCGGTTTCCATCGGTGGTCGCGACTCCTGAAAGGAGCCGGTCCTATGCAGAGGCATCCGCCGAACCGTTTGCCGCTGTCTGTGCCGAAGAGGTACTTCGAACTGCGTAGAGGTGGGCTGAAAGGGGCTGCCGCTGCCCGCCAGGTGGGCGTATCCACCAGCGCTGGCTCGCTGTGGTTCATCAAGGCTGGACGCATGCTCCTGCCCGATGTGCCCATCGACGACCGCTACCTCACCCAAAACGACCGCATCGCGATCGCAGAAGGACTGCTCGCCGGCCGTACTCCCGGGCAGATCAGCCAGGAGATCGGCAAGCACCGCTCCACCGTCTACCGGGAGATCTCCCGAGGCCGCGGCCCCGGTGGTGCCTACTCCCCGTGGTGGTCGCACAACCAGGCCATCCTGCGCCGACGCCGCCCGAAAGAGGAGAAGTTCCAGACCAGCAACGAACTGCGTGCCTTCGTCAACGACAAGCTGGGGCAGCGCTGGTCACCGCAGCAGATCACCCGTCACCTCGCCCGCACCCATCCTGGCCAGACCGACATGAACGCCTGCCCGGAGACCATCTACCGCGCCCTCTGAGGTTCCCCCGGGATGCGGAGAGTGTTGACATCGGGTCAGATGGGACTCATGAGAGGACCAGTGGCCATGGCTGCACCCCGGAAATACTCGCTCGAGTTGCGTGAGCGTGCGGTACGGATGTATCGCACCGCGGAGCCGAAGCCCCAGATCAAGAAGCTGGCTGTCGACTTCGGCGTGCATCCCGAGGCCCTGCGCGGGTGGATCCGCCAGGCGGAGGCGGATGCCGGCGAACGCGATGACCGGCTCACCACCGACGAACGCGCCGAGCTCGCGGCCCTGCGCAAGGAGAATGTCCAGCTCAAGCGGGCCAACGACGTACTGCGGACGGCCTCGGCGTTTTTCGCGGCGCAACTCGACCCGACCCGGCCCAGGTGACGGCGCTCGTTGACGAGCACCCGTGCCTGGGAGTCGAGTGCGTACTTCGGGAACTGCACATCCCCTCCTCCACCTACTACCGCTGGCGCCGTGCAGAGGCCGAGCCGTGCGAGCGAAGGCGCCGTGACGTCGAGCTGACCGAGCGGATCAAAGAGATCCACGCGGATTCCGGCGGCAACTACGGCTCGCCGCGGGTACACGCCGTCCTCAAGCGTGAGGGTGTCCACGTGGGCCGCAAGCGGGTCGAGCGCCTGATGCGCGAGGCCGACATCGCGGGGGTCAGCCCACGGCGCAAGGGCTTCACGCGCCGGGACCCGAAGGCCACCCTGGCCCCGGACCTGGTCAACAGGGACTTCACCGCACCGGCTCCGAACCGGTTGTGGGTCACCGACCTCACCATGATCTCCACCGGTGAGGGGCCTCTGTGGCTCTCGGCGATCCGCGACGCCTTCTCCCGCCGGGTGGTCGCCTGGGAGACTTCCGCCCGCGCGGACGCCGACCTGGTGCTGACCACCCTGGAGTACGCCCTCGCGTCCCGCGAGGTCGAGCCCGGCCAGCTGATTCATCACGCGGACCACGGCTGTCAATACACGTCTATCAAGCTCACAACCCGGCTAATGAGAGCTGGAGTTGAAGCGTCCATGGGCTCGATCGGCGACTCATACGATAACGCTCTCGCGGAGAACCTCTGGATGCTCATCAAAACCGAGGGCCTCCGTGGCCGGACCTTCACCACCCGGGCTGAGGCGAACCTCGCGCTCTTCGAGTACATCGATGGCTTCTACAACTCCCGTCGCATCCAGGAACGGCTCGGCTTCCTCAGCCCGATCGAGTACGAAGAGAAGCACTACGCCAACCAGGCGACGGCCGAACCAGCGAACCTGAACACCCGTCAACCCCTCCTGACCAGCTAATCAGCAACTCCCGAACAACGGGGGAACCTCACTCTACCGCGGACTCCTGGACAAGCGCACCGCCCGGCTGAGGACCCGGCGCTCCCGCCGCAAGAAGCAGCGCCGCGGCATACCGTCCAAGAACGCCATCCCGAACATGCGGCCGGTCCACACCCGCCCCCGCGAGGCAGAGGCCAGACAACGAGCAGGGCACTGGGAGGGCGACCTCATCGTCGGAAAGGCACAGGCCTCCGCGATCGGCACCCTGGTCGACCGTGCCACCCGCTACGTCCGGCTCATCCACCTGCCCCAAGGCTGGAAAGCTCCGCAGGTCCGCGACGCGCTCGTCGCCCAGACCGCCGCCTGGCCCGCCTCGCTGCGGCGCACGCTCACCTGGGACCAGGGCCGAGAGCTCTACCACCATGAGGAAATAGAGGACCTCACCGGATTCCGGATCTACTTCTGCGACCCCCACTCGCCCTGGCAGCGAGGCACCAACGAGAACACAAACGGACTGCTCCGCGAGTACTTCCCGAAAGGCACGAACCTCTACCACTACACCGCCCGCGACCTCGCGCAAGTCGAACGTGAGCTCAACGAGCGCCCCCGTCTGGTCCTCGGAGACCGAACACCGGCCGAGGCCATGAGACGCTGGTCAAGAGAACTCGCCTACTGCTGAGTCGCAACGATCAGTGGAAACCGCCGAAGAACCATGGGCCAAAAGGTACAGATCGGGCACAGTATCGCTGCTTTCGCTCAGTAGCGGGGATGCAGAACCGTTTCCCGCGCCGCGCTGGTTGGCGATGCTAGCGGCGGCGTGCCGGGCACCTACTGGCCATACAGCCAACCTTCCGGGCAGGCCATCCGACACCACACGCCGGTTGAGATGGTGCGTCAGGGCATGCTGGGGCCCGTTCTGGTCCTGTGCTCAGGCTGTGGCGGGCAGGCCGGTGGCGCCGGTGATCTGGTTCCAGATGGTGAAGCGGACCCTCATTTCGAAGCGGTACCGGCCGGCGGCCATGAGGTGGCGGTGGGGCCGGAAGTGGGGTGAGATCCCGGTGAACGCGGACAGGAAGCGTTGCGCCCCGCCGACGCTGCGGACTCCTTTCATCGCGCGTTCACGCTGCCTCGTCGGCTGGTGCGAGTTCTCCGCCCGGTTGTTCAACCCCTTGTGGGTGCGGTGCTCCACCGAGGGCATCACCTCCCGGTGCGCAGCCCCGTAAGAGCGGAGCTTGTCCGTGACAACCACCCTGGGGACCTGCCCGGTGGTGGCGAGGAGCCGGCGGAAGAAACGCCTGGCCGCAGCCTTGTCGCGGCGGTTCTGGACCAGGATGTCGAGGACGTTCCCCGTCGGCATCGACGGCCCGCCACAGGTACTTCTGGACCCCGCAGATCTTGATGAACACCTCGTCGAGGTGCCACTTGTCGCCGGGCTGCGGGCCTGCGGCGCAGGGCGTTGGCGTATGTCTGCCCGAACTTCAGACACCACCGCCGGACCGTTTCGCAGGAGACGACGATGTCGCGCTCGAGCATCATCTCCTCCGCCTCACGCAAGGAGAGCGGGAAACGGAAATACAGCCACACACAGTGCGAAATGATCTCCACCGGGTAGCGGTGGTTCGCGTACGGCGACACCACAGACGACACGGTCGAGTCCCTCCCCGAACCGGACAACCCGAAGATCATCCCACCCCCACCCGGATAACGTGACAGCGCGCCCTGAACCCCACCGGCGCCGGCCGAAAACGCTGGACCACCGCTGGAAGCGAGCCCTTCAGGCCTTCGACATCGCCTTCAACGCACGCCTCACCAGCAAGCGAATCTGACCTACAAAGCAACCACGGTTACACCGTCTACTGGACAGACCCGCCCGCCACTGAACCCCCAACAACACCAAAACCACCGTTAACTTTACGGACCCGGTCGGCGACTCGTACGACAACGCCCTCGCAGAGAACCTGTGGACCCTCATCAAGAGCGAGGCCATCCGCGGCCGCATCTTCACCACCCGCGCCGACGCCAACCAAGCCCTCTTCGAATACATCGACGGCTTCTACAACACCACCCGAATCCAAAAGCGCCTCGGCTACCTCAGCCCTATCGAGTACGAGGAGAAGCACCAACCAACCAGGCAGCCACCGAACGAGCGAACCTGAACACCCATCAACCCATCACGACCAGCTGATCAGTACCTCCCACTCACCGGGGGAGCCTCAGCCTGATCAGCCCACCGGTCGGTGCCCGCGGCCCTGATGGTCGCCGAGTTCGCCTCGACGGCCCGCTGGACGGTCGAAGCGACCGTGCCGAGCTGGGGCAGGAAGACGCCCATGCCGACGCCGGCCTGCTGGAGCAGGACGAGCTGGCGGGCCATCTGCGGCCAGTCCTCCCCCTTCATCAGGTCGCCGAGCACCAGGCGTCCAGGACCGGGCGCAGCTGTGCCTCGGCCCAGCCCGGGGCGAGACCTACGGCGGCACCTGTGCCCGCCGCCGCCCGGGGCATGCTGCCCCGTACCGAAGTGCAGACGGTCACTTCGCGCCGCGGATGAGGTTCCCCCGTTGTTCGGGAGTTGCTGATTAGCTGGTCAGGAGGGGTTGACGGGTGTTCAGGTTCGCTGGTTCGGCCGTCGCCTGGTTGGCGTAGTGCTTCTCTTCGTACTCGATCGGGCTGAGGAAGCCGAGCCGTTCCTGGATGCGACGGGAGTTGTAGAAGCCATCGATGTACTCGAAGAGCGCGAGGTTCGCCTCAGCCCGGGTGGTGAAGGTCCGGCCACGGAGGCCCTCGGTTTTGATGAGCATCCAGAGGTTCTCCGCGAGAGCGTTATCGTATGAGTCGCCGATCGAGCCCATGGACGCTTCAACTCCAGCTCTCATTAGCCGGGTTGTGAGCTTGATAGACGTGTATTGACAGCCGTGGTCCGCGTGATGAATCAGCTGGCCGGGCTCGACCTCGCGGGACGCGAGGGCGTACTCCAGGGTGGTCAGCACCAGGTCGGCGTCCGCGCGGGCGGAAGTCTCCCAGGCGACCACCCGGCGGGAGAAGGCGTCGCGGATCGCCGAGAGCCACAGAGGCCCCTCACCGGTGGAGATCATGGTGAGGTCGGTGACCCACAACCGGTTCGGAGCCGGTGCGGTGAAGTCCCTGTTGACCAGGTCCGGGGCCAGGGTGGCCTTCGGGTCCCGGCGCGTGAAGCCCTTGCGCCGTGGGCTGACCCCCGCGATGTCGGCCTCGCGCATCAGGCGCTCGACCCGCTTGCGGCCCACGTGGACACCCTCACGCTTGAGGACGGCGTGTACCCGCGGCGAGCCGTAGTTGCCGCCGGAATCCGCGTGGATCTCTTTGATCCGCTCGGTCAGCTCGACGTCACGGCGCCTTCGCTCGCACGGCTCGGCCTCTGCACGGCGCCAGCGGTAGTAGGTGGAGGAGGGGATGTGCAGTTCCCGAAGTACGCACTCGACTCCCAGGCACGGGTGCTCGTCAACGAGCGCCGTCACCTGGGCCGGGTCGGGTCGAGTTGCGCCGCGAAAAACGCCGAGGCCGTCCGCAGTACGTCGTTGGCCCGCTTGAGCTGGACATTCTCCTTGCGCAGGGCCGCGAGCTCGGCGCGTTCGTCGGTGGTGAGCCGGTCATCGCGTTCGCCGGCATCCGCCTCCGCCTGGCGGATCCACCCGCGCAGGGCCTCGGGATGCACGCCGAAGTCGACAGCCAGCTTCTTGATCTGGGGCTTCGGCTCCGCGGTGCGATACATCCGTACCGCACGCTCACGCAACTCGAGCGAGTATTTCCGGGGTGCAGCCATGGCCACTGGTCCTCTCATGAGTCCCATCTGACCCGATGTCAACACTCTCCGCATCCCGGGGGAACCTCAGGACACCACCCTCACGCACGGGGCTCTGGACGCCAGCCGTCGACGAAACCGGCGGACTGGCCCGAGGCCAGGCCCAGCTCGACGCAGTATCGGTCGGCCACGCTGCCGACAAGGCGGTTTTGCGGTGGCAGGAGGGAATGAGACACCTTTCGATCAACCATCATCCTGGCATGCCCACGCTATATCCAACGCTGGCACTCTGGCCCCAGACGCCCGACACCTGAGACCGCGCCCGAGCAGGACGCCGTCCATGCACCCGGAGGAGTGACCTGTGTCCACACTGCTCAGACACGCCCTGCCCCGGAGAGGAACCGCGTTATCCCGCCTCCTCGTCCTGGTGGCCACGCTAGCCATGGCCTGGATGCCCACAGCCGGACCGGTCCACGCCAACGGCCGGCCGGCGCCCAGTGAGGTGCGCCTCGACTCATGGATGGCGGATCTGGCTCCGCGGCTCACCGGCACTCCACTCAACCGGATCGCCATTCCCGGCAGTCACGACGCCGGTTCCTGGAGCATCACTGAGGTTCCCCCGGGATGCGGAGAGTGTTGACATCGGGTCAGATGGGACTCATGAGAGGACCAGTGGCCATGGCTGCACCCCGGAAATACTCGCTCGAGTTGCGTGAGCGTGCGGTACGGATGTATCGCACCGCGGAGCCGAAGCCCCAGATCAAGAAGCTGGCTGTCGACTTCGGCGTGCATCCCGAGGCCCTGCGCGGGTGGATCCGCCAGGCGGAGGCGGATGCCGGCGAACGCGATGACCGGCTCACCACCGACGAACGCGCCGAGCTCGCGGCCCTGCGCAAGGAGAATGTCCAGCTCAAGCGGGCCAACGACGTACTGCGGACGGCCTCGGCGTTTTTCGCGGCGCAACTCGACCCGACCCGGCCCAGGTGACGGCGCTCGTTGACGAGCACCCGTGCCTGGGAGTCGAGTGCGTACTTCGGGAACTGCACATCCCCTCCTCCACCTACTACCGCTGGCGCCGTGCAGAGGCCGAGCCGTGCGAGCGAAGGCGCCGTGACGTCGAGCTGACCGAGCGGATCAAAGAGATCCACGCGGATTCCGGCGGCAACTACGGCTCGCCGCGGGTACACGCCGTCCTCAAGCGTGAGGGTGTCCACGTGGGCCGCAAGCGGGTCGAGCGCCTGATGCGCGAGGCCGACATCGCGGGGGTCAGCCCACGGCGCAAGGGCTTCACGCGCCGGGACCCGAAGGCCACCCTGGCCCCGGACCTGGTCAACAGGGACTTCACCGCACCGGCTCCGAACCGGTTGTGGGTCACCGACCTCACCATGATCTCCACCGGTGAGGGGCCTCTGTGGCTCTCGGCGATCCGCGACGCCTTCTCCCGCCGGGTGGTCGCCTGGGAGACTTCCGCCCGCGCGGACGCCGACCTGGTGCTGACCACCCTGGAGTACGCCCTCGCGTCCCGCGAGGTCGAGCCCGGCCAGCTGATTCATCACGCGGACCACGGCTGTCAATACACGTCTATCAAGCTCACAACCCGGCTAATGAGAGCTGGAGTTGAAGCGTCCATGGGCTCGATCGGCGACTCATACGATAACGCTCTCGCGGAGAACCTCTGGATGCTCATCAAAACCGAGGGCCTCCGTGGCCGGACCTTCACCACCCGGGCTGAGGCGAACCTCGCGCTCTTCGAGTACATCGATGGCTTCTACAACTCCCGTCGCATCCAGGAACGGCTCGGCTTCCTCAGCCCGATCGAGTACGAAGAGAAGCACTACGCCAACCAGGCGACGGCCGAACCAGCGAACCTGAACACCCGTCAACCCCTCCTGACCAGCTAATCAGCAACTCCCGAACAACGGGGGAACCTCACACCGCACGATCGGGGCAGTGCCGTACCGGCTACATCTACGACCTGGCCACGAGCTTCCCGCAGTTGGCGGCGAGCGTCGCGAGGACCCAGCGCGTACCGGTTGCCGAGCAGCTCTCAGGCGGATCCCGCTACCTGGACCTTCGCCTGTGCAAGCAGGATGGCCGATGGTTCACGTACCACGGCTCTCCCTTGGGCACCCCGTTCTTCGAGCCGAATGGTGACGCCGAGCAGATCGCGCGATGGATCACCGGGCACCCTTCGGAAGTAGTCATCGTCAGCCTGTCCGTCACCGCTCCCGCCGGGGAACTGTCAGCGGCCACCGCAGACGCGTACGAGCGTCTGGCCGGCGTCGTCGGTACGGCGAGGCTCGCACCTCAGCCACAGTTCTCCCCTTCATCCACCTACGGCAGCCTCCTGGCCGCGGGCAAGAACGTGATCCTCGTCGACGGCTCGGGGCTCGCCGGGCGGAACTGGGTCTGGAGTGCTCCGGCCGTCTCGTCCGACCGGGGCAGCTATCCTGCGGACAGCCCGCCGGCCGGCAACTACCTCAGGGACTTCGCCAGCCCCAGGGCACTGTTCGACGAGACCATCGCACGCGACCAGGCGGCACTGGCAGCGGACCCCGGAGCCGAAGCGGGGAAGTTCTTCGTCATGGCCGGGATCATCCAACCGGACACTCTCCTCGGCCTGGCCGGTCTGCAGCAGAGCTTCACGGCGCTCCCCGACTCCATGACCTGCGCGTCCGGCACATTCTACGACCCCCGCAACGGCGGAGAGTGCTGGTCGTGTCCAGCCGGGTACATACGCAACATCACGCCCGTCACCGAAGGCAACGCGTGCTGGCTGCCCAGCCGGGCGGTGAGCACCGCCGCGACGTACGTGCGCAACGAGACCTGGGCATGGAACTGTCCCCCGGGGACCTTCTGGGACCCCCGCATGGATTCCTTTCCCTGGCGCGGGCAGTGCTGGTCCTGCCCTGCTGACTACCTGCGCAACATCACCCCCGTCACCAGCTCCAATGCCTGCTGGCGCATGATTCCGATCCGCTACGCGCCAGCGGGCCCCCACGGCCCCTCCGGCATCACCCGCGCGTTCCTGCTGGAGCGCGCCGCCTCGTTCAACGGGCTCCTGTACCAGCGGCTGACCGGCCCCTGGAAGGCCCCAGGGCTCAGGCAGCACCTCAACATCGTCGCTGCAGACGACGTTACCGGCGCCCCCGACGGTCTCCGGCCGGGCGACCTGGCCCGAGCGATCATCGCCTACAACACCCTCTGAGCCGCACTCCGGAACGGGCAGACCGCCGGCCTGCCCGTTCCCGGACCACCGGGATGACAGGGCGGCTTGCAAGTTCCGGGACCGTGGGGTTTGGCCGGGCCGGGGGCGGTGTGAGAGGACGGTTCGTGACTGGATGTCCATTCCGGTTGAGGCTCGGGCAGGGGCTGCTGGTCTCGGTGCTCGGCGGCTACTGCTTCCTGGTGAAACTGCCGGCGTCGACCTCGGTGAGGACACCGAGCTTGACCAGGCGTTTCAGTTTGGCGCGAGTGCCCTCGATGTTCTTCGGAAGCAGTTCGTGGTCGAGGGCCTGGCAGACGTCGCGGGCTCGGACGGGTCCCGTGGCCTCGTTGAAGACGGCGAGGATGCGGGGGTAGTCCGGATGCTCGGGCAGCTCGGTCGAGTCGGCTCGGGCGGGGATCCGGTCGGCGAGGGCGGTGATGGTCTTCCGGGTGATCGCGAGGTGTTCGAGGTGGGTCTCGGCCTCTCGCAGCCGGGCCTGCAGTTCGTTGATCTGGGCGCGGAGGCCGTCGGCCAGGGCCCGGGCGGCGTTCTCCTGGATGCCGAGCGCATCGAGCAGGGGCTGGACGTTCACGCGGTCACCGCGTGCGGTTCGCGCCAGGTGGGGGGTGTTCGCGCCGGTGAGACGGCGGGCCATGGTGTGGGTCATGGCCCAGTAGACGCGGGAGGCGGAGGAGGCGGGGCGGTGTTCGTAGTCGCGGACCAGGCGCCGGTGCAGTATCAGGATTCCGTAGGTCTGCTCGACCCTCCACCGCTTCGGCTGCGGGACGAACCCCGTCTCCTGCGGGTTGCGTACGACGATCTCGACGTCGATGTCCAGGCCGGCTCCATGCGCGACGACCTGGTTCTTGAATCCCTGGTCGACCAGAGCTTTGCGGACGGTGCCGCCGGCGTTCTCGGCGACCCGGTCCAGCAGGGAGATGCCCGCGGCGTTGTCGTGCGCGCTCGCGGCCAGCACGATGACGGCGATGACCCGGTGCTGTCACGTTGTTGGTGGTGTGATCGTTTGATTGCGCGTCAGGCCATGCGGGGGCCGTCGGCGGCCCGCTGCTCAGGCTGTGGCGGGCATGCCGGTGGTGCCGGTGATCTGGTTCCAGACGGCGAAGCGGATGGTCATCTCGAAGCGGTGGCGTCTGGCGGTCATGAGGTGGCGGTGGGGGCGGAAGTCGGGTGAGATCCCGGTGAACGCGGAGAGGAAGCGTTGCGCCCCGCCGACGCTGCGGAAGCCCTTCATCGCTCGTTCACGCTGACGGGTGGGCTGGTGGGAGTTCTCCGCCCGGTTGTTCAAGCCCTTGTGCGAACGGTGCTCGACCGAGGGCATCACCTCACGGTGCGCGGCCCCGTAGGAGCGCAGCTTGTCGGTGACGACCACCCGGGGCACCCGCCTGGTCGTGGTCAGGAGCCGGCGGAAGAAACGCCTGGCCGCAGCCTTGTCACGACGGTTCTGGACCAGGATGTCCAGGACGTTCCCGTTCTGG
This sequence comes from Streptomyces sp. NBC_01264, assembly GCF_026340675.1. Lineage (NCBI taxonomy): Bacteria > Bacillati > Actinomycetota > Actinomycetes > Kitasatosporales > Streptomycetaceae > Streptomyces > Streptomyces sp. NBC_01264. The sequence continues at coordinate 27,529 of NZ_JAPEOX010000001.1, forward strand.
TCGACGGCCCGCCACAAGTACTTCCACGCCCCGTTGATCTTGATGAAGACCTCGTCGAGGTGCCACTTGTCGCCGGGCTGCGGGCGGCGCCGGCGCAGAGCGTTGGCGTAGGCCTGACCGAACTTCAGACACCAGCGGCGGACGGTCTCGTAAAAGACGATCACGCCCCGCTCGAGCATCATCTCCTCCACCTCACGGAAGGAGAGCGGGAAGCGGAAGTACAGCCACACACAGTGCGCGATGATCTCGACCGGGTACCGGTGGTTCTTGTACGACGGCACCACAGACGACACGAACCCCAGCCCCTCACCAGACGGACAACCCGAAGATCATCTCACCCTGCCCCGACAACGTGACAGAGCCAGCTGCGCTCCTACGGGGCCGCGCACCGTGAGGTGATGCCCTCGGTCGAGCACCGTTCGCACAAGGGCTTGAACAACCGGGCGGAGAACTCCCACCAGCCCACCCGTCAGCGTGAACGAGCGATGAAGGGCTTCCGCAGCGTCGGCGGGGCGCAACGCTTCCTCTCCGCGTTCACCGGGATCTCACTCCACTTCCGCCCCCACCGCCACCTCATGACCGCCAGACGCCACCGCTTCGAGATGACCATCCGCTTCGCCGTCTGGAACCAGATCACCGGCACCACCGGCATGCCCGCCACAGCCTGATACGAAGTGGCTGACGTCATGCCGACGGCACTGCGGAGCCGTGCCCACAGAGAGATCGGCAAGGTGCCGCTGGGAACTTCGTCAGGTGAGCCGGTCTCGTGTGTAGCGATCCGCTCTGCTCGGAAATCGTGAGCGTCTCCGCGGAACGTGACGGAGTCCTCCCCGATCCCGACGACGTCCAGAAGGGTGTCTAGGGCCTTGTCTGCTTGCTCGTGCGGCTGAGTGAGCCAGACATACGAAACGCCCAGCGTATTGCCATCGTGCTTGCTGATCGCGAAGCTGAAACCTTCCAGCCGGAACAGAACGACATCGAGCTCGTCCAGCCCGTCCCACGACCGCTCCACGTGCAGACGTAGCCGCTGAGCTATGGGCTGCACCGGCAGCGCCAGCACTCCGATCATCTGGAACAGCGGAGCGGAGTGCTCCCAGACGCTGTACTGGGAGGCGGGATTCTTCCCGGTGTAGTACGGCGGCTGTGTGGCCGGCTGCCAGTGGGGCTCAGGCCCTGGGACCTCGATCTCTGTCACAGCGAGCTCCTCCCCACGGCCTCCAGCGACCTGGTGGTCAACCTACCTCTACCGGCTCGACCGGCATCATGCGGCGTCGCTCAAAAGGAAGCAGAGTGACCCAAGCCATTGATCATTAGTAGGTTCGTGCCACCGAGGTTTGATGAGCGCGGGGTACTGGTGAGGGGCGGCTCGCGCCGGAGGAGTGAACCGCCGAAGTGGCTGTCAGTCGCCCCAAGCAGAATGCGGTCATGAGCTACGACTTGGCTGTTTGGGAAGGCGCACGCCCCGCCGACGACACGATGGCGACGACAACCTTCGAGGACCTCTACCGGAAACACATGAGGCACATGGGAGGCCAGAAAGCTGCGCCTACCCCCTTGATCAGGCAGTACGTCGAGGCACTGGTGGCACGCTGGCCCGACCTGAGCCCCGATGACGACGATGAGGACGAGAAAGCCAGCCCTTGGTCCGACGGCCCCTTGGTCAACAATGCCAGCGGCCCGATGCTCTACTTCGGCATGGTCTTCAGCAAATACAGGGAAGCCGTGCCGTTCGCCACTGACGTTGCGAAATCTCTCGGTCTCACCTGCTTCGACCCACAGGATGGGCGCCTCATCGCCTGATCTCTAGCGTTCCCAACGGGGCGGCAGCGCCGCTCGATCACGCCAGTAGTCCGCATCACGCGGGTCCGCCAGCCAGCCAACCAATCGCTCGGCGCCGACTTCGAACGCTTGGCCAATCGAAGTACCCGTGCCGACGGCAAGCTCAATGGCATCGACATCGTGAGTTGCGTGATCGGTCTCGCACCAGCAGGCCACGCTCACCGCTGCACTGACCACCAGCCGCCCGTCCTCTGTCCACAACATCTGGAGCAAGAACTCCGGCTGGTCACCCCCGCCCGAATACGCGACCACATCCACGCCGAAGACAACGGGAGTGCCCGGACTCGCGCCGGGAAAGACCGCATGGGCGAGTGCCCACTCCCACTCGGGCCGCTCGTCCCATGTACGCGCAGCATCCACCGCTCGGGCGGCCTGCTGCACCGCTTCCAGATCAACAGCGGAAGCCTGCGGGAAGATCGTGGAGAGGGGCACGTCGTCAATGACACCTCGGCTCATTGTCATAGCCCTGATCATCGCTGCCGAGCTTCCCGAGCGACAGCCGGTCGAGCGCCGTGTGATCCGGCATCCGCCATCACTCAAACTTCGATGGCACAGGACATCTGGGCCTGTTCATGGTCTGGTTGAAGTACACGCCGGCGCCCCGGGACGGAGTCGCCGCGGTGGTGCGGACGGGCCCGGGGGCGGAGCCGGTGCGGTGCGAGCGGCGGATCAACCGGGTGCTCGTCGCGGTGCGGGGGCTGCTGTCGTACGCGGTGTCCTCGGGCGAGGCGCCGCGCGGGGTGCTGGGGCAGATCTACGAGCTCGCGGACAGCCGGGATCTGCCGGCGGCGGCAACGGGTGAGGACGGGGGCCTGTTCTACCGGCTGCGTGCCGTGCACCGGCTGAGGGAGCCAGCCGCCGACGTCGACCGTGCAGCCGACACCGAACTCGTGGCGATGTTCACCGTCTGCCGCAGTGCACGGGACCGCTTGGTCGTTCTGCTGCTCGGACGGGTGGGGCTTCGGCGCGGTCAGGCGGCCGGGCTGCGCCGCAGCGACGTTCATCTGCTGCCGGACTCGTGGGCGCTGAGCTGCGAGTACCCGGGTGCGCACCTGCACGTTCGGAGGCGGGAGAACTCGAACGGGGCCTGGTCGAAGTCCCGGCATGCGTGGGTGGCGCCGCTGGACTCTCCGGTGGTCAGGCGACGTGAAGGTCACCTTGATCATCGGAGCCTCGTTACGTCCGGGACTGCCACAGCGAAGGTTCGTCACACCCCCGTGACCTGCCGCTTCTCCCAACGGCCAGGACTATGAATTAGCCCTGGCCCGCCACAATGCCCGCCGGACGGCGTCGGCGTCCTGACCGGCGCCGCGCCGTTCCCGGGGGCCGGCCCCTGGACCCCCGCTCCTCAAACGCGGGAGGGGCTGGATTTCGGCGCGCCCATCCGGATCTCCGCTTCGCCCGATGCCGCGCGGGTTAGGCCGTCGGCGTAGCCGAGCGGTACCGGCGCGCGCGGTTCACGGCGCGGTTCCGCCACGCCAGGGAGGCGGTCGGTTCCGCCGGGGGAACGAATCGGCCGGCGCAACGATGCGGGCATGTGGTGCATGAGCCAGCGGTTCGCCGGTTCTTCCACAAAGCGATAGAGAACCCAGGAAAGACCAGTCACAACCAAGGCCATCCCCAGGAGGCCGAAGAGAGCGTCATTATTGTCGGAAAGGCGCCCGTATTCATAAGTGGACCAGCGGATTACGGCGTGATGTATGAGGTAGAAGCAGTAGGACCAAATGCCGAGATTCACCAGGACGCGACTCGTCAGCAGTCCACGCTGCCCCTTGATCTCCCTCTGGGTGAAGGCGAGCATGATCAGCGCTGACAGCACGGCAATCGTCGGGCGCTCCGTGTAACTCAACTGCTGACCCCAGTATGCGGGCAAGCCGGCCTGGAGCTGGAAGTAGGCGTAGGTGTAGGCGCAGAGGCCCAGTACGGGCACGGCCGGGTGCAGCCGCATTCTCCAGCCGCGCTTCACCGCCAGCGCCAGAGTGATGCCCACCAGGAACTCCGGCAGATGGAAAACCGGAGTCTGGTTCACCCAGAAAGACCAGGGCGCACGATAGTTGGCGTTGCCCACATGATCAGCAACGATCATGGCAACCAGACCCGCAGCGGTGAGCACCGTGAGGGTGCGGGTGCTCACCTTCACGATGCGCCGCGCAACGAAGGGGAAAAGGGCGTAGAAAAGGACCTCGACACTGAGCGTCCAAGTCACGGGGTTGCCGGGCAGTGAGGGCTGGGCATGCGGAAGCCACGTTTGTACCAGGAAGAGCGACGCGATGAAGCTGCCCCAGTCGACCCGCACTCCCGCCATTCGATAGAAAACAAAGAAGGCCGGAACGGCTGCTACGAGCGAGGCCGGCCAGATACGAGCGATCCGACGCCAGTAGAACGCACCTGCCCGTTCCTGTGGCTTGTGCACCCAAGTGAGAAGGAATCCGGAGAGGACGAAGAAGAACGTGACACCCTGGCCGCCCATTTGGGAATAGGGAAAGATCAGCGGTGCTGTTCCATGACCCGTCTTGTTGCCGATTCCTGTGAAGTGGTGCATGAAGACGCCGAACGCTGCAAAGAACCTGAGTCCCGTCAGCGAGTCGAGGCGAGAGGGCAGAACCGCTGGATCCGACCTTTTGCGAGCATGGCTGCGCCTCTTCGTCGGCATTTCTCGACTCCCTGGGATTCGATGGATACGCAACCGACCATAGGGAGCGGGGTTGCGCGGTCGTCTCCGCCGACCGGCCCATCGGCGGGGGGATGCACACGTCGACTGCTCTGTGGGATCAGGGCTATTCATAGTCGGGTGGATCATGCTGCATCGCAGGTCAGGGGCAGTCCGAGGAGGTCGAGTGGGCGGGTGAAGGGCTTGTAGGAGACCTCTCGGAGTCCGGCGGCGATGTTGTGGTGGCCGGCGTCCCGGAGGATGTTGATCGCGAAGTTTCGTAGCGTGGCCATGTTGGCGGGGCCGTGTCCGGTCCGGATCCTGGAGGCGTCCTCCGCGAATGTGGTGTCCCGGACGTGGTGGACGGCCTCGATGCCCCACTGAGCCCTGGCGATACGGCTGATGAGCTGCGGTGATGCCTCGGACGAGGTCATGTCGGTGATGGCGTGGACGGTCTGTCGGGTGACCTTGCCGGTCTTGAGGTCTGTGCGGTGCCGCAGGATCTTTGCTGCCTGGACGACGTGGGGCAAGTCCAGGCCGAGGCCGGTAACGGTGAGCGTGCGGACCGAGCGGGTCTCGCGCCGGCCGTGCCCGGCCTGGCGGTCGTAGCGGCGAGCGGTGACTTCCTTCCACGGCAGAGCTCTGACGGCAGCGTGGAGTTTGGGCTGGTTGCCCTTGACGACCATCAGGTAGTGGGCGTTCTTCTCCTCCACCAGCCATTTCGCGTGCTCGCGCTGGGTGTGCAGCGCGTCGGCGGTCACTACTGTGCCGGTCAGGTCGAACGGCGCGAGCAGCGCGGTGAAGCCGGTGATCTCGTTCGTCCTGTCCGGCACCCGGAGCTGGCTGACGGTGCGGCCGGCAGCCGTGACCGCGGACAGGAGGTGCGCGGCCGGGGTGGTGTCGGTGCGCGAGCCGCGGGCACTTTTGCCGTCCACCGCCACCGATTCCGTGCCGGCCAGGCCGTGACCGAGAAGGTCGGCGAGCCCGCCGGGACACACCTGAACCAACACCCGCCGCACGGTCGAACCCGACGCCGCCCGCCGTAACCCGAGGGGCCCGCGCGCGTGAAACCCCAGGCCGGAAAGCGTGTCCTGCGGCGCGTGACGGGCCCACTGCCCGATCGCCAGATAGGAACGGGCACCGGCCAGGACCGCGCACGCGGCTGTCAGAAACACCGAGGCCAGGGTATGACGCCGTCCCCGCCGCTCACGCGGATCGGGCACGACGGCCAGTCGGGCCGCCACCTCGGGAAGCTCACGGTATTCACGCGAGGGCGACTTGATCAGACAGACGGTGGCAGACTGGCGACACATCGAGGCTCCGGTGGTCACGCGACGTGAAGGTCACCTTGATCATCGGAGCCTCGTTACGTCCGGGACTGCCACAGCGAAGGTTCGTCACACCCCCGTGACCTGCAGCTTCTCCCAACGGCCAGGGCTATGAATTAGCCCTGGGGGCGTGTCCCAGGAGGCCGCACGGTGGGCCGCGTGCTTTTTGGCCCGGTGCGCGCCGAAGGCGCAGGGCCAAAAACCCTGCCCCGGAACGGGGCAGGGCGGTCCGCGAAGCGGACTGAATTGCCGGTGAACGCGCCCGAAGGGCGCCCGGCAATTCACCCGCAGGGCCCGCCAGGGCCCGGAGGGCGGCACGCGGCCCACCGTGTGGCAGCCGTGGGCCACGCCCCCAGAAAAGCCCCGTCCACCGGCCCGCACGCGGTCTTGCAGTCCCTGCTGCGCACCGGTCCGGGACGGCCGGTTTTCGTCTGCATCCGCAGCGGGGGCGCCGCCGAGACGACCTGCTCCGGCGCTATCGCCGCCGCTCGCCGAACGCCCCCCGCGCCAAGAACGAGAAGACGATGGCGGCGCAGGAGACGATGCAGGACAGGACTCCCGCCCAGGACAGGAGACTGCCGAGAGCGGGGCCGGACGGGACGAGCCCGGCGAACACCAGCAGACAGACCCCCAAGAGCAAGCCGACCACCGCCGTAGGCGGGGCGGCCGGGCGGGGCCGTCGCGAGTCGACCATCCGGCGCAGAGGCGTACGCCAACAACCAAGCGACCCCCGACACGCTGATCGCGGTGTCCGCCGCCTCCAACCGATCCAAGTCCGACAAGGACCCGGCGGAGTGACTACCGTCGGATGGCTCGTATCACTGCTCGTACGCCGCGAGCTGGGTCGGAACCAAGCTGCGCTGGGACCTCGCGGCCGACGAGGCTGAGGTCCAGGCGCTCCTCGGACTCGCCGAGGACTGCCCCACCACCACCGTCGTCTACGAGAGCGCCCTGTAGGCCGCGGGACGGGACCCGCTTCCCGGACCTGCGTGGCCGACACGTACGGGCGCGCTGTCCTGGGAGGCTGGTTGGTGGAGCTCGTCCGGGTCTTCCTTCGCACGTCGGTCCGGACGGGCCGCCCCCTTCGCCGGGATCAGCGTGGTCAGCGGTAGGGGCTCCAGCGTCCGAGGCGTGCCAGCAGCTTGCGGGCGGCATCCTCGTTGAGGCCGAGTTGGGCGGCGGCCTGCTTCGTGTCGAGGTCGTTGGCGGTACCGCGGGCGGCCCAGTAGCCGACCCGCTCCGCTGTGACCTCCAGCCGGCGGGCTGCACGTACCGCCGCGACCGGGGAGGTCTTGGTCAGCTTGTCGATCTCCTCCTCCAACCGGGCCAGCAGCATGGTGACGGTCTCGGGCAGGGGGATGGTGGTCGCTTCGACCTGGTCGGTGTGCGCGTACCAGTCCCGGTCGCAGGCATCCGCCTGCTCGTCCCCGGCCTCGGCCAAGTCCTGGTCACCGATCGCCTCCCAGTCCAGGCGGTGTTCGGGACCGGCCCAGCCACAGGAACACACCGCGCGCACCGCGGCAGCCCGCGGTACGTGGGGCCAGCGGCCGTCGTAGACGCTCCACTGGGAGACCGGGTCCCCTCCCCCGCCGGAGCCGCTGTCGAAATACACCGGGGCAGGAACGGTTCCGTCACCCAGGACAGCCTCGACCGCGCCGGTGTGGGAGGTGCCGAACTCCTCAGTCGTCCACGTCTCGCGCCTACTCACCACGACCCCGCCCTCTCCCCTGCCCCCGTGTTCAGGCAACCCACGATGCGGAGCCGCCTCACCACGACGATGCCGCAGCCAGTCCGCATCGCAGGCGAGTTTTCACGAAGTGGTTACGGGGATCTCAGCGGCGCCTCCGGCTTTCAGAGGGTGGTACGTGAGCGGATGTTCGTTTCGGTGTCGCCTGATCGTGTGGCTGCAGGAGCTCCTGGCCGGTCGGCGGGTCTGTCCGTGTTGGAGTAGCGGGGTGAGCGAACGCAGGTCCTACAAGAGCGACTTGTCCGATGAACGCTGGGCTCTGATCGAGCCGGTAACCACTGGATGGAAGACCAAGCACCCATCCGTCAGCGGCCATCAGGGCAGAACGGTCGCTTTTTCAAGATCTCGATCGTCTGCTGCTGCTCCCGGTTCTGCCTGCGCAGGCGCTTCAATTCATCGCGTTCGGCACTGGTCAGCTCGCCTGGAGCGCCCTCACCACGGTCGGCCTGATCGCGGCGGACCCAGTTGCGCAGACTCTCCGGGCTGACCCCGAGCTCCCGGGCGACCTCCGTCACCGTCCTGCCCGAAGAACGGACGAGCGCGATCGCGTCCCGCCGGTACTCCGCCGAGTACCGCTTCCTGTACTTACTTCCCACCTGGCACTACTTCCTCTGGGCTCTCACGTCCCAGTCTCCAGGTGTCCAAGACCAAGGGGAAGCTTCACACCAGTCCGTACGGATGGCCGGCTCGAGCTCGCCCGAGACGTTGCGGAGCAGCAGCCCGCCGCGCGTGCTCGAGTCCTCCACCGTGACCCTCAGCAGGGTCGCGGGAACCGGGTCGCGGCGGACAGCCGCTGGACGTCCCGGGCCACGACATCACTCAGCACGAACAGATCGACGGACAGCGCCCGCACGCGCGCTAGCCAGGCGGACTCCTGCCCCACCGGACAGGGGCCGGCTGCCTGCGCCGCCGCGAGAACAAGCGACGACATGGTCGGTGCGCACCGCGGACTCGGAGGCCAGCGGATCGGGGTGATACCGAAAGGCCGGCTCTGCCACGGGCAGCATTGTCCCAACCAGAAACGGGCACCGCGAACCCATCCGTTTGCCGCACGCTGCGATGCAGCACCCCCTACACACGAAGATCAGAGGCTAAACGGCAAGCCAGTAGCCTGAAGATCATCCCATCCCGCACCGACAACGTGACGGGGCCTGTCAAAGGGTTTCGCTGAGCGAGTCCGCCAGGCGGCGCCGGGCCGTCTGAGTCGCCGGTACTGCCGCAGCCGCCACCGCGCCCAGCACCGATCCTGCGATCACCGTCAACAGCACCGGCAGCGGAGGCAGTTGGGCAATCCCGGCGCCGATGCCACTCGATGCGCCTTGGGTGTCCACCAGCCAGGTGCCGGACAGGACGCCCAGGCCTGTGCCCGCGAGCGCGGCGACGAGCGCGGTCAGGCCCGCGGCCGTCACGATCATCGCGCTGATCTGCCGGGGCGTGAGCCCTATCGCCTTCAGAGCGAGCAGGTCGCGCGCCCGGTCGCGTACGCCCGCGCCGATCAAGGTCAACAGTTCGATCAGTCCGATGAGGGCCAGTACGGCGATCAGAGCCCCGATCACCCCGCGTGCCGGTTCCAGCCGGCCGGCCGGGTTGGGTGTCTCACGGATCTCGAGGGTTCCGCCGACGGGCGTGGCGAGTGCGCCGCTCACGGCCCGGGGGTCGGCACCGTCGCGCAGTTCCAGGGCGTGGTAGGCGGGACGCAGCTGCGGGTCACTCTCGCGCAGTGCGTCGAGGGTCGTGGTGATCACCCGACCGCCGGATTCGGGCTCGATGGTGCGGCCGACGAGGTGCAGGATCTGCGGCCGCCCGCCGACCGTCATCCGTACCCAATCGCCGACCCGTACGCCGAGGAGGTCCAGGAGGCCCTGGCCGGCCACCGCCTCGTCGGGTCCGGCGACCGCGCGCCCTTCCACCACCGCGGAGGGGTAGGGCTGCCGGGCCGTGCCGAGTCCACGCAGCGTGATGGTGCCGGTCTGGCCGGGGATGAGCGCCGCCATCTCCGCGCCCGGATGGAAGGCCTCGATGTCCGGAACGGCCGCGAGGGCGCTCTCCAGCTCCGGGTCCGACGGACCGGCGGGCTGCTCGGCCCGAACGGTCAGGGCAGTGGCAAGCCCCATCTGCGCGGGGCGGCTGCGGAACTGGTCCAGGGTCGACCAGGCGACGAGGGCGACCGTGATGAGCATAAGGGGCAGCGCCAGCCGGGCCAGCGGTACCAGGGTCCGGCCCCGGCGGGGGAACGCTGCGCGCCATCCGAGGACGAGGGCGGGCGGTACCCCTACGCCGAGTGCCCGTTTCCCGAGCCCGGTCATCGGCGCGGCGGACGGCAGCGCGGCCCGGGCCACCGGCACCGGGGGCACTCGTCCGGCCCGCCAGGCCAAGAGTCCAGAGGAAGCCGCGATCAGCAGCACCGCGCCGACGGGGATGCCGATGATCAGGGCGGTGTGGCCGGGCAGGTCCTGCCACACGGCAGCAGCCTCTCCGATCCGCCCGGGTATCCGGGCGCCGAGCAGGGCGATCGCCGCGGTACCGAGGGCCACCCCGAGGAGCACGAAGGCCAGATGCTGGACCAGGAAGCCGCGCGCGACCTGGCCCGGAGTGAAGCCGATCGCCTTGAGGACGGCGATGTCCCGGAGCTGGCCGCGGACGCGGGCGCCGATCGCCCCGGAAGCGGCCAGGGCGGCTGCGAGCAGGGCGCCGAGGCCGAATACGGCAAACATCGCGCCCAGGAGGCGGTCGTCGCCGCCCGCGTCGGCGCGGGCCTGCTGCCACTTGGTGACCTCGGCCACCCGGTCGGCGCCCAGTACGGTGACCGCGCGCTGGACGATGAAGTCCGTGTCGTCCGGGTCCTCCAGGCGCAACCCCACGCTCTGCCCGGTGTCTCCGCGGGCGATCTCCTCGAGCGTGGCGGGGAGCACCCAGCCGACGCCCGCGGCGCCGCCCGGCTGGAAGCGGGGTTCGGCGACGTCGGCGGTCCCGCTCACCCGCAGCAGGTGCGCGGTGCCGTCCGGGCCGGTGACGCGTAGGGTGTCGCCGGGCTCTGCCCAGAGAGCCCGGGCGACCGACGTCTCCAGCACGACGGAGCCGGCGAACTCACCCGAGCCCGTGCCCGGGGCGGGGCCTTCGTCCGGCGCCTCGAGCCAGCTGCCCGCGCCGACAAGCGGCCGTCCGGTCTGCGGGGGCTCCACCGAGGCCGCGCGGAGCGTCACCTCGGCGCGCGCGCCGCGGGACTCCACCGTGGTCGCCGCTGTGCGGTAGGGCCCCGACAGTGCCGCGACTCCGTCCACACCGGACAGGGCGTCCGTGTCCGCGCCGGCGCGGGTGTGCAGCCAAATGTGGGCGCCGTGGGACTGGTTGAAGACCCGCTGCCAGGGGTTCGCGGCGTAGCCGAAGAGCGCGCCGGCCAGCAGGAGCGAGCCAATGACTCCGGCGCTGGCGAGGACGACGAAGAGGGCTTCGCCGCGGTGTGCACGGAAGTCGGCCTGCGCCCAGCGCAGGGTGGCCCGCACGGTCACTCCTTCAGTTCGAGTACGCCGGAGACACCGCTGGCCGGGCCGGGACGACCTCCGCCGAGCTGTGCGTCGTCGGCTATCCGGCCGTCGAAAAAGCTGATGACGCGGTCGGCGGCGCTGGCCATCCGAGCGTCGTGGGTGACCATCATGATCGTCTGGCCGCGCTGGTGGAACCTGGTGAGCAGCCGCAGCACCTCTCGGGTGCCCTTGCTGTCGAGGCTGCCGGCCGGCTCGTCGGCGAGCAGCAGCCGGGGGTGGTTGACCAGGGCGCGGGCGAGCGCCACCCGCTGCTGTTCGCCGCCGGACAGCTCTCCGGGCATGGACTGCTCGCGGCCTTCGAGTCCGAGTTCGGCGAGCAGTTCGGCGCGGGAGTCGCGGGCAGCCTTCGGGGAGACGCCGGCGAGCAGGGCGGGCAGTTCGACGTTGTCGGCGACGGTGAGGTTGGAGACGAGGTTGAAGAACTGGAAGACGACGCCGATGCTGCGGCGCCGCAGCACGGCCCAACGGGCCTCGCGGTATGCGTCGACCCGTTCCCCGTCGAGCCAGAGCTTGCCGCCGTCGGGCCGCTGGAGGCCGCCGATCAGGTGCAGCAGCGTGGACTTCCCGGCTCCGGAGGGTCCGGTGACCGCGACGAACTCGCCGGGCTGGACGGACAGGTCCACGCCGCGGACGGCGGGCACCGGGGCGCCTTCGCCGTGGTGCGTCTTGGTCAAGCCCTCGGCGCGAACGATGGGAACGGCGGGGCGGACGATGGGCACGGCTGGAGCGGCGGTGGCGTCGTCGCTCATTCCAGCTCCTCCTGACAGCGTTCCAGCCAGTCGAGGTCGGCCCGCAGGTGCAGCATGGCGCCCTCGATCAGCAGTTGGGAGATCTTGTTGTCGCGGTCCTCGGCGGCGGCCAGCTTCGACAGGTCCCGCATGGTGTTGAGATACTGGCGCCGCTGCTTGTTGATCAGGGCGATCGGATCGGCCAGACCCGACTGCGGTGCGAGCGCCAGTTTCATGAAGAACTCGTCCCGTACCCGGGGTTCCTCGGCGGTTTCCTCGAACCACGCCAGTACGGCTTCACGCCCGGCGTCCGTCAGCTTGTACGTGCGTTTGTTGGGTCGGCCGGACTGTTCGACGTCCTCGCCTTCGATCAGGCCGCTCTTCTCGAGTCTGCCGAGGGTGACGTAGATCTGGCCTACGTTCGGCTGAGGGTACGCGGCGCCCAGGAGCTTCTCAAGGTCCTGCTTGAGTTCGTAACCATGCGCAGGGCTACGGGTGAGGAGCGTAAGGAGCGCCAGCCGCACTCTCTCCCCCTCCTTCCCGCTCCGTAGTCAACCGTTCACTGGTGCCAGGCCGGATGTCGCCGACGGCTGTCCTGTCTGCCTGGACGTCTAGTATCGCCCATGCCTAACGGGTATATATAGGCCACGATGATCGGCAGTGCAGCCGGATCGCGCTCTGGGAGGAATCTATGCGGTGGATGCGTGCCGCGGGTAGAGCCCTCCTGGTGGTGGCGGTCGTGCTGGCGGGGTACTCCGGTCTCGGCGTGCGCTCCGACGCGGGCGCCGCCTCCGATGCCCGCGGCCCGCTGACGCTCGTGACGGCGGGCGACCTGACCGACTACCTCGGTCCGCTCCTCGACGACTGGAACGAGAGCCGTCCCGACGAGCGTGTGAGTCTCATCGAGCTGCCCGACTCGGCGGACGAGACCAGGGCCCAGATGATCAGCGAACTGCGATCGGGACGCGACCGGTTCGACGTGCTGAACATCGACGTGGCCTGGACGTCCGAGTTCGCGGCGGCCGGCTGGATCTTGCCGCTCGAACGGGACCGGTTCCCGCTGGACGCGTTCCTGCGGCCGGTCGTGGACACCGCGACCTTCGACGGACGACTGTACGCGGTCCCCTACGTCACGAACGCGGGCCTGCTCTACTACCGCAAGGACATCCTGGACCTCGCGGGCGAGCAGCCGCCGCGGACCTGGTCCGAACTGGCCCGCCAGGCACGCACGATCGCGCCGCGGTACGGGCTGGACGGCTACGCCGGCCAGTTCCTCCCCTACGAGGGGCTCACCGTCAACGTCACCGAGGCCGTGCACTCGGCGGGCGGTTCGGTCCTGCGTAACGACGGCGCCCGCGTCGCCGTCGACTCCGACGGGGCGCGCGCCGGGCTGCGGTTCCTCGCGGACGGGGTGCGGGAGGGCTGGATCTCCCGCGAGGCGCTCGGCTACAAGGAGGAGGAGTCGCGCAAGGCGTTCCAGGACGGCCGGTTGCTCTTCCTGCGGAACTGGCCCTACGTGTACGCGGACGCGAGCGCGGTGGGGTCCAAGGTGGCGGGCCGGTTCGGCGCCGTGTCGCTGCCGGGCGCCGACGGTCCCGGCACCAGCGTGCTGGGCGGCTCCAACCTCGCGGTCAGCGCTCACACGCGTCATCCCGCGTCGGCGGCCGACCTGATCTCCTACCTCACCAGTGAACGGGTGCAGCGACGGGTCCTCACCGAGGGCTCGCTGCCACCGGTGCGCGCCGCGCTGTACGAGGATCCCGAGCTGGTGCGTGCCTATCCGTACCTGCCGACCCTGCGCGAGAGCGTGCTGTCGGCGGTGCCGCGCCCCAAGAGCCCGCGCTACGACCAGGTGAGCCTCGCCGTGCAGGCGGTGGGGCAGGACGTGATGGCCTTGCGCCAAACACCGGACGAGGCGGTAGCGCGGCTGGCGCGCGAGCTCGGGGCCATTTCCCGCACAGGCTGATCGCACTTCTACACCTCCCCGAAGACTCCTACTTACATGTTAAGTAGGAGTCTTCTTTCGTGCACCTGGTCATTCTGTGGCAAACCACCGCAGCTTTCACCTGCTTCTGGATTCATCATTGACATCTTCCAGTCAGCACTACTTAACATGCATGCATAACAGCGCACCTGATCCAGGGCGCTCTCGCATTCAGAGACAGGTCGACGCGAGATGCTCAGCACCCTTCCGGCCGGTACCGGTCACCCCTCCCACAGCGCCGCCCCTTCCGCGCCTTGGTGGCGCGACGCGGTGATCTACCAGGTCTACGTCCGCAGCTTCCTCGACAGCACCGGGGACGGCGTCGGCGACCTCGCCGGCGTACGCGCCGGGCTTCCCTACGTGAGGAAGCTCGGTGTCGACGGCATCTGGCTCAGCCCCTTCTACCCGTCGCCACAGCACGACCACGGCTACGACGTCGCCGACTACTGCGGCGTCGACCCGGTCTACGGCGACCTCGCCGAGTTCGACCGGCTGGTGTCCGACGCCCACCGGCTCGGGCTCAGGCTGCTGCTCGACATCGTCCCCAACCACTGCTCCAGCGAGCACCCATGGTTCCGCGAAGCGCTCGCCGCGGCGCCTGGCAGCGCCGCACGCTCCCGCTTCCACTTCGCTGCGGGCCGCGGCCCCGAGGGCGAGGAGCCGCCCAACAACTGGCACGCCATGTTCGGCGGCCCAGCCTGGAGCCGGACCACCAGAGCCGACGGCACCCCCGGGGAGTGGTACCTGCACCTGTTCACACCCGAGCAGCCGGACCTGAACTGGCGCGATCCCGTCGTGGGCGACGACTTCGAGCGCGTGCTCCGCTTCTGGCTGGACCGGGGCGTCGACGGCTTCCGCATCGACGTCGCCGCCGGGCTCTTCAAGCACCCCGAGCTGCCCGACTCGGACGACCCCGCCGCAGACGAGCGGGCCCGCGACGCCGTCAACCAGCTGGCCTGGAACCAGCCCGAGGTGCACGGCGTGTGGCGCCGCTGGCGCTCGGTCTGCGAGGAGTACACCGCCCGGGACGGTCACGAGCGGCTGCTCGTCGGCGAGGTGTCCGTACCCACCGCACGCGAGCACGCCGAGTACGTCCGCCCCGACGAACTGCACCAGGCGTTCTTCTTCGACCTGCTCAGCGCGCCCTGGGACGCCGATTCCTTCCGTACGACGATCACCGAGGCGATCCGCGACATCGCGGCCACCGGCTCCACCGTCACCTGGGTCCTCAACAACCACGACCAGGTCCGGACGGTCACCCGCTACGCCGGCGAACCCGGGGTCGAGGGCAGCGGACTGGGAGCGGCCCGGGCCCGCGCCGCCGCCCTCCTGATGCTCGCCCTGCCCGGCGCCGCCTACGTCTACCAGGGCGAGGAACTCGGCCTGCCCGAGGTCCTCGACCTGGCCGACGAGGCCCTCACCGACCCGATCTTCCGCCGTACGGGCAGCCGCAAGCACGTACGGGACGGCTGCCGCGTACCCATGCCCTGGTCCGGGCACACCTCCCCCTTCGGCTTCAGCCAGCAGACGGCCGGCGTCAAACCGTGGCTTCCGCAGCCCGAATGGTTCGCCGAGCACGCGACCGACCGCGCCCTGGCCGACACCCGTTCCTTCTGGCACCTCTACCGTGACGGCCTCCAGCTGCGGCGCACCCTGCCGCAACTCGGCGACGGCACCCTGCGCTGGCTGGACTCGCCCCCGCAGGTACTGGCCGTCGTCCGCGGTGACGGCCTGATCTGCGCGGTCAACTTCGGCACGGAGCCCGTGCCCGCGCCGGTCCCCGGTACGCCGCTGCTCGCCAGCGGGCCCTGTCCCGACGGGGTGCTCCCCGCGGCGACAGCGGCCTGGTGGGCGGGCGAGTACCCGGCTCCCGGCCCGGCGACCCCGCAGCCGTAACGCCCGCAGCCCTACCCGGCTGCCACACCCCCTCGGCCCTGTCACCCCGCAATCCCCGTGCAGCCCCTCTCCAGCCCAGGACCTCCCCGAAAGGACCCGTCATGCGACGACCCGGCAAGACGACCCGCCGCAGTGCCGCCACCGCCACCCTCGCCCTCGCCCTCGGCACCACCGCCTGCGGCGGCGCCACCGGACCCGCGAGCGGCGGTGAGCTCAGCGGCCAGACCGTCACCGTGGCGGGTGTGTGGACCGGCGCCGAGCAGCAGAGCTTCACGAAGGTCCTCGACGCCTTCACCCAGAAGACCGGTGCCAAGACGGTCTTCGTCCCCTCCGGCGACAACGTCTCCACCTTCGTCGGAAGCAAGATCGAAGGCGGGGCCGCACCCGACGTGGTGATGGTGCCCCAGGTGGGCGTGCTCCGGCAGTTCGCGAAGAAGGGCTGGCTCCAGCCCCTGTCCGACCAGACCTCCCAGACGGCCGGATCCACCCTCGCGCCGGTGTGGAAGAACTACGGCACCGTCGACGGCACGTACTACGGCCTCTACTTCAAGGCCGCCCACAAGTCGACCGTCTGGTACGCGCCGGAGGCCTTCGCCCAGGCCGGCGTCACCGAGCCCAAGAGCTACGGCGACATGCTGAAGGCCGGCCGCACCCTCGCGGACTCCGGCCGCCCGGCCTTCGCCATAGCAGGCGAGGACGGCTGGACCCTCACCGACTGGTTCGAGAACATCTACCTCTCCCAGGCCGGACCGGAGAAGTACGACCAGCTCGCCCAGCACCAGCTGAAGTGGACCGACGAGAGCGTGGTGCGGGCCCTGACCACCCTCGGGGAACTGTTCAAGGACAAGCAGCTCGTCGCGGGCGGCGCCCAGGCGGCGCTGGGCACCGATTTCCCCTCGTCGGTCGCGCAGGTCTTCGGCCCGGAGCCCAAGGCGGGCATGGTCTACGAGGGCGACTTCGTCGGCGGTGTCGCCAAGGGGCAGTTCGGCAAGAAGCTCGGGCAGGACGCCAAGTTCTTCCCCTTCCCCTCGGTCGACGGCGGCCGGGCGCCGGTGGTCAGCGGCGGTGACGCGGCGGTCGTCCTGAAGGACGGCAAGAACGGCAAGGCCAGCATGCAGTTGGTCGAGTTCCTGGCCAGCGCCGAAGCCGCCGAGGTCTGGGCCGGCGCGGGCGGCTTCCTGTCCCCGAACAACGAGGTCGACTTGGCCTCATACGGCGACGAGACGACGCGCGACACCGCCAACTCGCTGATCTCGGCGGGCAATTCGATCCGCTTCGACATGTCGGACCAGGCCCCGGCCGCGTTCGGCGGCACCAAGGGCGCCGGTGAGTGGAAGCTCCTCCAGGACTTCCTGCGCGACCCCTCGGACCCGCAGGGCACCGCCGCCAAGCTCGAGGCCGAGGCCGCCAAGGCCTACGGGAACTGAGGCGACCGCCATGGCTGACATCATGACCAACCGCCCAGCCACCGGTCGCCCCGCGGCCGGCGGTCGGCGCCTGGCGCAGCGCAGGAAGCGCCGCCTCGCGTTCGTCTTCGTCCTGCCGGCCCTGCTGCTGCTCGGCGCGCTGGTCGTCTACCCCGTCCTCTTCTCCTTCGGCCGCAGCCTCTTCGACGCCGACGGCGACCGGTTCGTCGGAGCCGCCAACTACGCGGCGATCGTGCAGGACCCGGCCACCCTCAAGGCCATCCGCAACAGCGCGGTCTGGGTCGTCGTCGCCCCCACCCTGCTCACCGGGCTCGGGCTGATGCTCGCTGTCCTCACCGAGAAGGTGCGCTGGGCGACCGCGTTCAAACTGGTGCTCTTCCTGCCGATGGCCGTGTCGTTCCTCGCCGCGGGCATCATCTTCCGACTCGCCTACGAACAGGACCCGGACCGGGGAGTCCTCAACGCCGCCGCCGTCGCCGTCCACGACGGCTTCGACGACGACGCCGCCTATCCCACGGCCCGGCCTCGGGAGGGCCACGGCCTGACGGGCAGGGCGGGCCGCCCCTACAGCACCGAGGCGACCGTACGGCCCGGAGACTCGATCGGCCTCGGGTTCATCGGGGTCGCACCCGACGCCATGCCTGCCGGCGCGCAGACCGCCTCCGACCCGGCGGGCACCGCGCCCGGCGCCGACGCGATCGGCGGCGTCGTCTACCTCGACTTCGCCCCCGGCGGGGCGGGCACGCCGGGCCGGGTCGACCCGGGCGAGAAGGGCTTGCCCGGAATGAAGGTCGAGGCCGTACGGGACGGCCGGGTGGCCGCCGCCACCACCACGGCCGAGGACGGCTCCTTCCGTTTCGCAGGACTGGCCGACGGCGACTACATCGTCCGGCTGCCCGCGGCCAACTTCGAAGCCCCGTACCAGGGTGTGAACTGGCTCGGTCCGGCGCTGGTGACGCCCGCCATCATCGGCGCCTACCTGTGGGTCTGGACCGGCTTCTCGATGGTCTTGATCGGCGCCGGCCTCGCCGCCATCCCGCGCGACGCACTGGAGGCCGCCCGCATGGACGGCGCCACCGAGTCTCAGATCTTCCGCAAGATCACCGTGCCGCTCCTCGCACCAGTGCTCACCGTGGTCTTCGTGACCCTCGTGATCAACGTGATGAAGGTCTTCGACCTCGTGTGGATCATCGCGCCCGGGCCGGTCCAGGAAGAGGCGAACGTGCTGGCAACCCGCATGTGGATGGTCTCCTTCGGCGGCGGCGACGACCAGGGCCTCGGCAGCGCGCTCAGCATGGTGCTCCTGCTCCTCGTCGTCCCGGCGATGGTCTTCAACGTCCGGCGTTTCCGAAGGAGTGGAGCATGAGCGGCCACAGCACCGTCGAGCGGCATGGCGCGTCCCGGCGGGCGGCGAAGGTCCGGCCCGCCGCACCGCCCTCTCCCCCGTCTCTCTCCCCTACGTTCCGGTCGTCCACGCCCGGGCGGCGCGGAGGCCGCATCTCGCGCCTCCTGGGCAGCTCCGCCGTCCAGGGCGTCCTGATCCTGATCGCCCTCGTATGGATCACGCCGCTGGCGGGCCTGCTCCTTTCCTCGATGCGCTCCGAGCAGGACAACGCCACCGACGGATGGTGGACGGCGCTCACCGACCCCTCTCAGCTGTCCCTGGACAACTACTCCGCCCTGCTGAGGGATTCCGGCATCGGGGCGGCCTTCTGGAACACCGTCCTGATCTCCGTGCCGACCACCGTCCTGGTCGTCGTCATCGCGGCACTCGCCGGATACGCCTTCGCATGGCTGGAGTTCCCCGGCCGGGACGGGATCTTCCTGGTGGTCGTCGGGCTCCTCGTGGTGCCGGTGCAGATCGGGTTGCTGCCCGTGGCGAAACTCTTCGGCGCGGTGGGCCTGTTCGGGACGATCGCGGGCGTCGTCCTCTTCCACGTCGCCTACGGACTGCCGTTCGCGATCTTCCTCCTGCGCAACTACTTCGCCGCGATACCGCGCGAAATGCTTGAGGCCGCACGGATGGACGGCGGCAGCGAGTGGCGGATCTTCTCCCGCCTCGTGCTGCCGCTCGGCCGCCCGGCCATAGCGAGCCTGGCCATCTTCCAGTTCCTCTGGGTCTGGAACGACATGCTCGTGGCACTGCTCTTCGCGGACAACGAGTCCCAGCCGCTCACGGTCGCACTGCAGTCCCAGATGCGGCAGTTCGGAAGCAACATCGGCGTCCTCGCGCCGGGGGCGTTCCTGTCCCTGGTGGTCCCGGTGATCGTCTTCTTCACCTTCCAGCGGCACTTCGTCCAGGGCGTGATGGCGGGCTCGGTGAAATAGCCACCGTAACACGCGCCGTACAGGCTTCCGTATGCGCACGCATACGGAAGCCTGTACGGCCGCCGGTGCGCGGCGTCGGCAAAGCCTCACTCACGGCTGTAGTACCGGCAGCCGGCCTTGTCACGTTGTCGGCTGCATGATCGTTTGATGGTGGATCAGAGTGTGGTGGGGCCGGGGCGGGGCTGTGCTTCAGGCCGTGGCGGGCATGCCGGCGGCTCCGGTGATGTGGTTCCAGATCGTGAAGCGGATCATCATTTCGAAGCGGTGGCGGCCGGCGGTCATAAGGTGGCGGTGGGGTCTGAAGTGGGGTGAGATCCCGGTGAACGCGGACAGGAACCGCTGCGCGGATCCTGGGCTGCGGAACCCCTTCATCGCCCGTTCCCGCTGCCTCGTAGGCTGGTGCGAGTTCTCCGCCCGGTTGTTCAACCCCTTGTGCGCACGGTGCTCGACCGAAGGCATCACCTCCCGGTGCGCAGCCCCGTACGACTTCAGCTTGTCCGTGACGACCACCCTCGACACTCGCCTGGTCGTGGTGAGGAGCCGGCGGAAGAAACGCCTGGCCGCAGCCTTGTCACGACGGCTCTGCACCAGGATGTCCAGGACGTTCCCGTCTGCATCGACCGCCCGCCACAGGTACTTCTGCACCCCGCCGACTTTGACGAACACCTCGTCGAGATGCCATTTATCGCCGGGCTGCGGACGCCGTCGGCGCAGGGCGTTGGCGTAGGTCTGCCCAAACTTCAGGCACCACCGGCGGATGCTCTCGTGGGACACGACTACGCCGCGCTCGAGCATCATCTCCTCCACCTCACGGAAGCTGAGCGGGAAGCGGAAGTACAGCCACACACAGTGCGCAATGATCTCCACCGGGTACCGGTGATTCGCGTACGACGGCACCACAGACGACACGAGCGAGCCCCTCCGGACACCGACAACCCGAAGATCATCCCAGACGCCCGGACAACGTGACAGTGCCGTCCAAGGCCGGAATGCGGTGGGTGTGATGGGCGTCATCATGGCCGCCGGCCTCGCGGCCGGCTGCCTGTGAGGGACACTGCGCCCGGGGTACTCGGGGTACTCGGGGTACCCCGGGGCAGAGTGGCGGAGGGTGTCAGGCCGGGGTGATGTTCTCGGCCTGGAGGCCCTTTTGCCCCTGGCCGATGTCGAACGTGACGGCCTGGCCTTCCTGGAGCTCGCGGTAGCCCGAGGAGTTGATCGCGGAGTAGTGGGCGAAGACGTCGGGGCCGCCGCCGTCCTGGGCGATGAAGCCGAAGCCCTTCTCCGCGTTGAACCACTTCACAGTTCCCGTAGCCATGTCCATGCCTTCCAGTCGACGAAACGCCTCCCGCAGTCTGCGGAGGCGGAGGTGATCGCCCTGGTTCCTGCGGCACAGCACAGCAAAATGCCCACACCTACGGCGTGGGCAAGGGGGACTTCCGAACCACGACAGCTAACGCAGACGCTACAGGCCACGACTGCCCGTCACCAGGGGAAACGACACGTCATCACCGAGGCGGGGCCCGCCGGATTCCCGGCGGGCAGGTCCATCAAGCTACGGTGGGGGAACCCGTCGACGTGGCGTTGCGCCGGTACTCGGCGTTGATGCGCTGGGCCTCTTCGAGCTGGTCTTCGAGGATGACGATGCGGCAAGCCGACTCGATGGGTGTGCCCTGGTCGACGAGCTCGCGGGCGCGGGCGGCAACACGCAGCTGGTAGCGGGAGTAGCGGCGGTGGCCGCCGGCGGAGCGGAGCGGGGTGATGAGGCGGGCTTCGCCGAGTGCCCAGAGGAACCCCTGGGTGGTGCCGAGCATGTCGGCGGCCCGGCCCATGGTGTAGGCGGGGTAGTCGTCGTCATCGAGACGCCCGTACGAGTCGTCTGCTGTCATTGAACCTCTCTCGTGGAACGCGTGGAGGGGCCCTGGCGCCATAGGCGCCAGGGCCCCGAAGGAACTGACTACACCATCTGCCGGCCCTGGGACTGCGCCGGCGTTCTGTGTCCGCGTGTCCGACCGGAATGCTGTCGGGGGTGCGGGGATCGCGGTTGCTTGACCGGAGACCACCTAGTCTCTCGATGTCCTGCGGTACCCGGACTCAACACTCCGTCCGGGCGATCCTGATGATGCTTCGGTTCCTCCGTTCATCCCTCTGGGATCACTTCACTTGCCAAACCGGTACTGCTCTTACGGCGGTACTGCACCTGCGGGTACTGCTGGTGATGCGAACTGCTGCGGCCCGTCCCGGCACCGCCCTTCGGCAGCCAGCCCCGTCGCCCGTCCTGGAGCAATAGTCAAGAGTTGTGGATCAGCTGAGGTGGTTCATGCCGCGAGGGTCTCGTCCTGATCGACGAGGTGACCGTTCTCGAAGCGGTTGCCGGCTCGGACGAGGGCGACGAGGTGGGGTGCGGTGACCGCGCGCCAGCGGGCCTGGGCGGATTCCACGAGCTTGAAGACCATGGCGAGGGCGGCGGTGGGGCTGCCGGCGCCGCGGGTGACCTTGGTCCGGAGCTTGACTGTGGAGAACGTTGATTCGATGGGGTTCGTGGTCCGCAGGTGGATCCAGTGCTCGGCGGGGAAGTCGTAGAACGCCAGCAGCTCGTCGACCTCGCCGGTGATCTTCTTCACCGCCTTCGGCCACTTCGCCCCGTACGTCTTCTCGAACGCGGTGACCGCCTTCTGGGCGTGGGTGCGGTCCTCGGCGTTGTAGATTTCCTGGAGGGCTTTCCTCGCGCCGGGCTGCGCGGATTTCGGCAGCGCGTTCATGACATTGCGGGTTTTGTGAACCCAGCACCTCTGATGGCGGGCGGCGGGGAACACCTCCGCCAGGGCCCGCCACAGCCCCATTGCCCCGTCGCCGGTGACCAGGACCGGGTCGCGCATGCCGCGCCGGCGGCAGTCCCGCAGCAGATCCGCCCAGGACTCGGTGGACTCCCTCAGCCCCTCGGCGATCGCGATCAGCTCCTTGGTGCCGTCGACGCGGACGCCCATCAAGACCAGCAGGCACGAATGGGTCTGGGACAGACGGATCTTGGGGTGGATGCCGTCGGCCCACACATAGACGTAATCGGTTTCCGCCAGGTCACGGCGCTGGAAGACGGCATGATCTGCTGTCCACTGCTTCGTCAGCCGGGTCACCGTCGCCGGTGACAGGCCGGCCGTGCCGCCGAGGAACTGCTCGAGTGCGGGCACGAAGTCACCCGAGGACAGGCCGTGGAGGTAGAGCAGGGGCAGGACCTCGCTGACCTTCGGGGACTTCCGGCACCACGGCGCGAGGATCTTCGAGGAGAACCGTTCCCGCTCGCCGGTCCCAGCGTCGACTCGTTTGTCGTTCACACGCGGCGCGGCCACCTCGACCGGTCCCGCGGCCGTGGTCACCGACCGGGGCCGGTGACGGCCGTTGCGGACCACCAGCCTCCGGCCCCGCTCGTCGTGCTGGCCAGCGAGCTCGGCTATGTACTGCTCGACCTCGGCCTCCAGGGCTGCCGCGAGCATCCGCCGGGCGCCCTCCCGGACGATCTCGTCGATCAGAGAGATACCAGACTCGGTGGTGCCGTCTTCGTTGACTACGCTGAGCACGGGCGTGCCTTCCCGACCCGCGCTCGAACGCGGGCCCATTCGGTGACCATGAGTCGATCACCCGGGAAGGTACGCCCTCCGCATCCCACGAGGCACCCCGCCCCAGGCCGATCCACAGGTTCCGAGCATTGCTCCCCGTCCTGCGTCTGCTCTGGCTTAGAACCCCACTGCCGAACCTCCCGGTGCCCGCATCCACACTCGACGCGTTCACCGAGGTACCGCCACCTGCGTTAACCGCGGTCCTGCTGACGGCGGCCCCTGATGACCGCAGGCCGCCCGGTCCGGCCGTCAGCCCCGTCGCCATCCTGCACAAACCCGGCTTCAAGACTCCACGGCCACCCCGCGCTGCTGAACTGCAACTGCGTACTGCTGCCGGGCAGTTCATCTCTGCCCGACCCTTCTGTCTTCCTGGCTACGAGAGAAACCATAACCACAGGAGCAACGAATGTCTACTCCAGCCAGCACAGATTTTTATGTACTTTCGGCTGAGGAATCCGGGTTCCTCGTGCGGAGATAATTGAACATGGCGGGGTTCCCCAGGCACGGCCCAGGGCACATCACGCGGGGCGGGACACGGCATCGTCAGTCAGCGACC
Source organism: Streptomyces sp. NBC_01264 (assembly GCF_026340675.1). NCBI lineage: Bacteria > Bacillati > Actinomycetota > Actinomycetes > Kitasatosporales > Streptomycetaceae > Streptomyces > Streptomyces sp. NBC_01264. Next base: position 51,168 of record NZ_JAPEOX010000001.1, read on the forward strand.
CGGCGGAGCACCTCATAGACACGACGCACCTCGACCCGGCGGCCGCACTCTCCACCGACAGCGTCGCCCAGACGCGCGAAGCGACCCGCGACTTCCTTAAGGCGCTGTCGCCGGCCGCGGACACGGATGTGGCCGACAGCGTGGTCCTAGTCGTCTCCGAACTCGCTGCCAACGCCCTGCGCCACGGCGGCGGCACCTACGCTCTGCGGCTGACCGCGCACCCCACCACCATCGAAGTCGCCGTCGAAGACCCCAGCTGCCAGCACCCGCACATACGCACCCCCGACCTGCACCACGGCGCCGGCGGATTCGGCTGGCACATGGTCAACGACCTCGCCCACCACGTAGTCGTCACCCCCACACCCCAAGGCGGCAAGACGTTCCGCGCACTACTCCCCCGATAGGGCGGGTTGAGGCGGAGCCGGCCGGCCGACAGGACGGCCGTGGACTGCGATGCGCCCACCGGCCTCCGTGTAGATGGCGGACGCAGCCACGTCACGTTCCGGAGGGTGTGACCGCACGCTGTCGGGCACGAGGTCGCCGAGGTCCAACGAGCAGGGGTCCGGTCAGCCGCGGTGGAAAAGGTCGGGATCGCGTGAGCGGTGCCGGCCTGTCGCCGGACCGCCGGATCCTCCCAGAGCGGGAACCTCCCGGCCCTCCTGGAGCCATTGCCGTTCCACAGCGTCGTAGATCGGCGAATCCGACACCAAGCTGCCACCCAGCCCCAGCCCAGGCCCCGTGGAACACCTTGGTGCGGGAACGTTTCTCTGGTCCATGACCAGCCCAACGACCCGTACGGGACACCGTGGCGGGCCGTGATCCACCCGTCACCTCACAGGCGTCGCGCGGGTGACGTGCGCGCAGCACTCCCACGCCGTCGGCGGGCAAGCTCGGCGAGACCGGTCGGCGTGACCGCGCCGGTCACCGAATCGCGGTTCACCGATCCTGAAGGCCGCGGTGAGTTTCTTCGCGGCCGAGCTCGACCGGCCACACACACGCTCGTAGCGTTCATTGCCGAGCACCGGGACCGCTTCGGCGGAGTCGAGCCGATCTGCAGGATTCTCACTGAGCACGACTGCAGCATCCACCCGTCCACCTACTACGCCCACGTGAAGGGGCAGCCCTCCGCGCGGGCCGTGCGCAACGCGGAGCTGACTGAGGTCCTCAAGCAGATCCACCGCGAGAACTACGGCGTCTACGGGGTCCGCAAGATGTGGGCCGCCCTCAAGCGGGCCGGCGACCCTGACGTGGCCCGCTGCACCGTCGAGCGGCTGATGAAGGCCGCTGGCCTGTCCGAGGGCGGTACGCGGCAAGAAGGTCACCACCACGGTCCAGGACGCGGACCAGCACGTTCAGCGGGCCCCGGACCGGGGGCCTTGACCCCGGGTTTTGGACACCGGCGAGACTTGGATCTTGATGGTCCAGGAGAACGGAGTCCCCGTGGGATGAAGCACTATCCCATCGAGTTCAAGGCGGACGCGGTCGCGTTGTACCGCTCGAGGCCGGGAGCGACGATCAAGTCCGTCGCGGCCGATCTCGGGGTGAATACCGAGACGTTGCGGAACTGGATCCGGGCCGCTGACGGGCGCCGACCCGGCGCCCACTCCGTGCCGCCGGCCGCCAAGCAGGCCGACGGTGATGACGTTCAGGCGGAGCTGGCCGCGGCACGCAAGAGGATCCGCGAGTTGGAGGAGGAACGCGACATCCTCCGCAAGGCGGCCCGGTATTTCGCGACGGAGACGCGCTGGTGAGGAGCCGTAATTCAACTACTGCCTGAGTTGATGTTGTTGTCGTGGTGTTCGATCACGTGCTTCAGAGCTTCAAGCGTTCGTGGCGGGTGCGTTCGTGAGGTGAGGGTGGGAGTGAGATCGTTTCCGGCGAAGGCCAGCAGTGGCCTGCTTGTCTTGGCGTGGTAGCTCAAGGTGTTGCGGTCGTAGCCGAGGATCTTGCCCATCAAGGTCAGGGTCACGGTGTTGCGGCTTCTGAGCAGGGCGACCAGGATGCGGTGGAGGTGGTCGAGGATGCCGAAGCCGGGATTACGACCTCGCCGATCTCGCCCCTCTCTTTGGCGTTGGGCTTCGGCAAGGACTTGGCGGCACGGTTCGAGCCTGAGGAGGAGCTCGTCAAATTCTTCGCGTGTCAGGCCAGTCAGAACGGGATGGGCGAGGAGAAAGGTGGCCTCGGCCGGGATCGGCGGTCCCGACTCGTCGTATGGGCCTTCTGAAAGAATCTGGTCAGGGGCTCGTGGGGCGATGGTGTAGTTCCATTCGCCGTGGAAGTCGTCTCGTCTGACGCGCCGGTCGACGCTCTTGCGTTCGGCCCGGGAGAGGACACGGCCGGTGGGGTAAGCGTTCTCGTCGAGTGCAGCCGTGACGGTCAGGCCGGCGCTGGTGCGGGTGCGGGTGGCCGAGATGGTCTCCAGCAGCACTTCGTAGCTGGTCAGAGGTTGCCCGCGCAGGCTGTGGGTGATCCGGGAGAACAACCGGTGTTCGACTTTGTTCCATTTTGAAGTACCCGGTGGAAAGTGCATTACGGTGATGGCCAGGCCGGACTCATCAGCGAGGCCGGCCAGGCCCATCTTGAACAGGCGGGAGTCGGCTGAGTTGGCCCCGCCGGAGTCCGCGGTCACCAGCAGACGGTCCGCTGCGGGATAGTCCCTGCGCCCCTGGGCCTTCCACCAGCGGCGCAGGGATTCCACCGCGAAGGCAGCGGTGTTCCGGTCGGTTCCCACGTTCACCCAGCCGCTGTCGCGCCCCAGATCGTAAATGCCGTACGGGATGGCGAGCGGGGTATCGGGTCGGATGAAATCGTGGTCGGGGGCGCTGATCGGCTCGCCTTTGGGGCGGTAGGTGCGGCCGGGCCGGGCGAAGTCACCAATCGGTTCCTTCTGCTTCGCATCCACGCTCACCACCGGCAGCCCTTCCTCCGGGAAGCGTTCGGCGGCGGTGTTGATGTGCCGGAACTGCGCGTCCCGGTCGGGCACCTGGCTGCCGGCCCGGGTCTTGGCCATGCCCTGCAGACTGAAGCCCCTTGCCCGCAGCAGCCCGCCGACCACCGGGGCGCTGACCGGATGTCCCGCATCACCGAGCTCCCGTGACAGATCCCGAAGCGAGGCAGTGGTCCAGCGCAACGGCGATACCGGATCACCTACCACCCGCGGCTCGATCAGCAACTCGAGAGCCGCCACCAGCCCAGGGTCACGCTCGGCCGCAGACTTCCGTCCGCCGCCGGGTCGGCGCACCCGTCCCAGCGCCTTCGCTCCACCCGCCAGTTCTTCACGCCCCCGCGCGATGGTCGACTCAGAGACCTCCGCCAGCCTGGCCACGGCCCCGGTTCCCCCATGGCCCAGCGCCTCGGCCTCGGAAGCCAGATACAGACGGCGCTGCCGCTCATCCAGATGCGGTAACACCGCCGCGAACTTCACATCCAACATCACAAGGACTTCATCCGTAATCGCCATACAAGGCAACTATCATACGAAACCAGGTAACTTGCCCAGATCAAGCAATAGTTCCCTTACGGCTCCTGAACCGCTGCCAGTTCGTTGAAGATCACCACCGCCGTCACGGCGTGAAGCGGCTCTGCGAAATCCTCGGTCTCTCCCGGTCGAGCTTCTACTACTGGCGCCGCACCGCGGCCGCGAGAGCGGCCCGGCACGCCGTCGAGGCCGTGCTCGTGGCTCGGATACGCAAGGTCCACCAGGACTCTGACGGCACTTACGGAGCCCCCAGGATCACCGCCGAGCTCCGGGACGAGGGCTGCCCGGTGGTCAATCACAAGCGGGTCGCGAGGATCATGCGGACCATCGGGCTCGGGGGAGTCCGCCTGCGCTGTCGGCACCGCACCACCATTGCGGACCAGGCCGCGTCGAAAGCGCCGGATCTGATCGGCCGTGACTTCACCGCGGCCGCGGTGAACACGAAGTACGTCGGCGACATCACATATCTGCCGGTCAGCGGCTCGAAGCCGCTCTAACTGGCGACCGTCATCGACCTCGCCTCACGACGGCTGGCCGGGTGGGCGATCGCCGATCACATGCGAGCCGAGCTCGTCATCGATGCCCTGGCGGCTGCTGAGCAGACCCGCGGGAGCCTGGCCGGAGCGGTGATGCGCACGGACCACGGATCTCAGGGCGGATTCAACTGGTCGTCGCAACACCTCGTGATCGTGGAGGTGTGGGGTGGTTCGTCGTCAGCAGGCAGCGGACAGGGCGGTGCGTCCGAAGTTGAGGTCTCCGGGGCATCCGAAGTACCAGCGTCATGTCGAGGCGGCGTTCTGGACGGAGATCGCCAAGGGCCTTCTTGCCGAGGAGGCCGCGGCCGTCGTCGGCGTGGCGCCGGCGGTCGCGACGCGCTGGTACCGCCAGTGTGGCGGCATGCGACCGTTCGATCCGAAGCCGCCTTCGGGCAGATACCTGTCGTTTCGCGAGCGGGAAGAAATCGCGCTTCTCAGAGGACGTTAAGTCCGTTTCTGGTAGCGGCCGCGTTCGGGTTGGGTGGGGAAGCCTTGGCGGGTGAGGCGTCCGAGGCGGCTGCGGGTGATGTTGACGGACGCCTCGTGGGTGGGCAGGCCGAGGAGTTCGTGCAGCTCACGAGCCCTGAATGCCTGGTCGGGGTGCTGGTTGAAGGCGTTCACGATGGTCTGGTAGGCGGTGTTCGTCTCGGTCGGATCGGGCTCGTCTCCGGTCGGCGCGAGTTCCGTGACGACCTTCCGGGTGGTGGTCAGATCCGCAAGTCGCGCTTCGATCTCGGCCAGGGCGGCGGTGAGGTGCTCGATCTGGCCGCGTAGTTCCCCGACTCGGGCGGTGGCCTCGTCGTGCTGGGTCTGGAGGCCGGCGAGGAGTTCGGCGACGTTCACGCGGCCAGTCCGAGAGTGTCGCGCCAGGCGGGACTCGGTATCGTGAGGCGGCGGGTCATGTTCGCGGTGGAGGCCCAGTAGACGCGTGAGGCGGAGGTGTCGGGCCGGTGGTCATACTCACGGGTCAGACGCCGGTGCAGCATCAGCGTGCCGTTCGTCTGCTCGACCACCCACCGCTTGGGCTGCGGGACGAACCCTTTGCCCTGGTCAGCGGGGTTGCGGTGGACGACCTCGACGTCGATGTCCAGCAGGGCGCCGTGGATGATGACCTCGTCCTTGAAGCCCTGGTCCACCAGGGCTTTCTCCAGGCGCATCCCGCACCGCTCGGCAGCCTGGTCGAGCAGGATGGTGCCGGCGGCGTTGTCGTGGGCGGAGGCGGCCAGCACGACAACACCGATGACCAGACCCAGGACGTCCACGGCCAGTCCCCGCTTTCGCCCCGACACCTTCTTGTTCGCGTCCAGCCCCGTCGTGGCCTTCGGCACACCGGCGGCCGCGCGGACGGACTGGGTGTCGATGATCACGAGGGACGGGTCCTCTAACCGGCGGGCCTTCTCACGGACCTGGCAGCGCAGGAGTTCCTGGATCCGCTGGTCCAGCCCGTCCTCGCGCCACAGGCGGAAGTAGTAGAACACCGCCGACCAGGCCGGTAGATCGTGCGGCAGCAAGCGCCACTGGCAGCCCGTCCGGTTCTGGTAGAAGATCGCGTTCACGACTTCCCGCAGGTCGCAGGACCCGGGATCTCCGGTCGCCGACCGGGCCACCCGGCCCTGCTTCCAGGCCGTGACCATCGGCTCGATTAACGCCCACTGCTCGTCCGATAAGTCGCTGAGGTACGGCTCTCTCTTCACGCCCCGCATCTCAACATGGACATGCCCACGAGGCGGTCCGGACCGCGATCAGTACCACGATCGAGCGATCACGAACCGAGGAAGATCGGACTTAACGCCCACTCATAGGTGGCCCGGTGGTCGTCAACGAACTGGAAGCGGCTGGTCACCAGTTCGTCTCTCCGGCGAAATACTTGGCCGCCTTGCGGAGTATGTCCCGCTCGGTGGCGAGCTTGCGCTCACTGGCCTCGAGCTCGGCCACCCGGGCCTCCAGCCGCCGGACCCGCTCGTCCGGATCACTGGGCGACACCGCCGCCCCGTGGCCGGCAGCCTGCATCACAGCAGCGGCGGTGACGCCACGACGTTCGCGGTCCCGCAGCACCCACTCCCGCAGGGTCGCCCGATTGACGCCCAGGTCAGCGGCGATGCCCTTGTACGTCGCACCGGGCGTGGACTCGTACAGGGCCACAGCATCTGCCTTGAACTCGTCCGAATAGTCCTTCAGCGCGATCGGCGGTCTTCTCGCTTCCTCCGGATCAACCAAGATCCAGTATCAGCGTGTCCCCCACTCAGGGGGAGGCCCCCTGTGCGGTCTGCGCTGGGAGATCCAGGGTCGGGACGGTGATGAGGATCTGGCCGCCGGGGAAATAGTCCAGGGCATTTGCTACTGCGGCCGCGATTGTCTTCCCTGACCCGGACTGCCGGCTACGCGCTGCCACGGCGCTCCGTGGACATCCAGACCCTTGCTGTTACTCGGAGGGCTGCGGTCCCCTCCGTTCCACATCGCCTTGGTCAGCTTCATACGCCGTCACCAGCCAGGCGGGAAGTCGACCCCGCTCCCCGACCCGGTGACCGTTTGCAATGCCCCAGAGCCGGATGCGCGCGGAGCGATTCCGTACCCACGCTGCGGCAGCGTCTTGGGCGTTCAACCGGGCGTAGACTTCGGCTTGCTTGCGCTCGTGTGACTCCCGAACTACTGCCAGGCGATCTTGCGAGCGGAGCCATCGATCGTACAACCGGTATTCGGCCGCGGTAACCGGCGTTCCGTCGTTCCTTTCTACCAGGCCCCTCCTTACCGCGTGTCCGCGCACTTCCTCTGCCGTCATCTGGGCGTACGGGAGTCTGTAAACACGGATGACTGGCCAGCCAGGTCTGACCCTGACCAGATCGCTGAGGAGCACTCCCCTGTTCTCCATGGCCACGAGGTCAAGGCGTTTCAATCCTGTCTCCCGTATGAGCCAGGCAGCAGGCATTGAAGTACCTTCGTCCTTCAGGGCTTGGTGGACCCTGCTCTCAGTCTCTTTAGTCATGTCGCCCTCCGTTCGACCTCCCTCAGTGGGCCGTCACTACAAGGAGCGTGCCTCCCCTAAGGGGACAGTGCTTCGGCGTAGTTTCGGCGCGCCACATCCGGCGCCTACGGTAGATGTCAAGCCAAATGAGATGTTCGTGTCGCTATGAGGCTTTTTGTTCGGGTTCGCTTCTTTTGGCCGGGTCGTTGATCCAGACCATGCCGGGTATCTCGGGTGGCCGTGGCCGTCGGGCGAAGCGTTCGGGGTGGCGCTCGAATGGCTCGGCCAAGGTGACGGCCCGCTGGTCACGGACCTCCTCGGCGGTGCCGAAGTGGGCCGAGGCAGGGGTGTGCAGGCCGCTCCCGGAGTGTCTGTGATCGTGGTTTTAGTACGCGATGAAGGCGTCCATCCACTCCCGTGCGTGCGCCAGGGAGTCGAACCGTTCGGGATAGTCGGCGGAGTACTTCGTGGTGCGGAACTGGCTCTCGGAGAAGGGGTTGCCATTGCTGACCTTGGGGCGGGAGTGACTCCTGGTGACACCGAGGTCGATCAGCAGCTGAGAGACCTTCTTGCTGGTCATCGAGGTGCCGCGATCCGCATGCGCGGTCTCGGGGACGATGCCGTTGCGGTCGATGGTCTCGCGGATCAACTCCTCTGCCCGCTCGGCGGTTTCGGCTACTTCGACGGTGTGGCCAACGATGTAACGGCTGTAGATGTCGATGATCACGTAGGCGTGGTACCAGATCCCCTTCTCCGGCCCGGGCAGGCGGGTGATGTCCCAGGTGACGACCCTGCGAGGGTCCGGTGGCGAGAAGTTCGGGCACGGTCTTGGCGGGGTGGGTGGCCTGGCGATGACGCTCTCCGCTCTGACCGGCTGCCTCGAGGATGCGATACATGGTGCGGCTCGAGCAGTGGTAGCGGCCCTCGTCCAGCTCGCGGGCCCAGATCTGCGTGGGCGGCAGCTCCGCGTAGCGCGGGGAGTCCATCCCCGCGAGGATCGCCTCGCGCTCTGTCCCGCTCTGCGCGCAGACCGGTGCCGGTCGCGCCTCACGCACGGTGGGCCGCGGGTGGAGACGACGGTGGTGGGTGGCCCGGGACCGGCCGGTCAGCCGGCAGGCCGCCACCGCCCCAACCAGCGGAGTCAACTCCCCCGTGGAGATGTCGAGATGCTCCTCGACCTCTTCGTTCAGTCCGCGCTCTCGGCAAGCAGTTCCAAGAGCGCGACCCCTTTTCCCATGACCTCCAGGGCGGCGTCCCTCTTCGCCAGTTCCCTCTCCAGGCGCTCGAGCCGCTTCCGCAGCTTCTCCACCTCGGCCTCGGCCAGGGACTTCTTCGACCGCACCGCGCTGGTCCGCTTGTCGGTCAGGTTCTCCAGCCCGCCGGCGTCCCTGGCCTGGCGCCACTCGATGACGTGGGAGTGGTACAGGCGCTCACGGCGCAGGATCGCGCCCTTCTCCCCCGGCCGGGGCCGCGTCGTACTCGGCCACGATCCGCAGCTTGTACTCCGGGGCGAACGAACGACGCCTCGGCTTCGCCGCAGGCTCTATCGCGGGGGACTTCTTGCTGGCCATAGGGGGTGATGCTCCTGTCTCGCCCTACCAGGCCAACCCGCCAAAACTGGATGTATCATCCAACGGTGACAGGGAGGGCTTCGCTGCGGATTGCTCTACGAGGCGAGCCCGCTGTCAGTCACGCTGCTGAAGCGGCAGTAGAACCCGTCGCGCTACCCTGCCAGCGGACCGCAGAGCGGTGCTTCCGATACCTGTCAGGATTCTGGACCACACTGTACGACTCGACCACGAAGTCATAGGCGTCCTCAACGGCGTCAGCGGCTTGAAGCCCCTCTGCCCACTGCACGGGGAAAACATCGAGGCGGCCTACATTCCGACCCGGGTGACCTTGGTTCGCGTTCACGTGTGCGCCACCCTTCGTCGGAGGTTCCTCCTTCTTCCGTTCTACGCTCGACCAGTCCCACAATCCCCCCACCAACCGGCGGAGAGACCGGTTGTCACGCCACCACTGGTCGGAGGAAACCAACCGAAAATGGTGGCCGGGGCCACGGTATTGATGCCACCGGACGTGACTCGGTTTGTTCAGGTGGACGCGTCTGCTCCCGTTGCCGGGTGGGCCCAGCGATCGGCGATGCTCAGCGGGCGGGGTTCTCCGGCCCGAATGGCGTGAATGACCGCGTCGTGCAAAGTGCGGCTCTCTGCCTCCCCGGGGCAGAGGACGGGGCTTCCGGCAAGCTGGAGCCACTCGGCTCCACCACTGTACTGAACAGTAACGTGTGCCAGACAGTCGTCCTTGGTCCAGGTCGTGTGGACATCCAGCTCGCCGGTAAGAACGGGACCCACTTCTGCGGTCTTCACACCATCGGGGTGGGCGAAGACCGCGCGGGTCGTCCACGATGCCCAGCTCATTTGACCTCCCTGACCATCTCGTTGTCTCGCCAGTGTGACCGCGTCCGCTTTCACTCGCCCGTCCTGGCCACAGAAAGCGTGTCCGCTCGACTTTCACTGCCCTCTGGATGGGCACTGTCACGTTAACGTCGCATGGCATGCCTAGGTCAATAGATCTTGCGGCGAGCGACCTAGCTGCACAGCCGGACGGGAAATTCTCCTCGTCGGCAACCTCGAAAACGATCGAATTTCCTGGCATGCCCACGCTATTTTCAGCAACGTGACAGTGCCTCCAGGCGCGGAAACAAGCAGCTCAAACAGGCTTTCTCCCTCTCCGTGTTCGCCGCCTTGGCCGACCCGGCCTCCAGGGCCTACCACGACAGGAAGACCAGCCAGGGCAAGCACCACACGCAAGCCCTTCTCTGCATCGCGAGACGACGTGCTCTTCGCGATACTCGCGACGGCACCTTCTGCGAACCCCAACCCGCCCCATCAGCTTGACCAACCCCATAGGGGACCCCCCCTGCACCACCGCGCGCACCGGCCTTGCCGCACGCGTCAGGGCTTGTCCTCTAGCCCGTCGCCGTGCTCGACGAGGCGGCGGCGGAAGGCAACGGTGAGCACCGCCGCCAGTGTCATGAATGCGGCAACCGCCCACATGCCGGCACGGAAGTCGCCGGTGGCGTCCTTGAGCCAGCCGGTGACGAAGGGAGCAGCAAATCCGCTCAGGTTGCCGCAGGAGTTGATGAGGGCGATGCCGCCTGCTGCACCGACGCCGCCGAGGAAGCCGGCCGGCACCTGCCAGAACACCGGAAGGGCGGCGAGTACCCCGGCGGTGCAGACGGAAAGGGCGATGACGGCCAGGTAGGGGGACTGCAAGTACAGCGAGCACGCCACGCCCACCGCACCGATGAATGACGGGGCGGCCAGGTGGAAAACGCGCTCCTCCTTGCGGTCGGAGTGCCTGGCGTTCCAAAGCATGCCGGCCGCGCCGCAGGCGAACGGGATGGCGGACACAAGGCCGACCTCGACGAGGTCGAGCCGCACGCCGAAGCCGCTCTCGAATCCGGCGATGACCTGCGGAAGGAAGAAGGTCAGGGCGTAGAGCCCGTACACGACGCCGAAGTAGACGGCGCACAGGACCAGGACGCGCGCATCTCGCAGGCTGCGGCGCAGCCCCGGGGGGTCGGGAACTCGCACACGGTCTTCTGCCTCGATGGTGTCCGCCAGCGCCTGCCGTTCCTGTGAGGTCAGCCATTTCGTCTCCTGCGGCCGGTCCGGCAGGAAGGCCCAGCAGGCGACGGCGAGCAGAATGGAGGGCAGTCCTTCAAGGAAGAACATGGTGCGCCAGCCAGCATCGAAGCCGAGGAGCCCTGCCCCGTGTTCCATGATCAGGGTGGAGACCGGGGCGCCGATGACCGAGGCCATGGGCAGCGCGAGAAGCAGCAGAGACATCATGTGGGCGCGGTGGCGGCGGGGGAACCAGTACGTCAGATACAGGACCATCCCGGGGAAGAAGCCCGCTTCCGCGACCCCGAGGAGGAACCGCACGATGAAGAAGGCGGTGGGACTGTCGACAAAGGCCTGAGCGCTGGCTGCGATGCCCCAGGTCAGCGCAATTCGTGCGATCCAGCGCCGGGCACCGACGCGGTGCAGGAGGAGATTGCTCGGTACCTCGAAGAAGAAGTAACCGAGGAAGAACAGGCCCGCGCCCAGCCCGAACGCCGTTGCGCTCAGTCCGATGTCGGCATTCATCCGCAGAGCGGCGAAGCCTACGTTGGCGCGGTCGAGGAAGTTCATTGTCGCCAGTGCGCCGAGCAGCGGCAATACGCGGAGCGCCGCTTTGCGAACCGCACCTGAAACGATCGGATCGGGGGTGGTCATGGAGGAACCGTTCCACCGTGGCGCTGATGGATGCAGGCGCAACGTGAACGGCGCGCGTCTGGGTTAAGACGTTACGTCGTTTGCTTGCGGAGTCGACGCAACGCGGCCCTTGACCCCGGATTTTGAACACGTCTATGCGGCTCGGGCCAGGGTAGTTGCTGTTGGTTGGAGGTCGTTCTCGTAGGCGATCGGGGACCGCTGGCCGAGGCGGGAGCGCCGGCGGCGGGCGTTGTATCGGGTCAGACATCCCATGCCGTCGAGCCTGGCCTCGCGGTCGCTGGACCAGCCTTTGCGGCCTTTGAGTGTCTCCCTCTTGAAGGCGGCGTTGAAGCTTGCCGCTATTGAGACCCGTGGTCCGTGTGCATGATCGCTTCATCGAGACTGCCGCGGGTTCGCCCGGCAGGCGCCAGCGCGTCGACGACGAGCTGGGCTCGCATGTGGTCGGCGATCGCCCGGGCGTGCTCGGTCTACGTCAGCAGCGACGGTGCCGACCAGCTCCAACGGGGGGGGGCAGGGACCGGAACGCGGTGATCTCGTTGCTCTTGGAGTCGACCTGACGCTGGGCGATCACCGTCTTCTCGCCGTGCAGGACCGCGGCAAGCAGGTGGACGGCGACGGGATCGTGGGTGCGCGAGCCGCGCAGGGACTTGCCGTCCACGGCCAGGGCCCGCAGTCCGTCGGCGGGCTCCAGCTGGCCGGCGAGCCAGTCGCCGACGGCCCGGTCCAGAGCATCGGCGTCGATGCGGGCCAGCAGCCGCCCCAGCGTGCACGCCCCCGGGACACTCCTCTCCAGGCCGAGGCGGGTCCGGATTTCGGGCGGGGCACCGGCCGCGAACCGGGCGATGGACACCAGCGCGGCAGCACCGCCAAGGACAGCGACGGCACACAGAGCCAACAGCGCGCCGAGGGTACCGACGCCCCTGCAGCCGACGCGGATCGGGAAGGACCTCCAGTACCTCGGCGAGATGGACCAGGTCCTCCGGCTCTGCGGCCGGCAAGTCCGCTATGCGGGCACGATGGCAGGACAGGACTTCGATCGTGGAAACTGACATACGGACGCGACCCCTGAACGATCAATGGCTTCAACACCTTGATCATCAGAGGTCGCGTCCTTCGTGCATCCACCGGCCCATCAGGTCGAACACCCACGATCAGGACCAACCAGCCATCTCGACAGACGAGAACGCTTCAGCCCTGGGGCCGACAACATCGCCAAGACCACCCGGGCGATCCGCTACGAACCCCACCGAGCACTCCGCATCCTCGGCATCACCCACAATCCGAACACCTACGGAACTTGATCAAGCCCTGCCCTGACTCGCCATCAAACGATCATTCTGGCGACGACGTGACAATGCCCTGCTGAATGAGTACATCAGCATCGCTGAATTCAGCACAAGCCTCAACACGCGGAAAATTCCGCGGATGCGCTCCATCCATTTCCTGGGGCTTCTCACGCCCCAAGTCGACAATCATATCCCACGCAAAACCGCCTCGGCTGCCCAGGTTCTAGGGGCGCTTCCCGTTAGCCCAGACATCCGAAAGTCATGCGCATCCGAACCTGAGTGCGTCCGAATTGAGTAGTGGTGCACTGCAGCCGCTCGAATGCTGTCACCGCTTCCTGCCGAAAATATCCCCCTTTCAGGCAAGCTTTTCACCGACGCCCGAACCCCAGGGTCGGCCCACCATGAGCGTAGAACCGGGCTTGCATTGAATGATTTCACGCCAAGACTGTCTGACGTTGCCCTCCAACCGCCCCGCGCCTCTCTCGCTGGAGTCACGGGAGCCCTGAACGCTTCGCCGCACCTCAGCGGGATATGAGCACTGCAGTGCAACTGGCAGTAGGTCTCCTTCGGTCACCTACTGCTCCGGTCGGCAGCCCCAGCGCACGACGAATACCAGACAGCACCGTGCCGGACTCCCGCACCAAAGAGACTAGTACCACTGCCCTTTGATGTCGTGCCGGATTGGCGAAAATCTGACGGAACGGACACATTTGACTCTATCTACCCATTACGGGGAAATCCTCACAGTTCACGCCATGCACGAAAACGGTCCCGCGCTGACCTCGAATCACCCCTCGGCCGGCGCAAGCGCGAGCAACCGGTCTGCCGTAAGCGACCTTTGGTGTTCAGCCGATGAAAAAATCGATTCCCAAGGCGGCCCACCGAGCTCTTTGATCAAAATAGGTCATGTTTGACAAGAGAGGTGGCATCACGCCGTCGAGGCACGGCAAACGCCCGTCGATGCCCGCTGACGACCCTCACGCATGGGGTCGTTATCGCAGCCCATCACGCGTTCTTGTCCGCGGACCCTCAAGGACCTGTTCTTAGTCCGCCAGACACTTCGAGACTGCAGTCGAGGTCCACGAGGATAAAAGCTCGAAGAGGACCCGCACCTGCCATTTTCGCAGCGTGGCGCCCCTTTATCCTCGATTCTTCACTTGCGGTGTGACGCTGGTCGGCTCGGTGGTTTGCCCGTAATGTCCTCTGTCGTTCGAGGATGGGCCGTCGCGTGACGCTGCGGGGCGTCGGGTTCCACGGGCCCGAGGGTGCTGCGGGTCCTCTCCTCTGCGGTGTCGTTGGGGTGGTGGCTGTCCGTCAGGTGAGGGATGGGAGCTGGGTGGCCCGCTGCCAGGCGGTGGCGAACGCCGGCGCCCAGGGCCAGGCGCGGTCGAGGTGCAGGGTGCGCCGGCGGGCGTGGGTGGTGAGGCGGGCGGGCAAGTGGTAGAGCTTCGTCCGGATCGTCTCCGGTTCGGCGGCGGCGAGTTCGGGTTCGTCGTGCAGGAGGAGGAGCCGGGTCCAGGCGTCCAGGTCGGCGGCGATCGTGGCGGCCAGCATCCAGGCGGCGTTGAGCTGTAAGGACTTGGAGGGCAGCAGCCCGAGCCCGACCCTCTTGATCGCTTTCACGCGGTCCTCGACCTCGGCGTGATCACGGTAGAGAGCGTCGACGAACCACACCTGTCCGGAGCCCGGAACCCCGGAAAGTCCCTGGTGGGCGGGGATGTTCGTGGCGATGATCTGGTAGCGCCAGCCGGTGTGCTGCTCGAAAGCGGTCAGCTTCTTCAGGTCGCGGCGCGAGGGTTTGACCCGGCGCACGATCAGCCGTATCCCCTCGGGCCAGCCGCCAAGGTCGCGGACCCCGGTCAGCTCGGCTGCCTGGTAGGTGACTTTCTGTCCGTCCGGCCCCTTGATCTCGTGGACCTCGCCGTCTTGGCGCAGGGCTTCACTCCATACGTTGTCGGGCAGCAGCGCGATCGCGGCCTCGTCGGCGGTGTTGATGGCCCAGCCCGTCACCCAGCGCACCCGGCGGCGGCTGGTGCTCAGCGCCTGCAGATGCTCAAGGAGGCCGTGGCTGAAGGCCGCGCCGTCGATCCTCACCAGCAGCTTCGACCACAGCGGCAGCGGGAGCTGACGTAGCGCGGCGGCCAGGACGCTCTTGTGGTCGGCGATGTCGTTGGACGCCGCGTTGCCCGGCCGCAGCAGCATCGTCACGCATTCGCGGGTGTTGGCCACCCACGCGCCCAGCGGATGATGCCCATAGCCGCCCTTGAACGTGCCGGCCGCGCCCTCCTTGCCACTGGTGCAGGTCACCAGGGTGGCGTCGAGATCGAGGACGTACCAGCCGGTGAGCTTGCGCCCGCATACCGAGATCCAGGGGAACCCGCCGGGGCGCAGGGCGAGCAGCGTCCACACCCCACGCCGTATCACGGCGCGCACGCGCTCCACCCGGGCTACGACCGGACCGTCGATGGCTTCCAGCGTGCGCCACAGAGTGCTGTCCGAGACCGGACGGGGGAACAACGGCCGCCAGTGATGCTGCAGTTGCTCGGCCTGCAGGATGTTCCTCGCGCCGAGGACGATCGCGCAGGCCAGCTGGACCAGCACCATCCCGCGATCCCGCCACCCCGGCCCGACGCCCTGCGGCAGCGCGACGGTCAGGGCCCGGGTCAGCCCGACGCGGTCCGCTGTCCGGCGCAGCAGCACCACGCCCGCGTGCCCGACCAGGTTCCTGCCGTCGGCCCGCACGACGAGCCGGTGATCCCATTCGGTAGCCTGCACCTGTTGGGTGCCCCCACTCTGCGACGTTCTTGATCTAGGAAATCCAGATCATCGCAGGTCAGGGGCACCCTTCCACTGTCAGGGCGTCACATCACTGACGAACGGCCCTCGTAGCTGAATACACGAGGTTATTACCCGGCTCTGCCAGCGCAGCGTCTCCTGGCCGGATTTCGTCGCCGGGAGTGGCGCCTGAGGTGACACCAACGGCACGGTGAATGAGAACGAGATGAAGGAGTTGCCAACGATGCATCGTCCCCCTATGGCTGTTCCGGCCGCTGCCGCTGTGCTGGCCGCAGGAGGAGCGTTGGTTACGTGAACCAGTACGAGCAAAGGACGAGTCAGTCCTGCACCCAGGTGAACCTCACGGTCACCCCCCTGGCTTCGTTCTAGCCCGCCTACCAGGGTGTCCCAACAGCGATCTGCTCGGACTGGGGCATTCCTGGGTGACAGCTCCGACGGCGGGGGCGCCGGTAGTGCTGGCGGCCCCGCGAAACAGGACGGTCGAGCAACCACTCGGTCTGACGATGGCATTAGGGCCCCTCCGGGCCAAAGTCGACGCGCGTAGCGCGCCAGCCTTCGTGTCAGCCGGCTCGGCCGTGCCGCGGACACACCGTGTCCGATCGGCTTACGTACCCCTACACGAAAGGGTGAGGCGACACCATGAGACGGAAGATTCTGTCGACGCTCGGCATGGGAACGGTGCTGCTGCTGAGCAGCGCCGTTCTTGCAGGCGGGCCTGCACACGCCGGCACGTTGGGCGTCTCGAGCACAGCGCTCGACAACTACCTGCTGGGAATGTCCTACGACAAGGACAAACTGCTGACCCACCAAGGGGACAAGGTCACCAACGTCCCGCCCAACCAGTCGGAGGAGAAGGACGGGAAGTTCATCGTCCTCACCAGGGAGAAGAAGTCCCTCTCCACGCGCACGGCCGACATAGCCGCGGTCGGGGCGAACGAGGACAAGACGTACCCGGGCGCGCTGCTTCAGGCCAACGTGTCCCTCCTGGATAACAACCCGACGCTCATCTCCGCACAACGGGCGCCGGCAACTCTGAGCGTCGACCTGCCGGGGATGACGGGGAGCACCAACTCGATCGTCGTCAAGCAGCCGTCCACCAGTTCAGCGCGGGCAGGCGTCAACACGCTTCTCGAGCGGTGGAACGCGCGCACGGCAACGACGTACCCGACCATCCCGGCAAGAATTCAGTACGACGAGACCATGGCCTACAGCATGTCCCAGCTGAAGGCGAAGTTCGGGCTGTCCTTCGACAAGGTGGCCTCGCCACTGAACATCGACTTCTCGGGCGTGGCCTCCGGGGACAAGCAGATCCAGGTGGTCAACTTCAAGCAGATCTACTACACGGTGAGCATGGACGCGCCCATCAGCCCGGGGGCGGTGTTCGATGCCTCGGTCACCCCGGAGGACCTGCGCGCCCGCGGCGTGTCCAACGCGAACCCTGCGGCCTACGTGTCGAGCGTGTCCTACGGCCGCTCGATGTACATCAAGTTGGAGACCGAAAGCCGCAGCACCCAGGTCCAAGCCGCGTTCTCCGCAGCCATCAAGGGAGGCGGAGTCAGCGGCGACACGGAGGTGCAGCACATCCTCAACAACACGTCCTTCTCCGCGGTGATCCTGGGTGGCGACTCCAGCGATGCCACGAAGGTCATCAGCGGCAAGGTCAGCGACCTCAAGCAGATCATCCAGGATGGGAGCCGCTACGGCCGTCTCAGCCCCGGCGCTCCAATCTCCTACTCCACATCCTTCCTCAAAGACAATCAACCGGCCACCGTCAACAACACGTCCGACTACGTCGAGACGAAGGCCACCGAGTTCTCCCGCGGGCGCATCTCCCTGCAGCACAAAGGGTGGTACGTAGCGCGCTACGACATCTCGTGGGACGAGCTGAGCCATGACAAAACCGGCAAGGAAGTCCTGACCCGTATGAACTGGTCCCAAAATGGTGTGGGCAAGACGGCTCCCTTCGGCGCGGAGATCCACCTCAAGGGCAACGCCCGCCACGTGAAGGTCCGCATCCAGGAGAACACCGGTCTGGTGTGGGAAGGCTGGCGCACCATCTACGACAAGGAAGGCCTGCAGCTGGTCGGCAACCGTGCCATCACCATCTCCGGCACGACCCTGCAGCCCTCCGTCGCCGAAGACATACAGAACTGAACTACGTGAGAGAGCCCGACTGAACGGGGTTCAGCGGCAGATGCCTCTCAGCCGCCCGCCGCTGAACCCCTACAACTCCAGAACCGGGATTCCGCACCGTAGGCGGAGCGCAGCGCTTCCTTTCCGTGTTCACCGGGATCTCACCCCACTTCCGACCCCACCGCCGCCCCATGACTACCGCCCGCAACCGCTTCGAAATGAGCCTCCGCTTCACCATCTGGAACCAGATCACCAGCAGCACCGGCCTGCCCGCCACGTCTGAATCGCATCCCCCACCGGACCTCGCACACGCGCCATCAAACGATCACGGCGTTGGGAAGGCGACAACGACCGTCATGATCGAGACGGCCATCGGCACCCCCTCGAGTCCCCTCGCACCGCTGACCAGCCGCAATACACACCGTCAGAACTATCTACAGCTGCCGTGTTGGCCTGATCTAGCGCACGGGTTTGTTTTTGCGGGGGCACGTCAGGCACATTGTTGAAGACTGAACGGCTGGGATGGGTTCGCGTGATCCGCGAAAGATATCCAGCCTGAACTCGAGGACGGGCGGAAGATCTCCGCCTGTCGGATGGAGCACTACATGAGTACCGCCTTCAAGGTCACAGGCATCATCGTCGCTGCGGTCGCCGTCGCCACCGCGGGACTGGGTACGGCTCAGGCCGCCCCCTCCCAGAATCAGAACTCCGCAGCCGCGAAGGTATCCTCGCCCTGCGTTCAGATCCAGCACGAGGTCGACGAGTGGCTTGCGGGAAACATCTACTATTTCGCAGATCCCCGTCCTGCGTGGCTGGAAGAGGCCCGGGAAAACGAGTGCACCATACAAGGTTTCAGCTAAACTCCTGCCCCGAAGCGGAAATGACATTCCACTCGCATTCTCTGCTTGGCCCCTGATCCTCTCCATCCCATCTAGGTGGGCCAAAGAGGCGGGTCCAGGTCGGTAGCGGCGTGACAGAGCCCCCGGCCGTTGTCGGTTTTCATTCCCTCAGTCAGCATCAGCGCCGCTCGCCTGGGGGCTCTGCTAACTCCGTGAACTCTTGGAACTTCGAAGCCAAAAAGTTCACATGAACCACAATCGCGAAAAGACCATGAAGAAGGTCCACCTCATCTAGACCAACACCATAAAACTCGTAACAAAAAGCGACACAAATGACATCACGAGACACTAGGAGCGGGTATGAGTTTCACAAAGCGGGCAGCCTGTGCGGCACTTGTGGCGCCCTTCATAGGGGTCGCCCTGCTGGGATCCTCTAGTACGGCGACAGCAGCCGAATCAACGAACGCAAGGTTCACCTCTTCCCAGGAGAACATGACCCCCCACGCCCTCGCGGCCGGGATAGAACTCAGCAACCTCGAATGGGTTGCCATGCGAACCATGAGCGGCTCGGTCACCTGGATGCTGCGCATCGACCACGACCCGCACGTCGAGCCTGGGGGCGTGTATTTCCTGTGGAATCCGGACACTTCTTCCCGCGCGGGCAACTTTGCGATCGGAGATGACGTCAGGATCGACACCGTCACCCGCTGGAAGGGTGCAATCTTCGCACCCACTCCCGGCGCCGATCACATCGAGGTCCGCTACGGGCAGGTCGACGCCCCCGGAGAAGCTGTAATCGTGGCAAGTATCGCGCGCTGCCCCAGCCACCTGATTTGCTGATGTAGAGCAGGTCGGTGGCGGTAAGGCAGCCGTCGATTAGGTGGGGCCGGCGCTGGATTCTGCGTAACTCTCTGCGGAGTTTGCGGTCGAGGTCGTCGGGTGTGCCGAAGGCGGTGCTGGCCATGGCCCTGCGCACGAGCGACCAGACGGCCTCGACGGGGTTGAGATCGGGTGCATAGGGCGGCAGGCGAATAGTGGTGAGCCAGTCGTGCTCGGCCTCATACCGCTTCAGCCCGGCGGCCAGGTGGGTGTTGAGATTGTCCCAGACCACCACGATCGGGCCGCCGAGCTGGATATGGGCTCTCACCAGCAGGTCTCGGTAGGGCACTGTCACGTTGTCGGTGGCGGTCTGGGATGATCTTCGGTCCGCCGCTGGTGTCGGAAGTCCGGCCAGACCTACGCCAACGCGCTGCGCCGCAGGCGTCCGCAGCCTGGTGACAAATGGCACCTGGGATGAGGTCTTCGTCAAGATCGGCGGGGTGCACAAGTACTTGTGGCGGGCCGTGGACGCCGACGGAAACGTCCTGGACACCCTGGTGCAGGGCCGGCGTGACAAGGCTGCGGCCAGGCGTTTCCTCCGCCGACTCCTCACCTCTACCGGGCAGGTGCCCCGGGTGATCGTCACCGACAAACTCGCCTCGTACGGGGCGGCGCATCGGGAAGTGATGCCGTCGGTGGAGCACCGTGCGCACAAGGGTTTGAACAACCGGGCGGAGAACTCCCACCAGCCCACCAGGCAGCGCGAACGCGCGATGAAAGGCTTCCGCAGCCCAGGCTCCGCGCAGCGGTTCCTGTCCGCGTTCACCGGGATCTCACCCCACTTCCGACCCCACCGGCACCTGACGACCGCCGGACGCCACCGCTTCGAGATGACCGTCAGGTTCACGATCTGGAACCAGATCACCGGCGCCGCCGGCATGCCGGCCACAGCCTGAGCAACCAGCCGTTGAAGGCCTCTTCCTACCCTCCCACGGTCACACCACCGACAACGTGACAGTGCCCCGGCAACACCTTGTGGTGGACCGTCGACTCGCCCACACCCAGCCACCGGCCGAGCTCCGCGCCCCAGGTCGAGGTCTGGAGGTCGTTCTTCTGGCCCTTCGGCGCCCGCGACTTCGCGTACAGCACCACGGCCGCCAGCTTCGGCGTGTCCTTCAACCCCGAGATCGACGGGTCCGCCAGCAGCGCCTCGACCGCCGCGAGCAGCCGCATCCTCCGACCGAGGCGCGGGAGTGTCATGAATCAGGTGGACACCCGCTCTGAAGGGATCCCTGATGGACGCGGAGAATGGTCACCTGATCGAGGACGCTGACGGCGTGTCGGTTGCGGTGCGGGATGCGAGTGTTGGCAGTGCTGGTGTGGCATCGAAGACGACGGCGACGAGCCGGGAAGCGGCGGCGGCGCACGGGCTGAGTCCCGCTCTGTTGGACGAGCTGGCCGAGCTCGCCGCGGGCAAGGCCCGTGACGGCGGGCTGCGGCTGATGGGCGAGGGCGGCCGGCTGGTCGAACTCACCCTGCACCTGATGCAGGCCGCTGTCGAGGCGGAGATGGACGTGCACCTGGCCGAGGGGCCGGCCGCACCGGCGGCCGGGGATCGCGGTCCGGGGCAACGCCCGCAACGGCGACCGGCGCCGGAAGGTGATGACGGAGGTCGGCAGCGTGACGGTGCAGGTTCCCCGGGACCGGCTGGGCACCTTCACCTCTGGCCTGCTGCCGAAGTACGCGCCGCACCGGCGGCCTGGAGGAGATGGTGCTCTCGCTGACCGCGAAGGGCCTCACCTCCGGGGAAATCGTCGCGCATCTCGCCGAAACGTACGGCATGGAGACCTCCAAGGAGACGGTCTCCACCATCACGGACAAGGCCCTGGACGCCATGGCCGACTGGCGCACGCGCCCGCTCGATCCGGTCCTGTTCGTGGACTGCGTGAACGTCAAGATCAGAGACGGTGCGGTGGCGAATCGCCCCATCTACGTGGTCCTCGCGGTCACCTGCGACGGCCACCGCGAGATCCTCGGACTGTGGGCCGGGGACGGCGGCGAGGGCGCCAAGTACTGGCAGAACGTCCTCGCCGAGCTGCAGAACAGCGGAGTGAGGGACGTCCTCATGCTCGTCTGCGACGGCCTCAAGGGCCTGTCCTAGGCCGTCAGCACCGTCTTCCCCGCCACGGTGGTCCAGCTCTGCATCGTTCACCTCATCCGCACCACGCTGAAGTACATCTCACGCGCGGACTGGGACAAAGCCGCCCGCGACCTCCGGCCCGTATATACCGCCGCCAACGAGGACGAGGCCCTTGCCCGGCTCGCCGAGTTCAGCGAGAAGTGGCAGGCCAAGTACCCGGCCGCGGTCCGTGCCTGGGAACGGTCCTGGAGCGAGGTGGTGCCCTTCCTGAGCTTCCCGCCGCCGATCCGGAAGATCATCTCGACGACGAACGCGATCGAGGGCCTGAACGCCCGCTGCCGGCGCTCGGTCAACGCCTGCGGGCACTTTCCGAACGAGACCGCCGCCCTCAAGCGCCTCAACCTCACCACCCTCGCGCCCTCGACCCGACCGGGAAGGGCCGCAAGCGGTGGACCAGCCGCTGGAAGGAGGCCATGAACGCGTTCGACATCGCCTTCGACGGCCGCCTCTCGGCCGAACGAGTGTGAGCCAACCAGACCAACAAGAAACCTCTACGCCAACCGAGTGGTGAACACGCTTTCGTGATACTCCCAGAAGATCAGCCAGCAACGCGACCAAGCCCTTCAGAAGGCCGAAGCCGCATAGGAGAGGACTCTACGATTCCAGGGGATTGACACACCACCGACAACGTGACAGCGCCGGCGTTGTCCTTGTTCGGCACGCCCGGCCATCGGCCGGGGTCAGTTTGAGGGACAGCGTCGCTCGCCACAGCCGCGGACGTAGAGCTCCGCCGAGGCGGTGATCTCGGTGAGGTTCCCGCCCCCGTTGATCAGGACACGGCCGTTGCGCAGCAGTGTGGCAGTCTGTCCCGCCAGTGCGGTGCTCATGGAGCCGGTCGGGCCGAACTTGCCGGTTCGCGGGTTGTAGACCTCAGCCGAAGCCAGGAAGGTGTTGCCAAAGCCCCCGCCCGTGACCAGGACCGTGCCGTCGGCGAGCAGTGTCGCGGTGTGCACGCTGCGCGCATCGGCCATGCTGCCTGTGGTGGTGAAGGTGCCCGTCTTGGGGTTGTACACCTCGGCCGAGGCAAGCGCCCCGGTGGTGTTGTCGCCGCCTGCGACCAGTACCTTGCCGCTGCGCAGCGTGGTCGCGGTGCGGAACTCCCGGGCCACGCTCATGGATCCGGTCGCGGTGAACGTGGCTGCGGCGGGGTCGTAGAGCTCGGCCGAGGCCAGTTCGCCGTCCTCGCCGTTGCTGTTGCCACCCGCGACGAGGACCTTGCCGTCGTTGAACCGGGTAGCCGTGTGTGTGTCCCGGGGGGTGGTCATGGGGCCGCTGGCGGTGAATGTGCCGGTGGCCGGGTCGTACAGCTCGGCCGACTCGGCGTTCCCGCCGAGTCCCCCGACGACAAGAACCTTGCCGCTGTGCAGTGGGGTCGCTGTCTGGAAGTACCGGGGCTGTGTCATGGATCCGGTGGCAACGAAACTGCCGCCGCCCGTGCCGTCGGCCGACGCCGTACCGGCAAGGGTCGCACCCGATCCGAGCAGCAGCGCGGTGAGGAGCAGGAGAGGCATGGCCCTGAGGCGGTGAACGATTGTGGAGAGTCGTTGGAAGCGGTACGCCACGGACGTCCCTGACCCTTGCAGAATAATTATATTCGACCTTCTTCGCCTGGCTGATGGAAGCCGCCGAGTCCTCGTCCGTCCTTGCTCAGACGGCGGGTTGGAGGACTCCGCGAGGCGCCATACTGCTTGGCTCCGATCACGTCGGCTCCGGCAATTCACTGCCGAAGAGGAAAAATCACCTGTTCGTCCCATCGGATGGTGCCGATCGTGAGTCGTGTAATGCGGGAGGGCGCCATTCCATGCCCCGGTCCGGCGGGTACCCGTGAAGGGTGTCTGTCCGTGGGTGGTTCTGGTCAGGGGTGCGCGTCGGCTGACGTGCCGGATGACGCCGGGTTCCATGGGCCCAGGGCTTGCGGGTGGGCCTCCTTTCTGGGCACTGTCACGTTGTCGGTGGTGTGACCGCGGGAGGGTAAGAAGAGGCCTTCAACGGCTGGTTGCTCAGGCTGTGGCCGGCATGCCGGCGGCGCCGGTGATCTGGTTCCAGATCGTGAACCTGACGGTCATCTCGAAGCGGTGGCGTCCGGCGGTCGTCAGGTGCCGGTGGGGTCGGAAGTGGGGTGAGATCCCGGTGAACGCGGACAGGAACCGCTGCGCGCCGCCGACGCTGCGGAAGCCTTTCATCGCGCGTTCGCGCTGCCGGGTGGGCTGGTGGGAGTTCTCCGCCCGGTTGTTCAACCCCTTGTGCGCACGGTGCTCCACCGACGGCATCACCTCACGGTGCGCGGCCCCGTAGGACTTCAGCTTGTCGGTGACGACCACGCGGGGCATCTGCCCGGTGGAGGTGAGGAGCCGGCGGAAGAAGCGCCTGGCCGCAGCCTTATCTCACCGGTTCTGGACGAGGATGTCGAGGACGTTTCCGTCGGCGTCCACGGCCCGCCACAGGTACTTCTGCACCCCGCCGTTCTTGATGAAGACCTCGTCGAGATGCCACTTGTCACCGGGCCGCGGACGCCTTCGGCGCAAGGCATTGGCATAGGTCTGGCCGAACTTCCGACAACAGCGCCGGACCGTCTCATAGGAGACGATCACGCCCCGCTCGAGCATCATCTCCTCGACCTCCCGGTAGCTGAGGGGGAAGCGGAAGTACAGCCACACACAGTGCGCAATGATCTCGGCCGGGTAGCGGTGGTTCTTGTTCGACGGCACCACAGACGACCGAACCCCATCCCTCCCCGGACACGGACAACCCGAAGATCATCCCAGACCGTCGGACAAGGTGACAGTGCCCGATCTGGGACCAAATCACCGGCGTCGCCGGCATGCCCTCCGCTGCCTGAGCAACCAGGACCCGACGGCTTCTTCACACCCTCAAACGATCACACCACCGACAACGTGACAGCGCCCGATAGCCCCCCCGTTATCTTTTTCGCGGTCCTGCAATGGGGCCGCTGGCCTCCGGGCCCGGTATGACTGTGTCCCCTCTGTCGAAGTGATGGCCTGGGGGGTGGTGTCGCCGGGGCCGTGGGGTGCCGTCGGAGATGCTGATGAGAGACCCGGCCACCGCCCGGTCCGGCGCAATGCCGGGCAGAGACGTGGGCGGCAGGTCTGCATAACGTGGATGCGCGAGCACGGTGCCAACGCCGAGGCCGGCCAGGTCAACCACCCGGGAGGGGTGCGATGTTAGACACCGGTGATGTGGGCGTCTTCCTGGGTATGGACGTCGGCAAGACAGCTCACCACGGCCACGGTCTGACGCCGGCGGGCAAGAAGGTCTTCGACAAACCGATGCCTAACAGCGAACCGAGACTGCGGGCCGTCTTCGACAAGCTGATCGCGAAGTTCGGCACGGTGCTGGTGATCGTGGACCAGCCCGCATCGATCGGGGCTCTGCCGCTGACCGTCGCCCGGGACGCGGGCTGCGAAGTCGCCTACCTGCCCGGCCTCGCGATGCGGCGGATCGCTGATCTGTATCCGGGCGAGGCGAAAACGGACGCGAAGGACGCGGCGGTGATCGCGGACGCGGCCAGGACGATGCCCCATGTCCTGCGTTCGCTGGAGCTGACCGACGAGGTCACTGCCGAGCTCACGGTGCTGACCGGCTTCGACCAGGACCTCGCCGCCGAAGCCACCCGCACCAGCAACCGGATACGCGGCCTGCTCACCCAGTTCCACCCCTCGCTGGAACGCGTACTCGGACCCCGGCTGGACCACCGGGCCGTCACCTGGCTCCTCGAACGCTACGGATCCCCGGCCGCTCTGCGGAAAGCCGGCCGCCGCAGGCTCGTCGAACTCATCCGCCCGAAGGCCCCGCGGATGGCCGTCCGGCTGATCGACGAGGTCTTCGACGCTCTCGACGAACAGACCGTCGTGGTCCCGGGAACCGGGACTCTCGACATCGTGATCCCGTCCCTGGCCGCTTCCCTCGCGGCGGTTCACGACCAGCGCCGGGCCTTGGAAGCGCAGATCAGCAGCCTGCTGGAGGCTCACCCTCTTCACCAGGTCCTGACCTCGATGCCGGGAGTCGGCGTCAGGACCGCTGCCGTCCTGCTGGTCACCGTCGGCGACGGCACCAGTTTCCCCAGCGCCGCCCACCTCGCCTCCTACGCCGGGCTCGCGCCGACGACGAAGTCGTCCGGGACCTCGATCCACGGCGAACACGCACCCAGAGGCGGAAACCGGCAGCTCAAACGCGCCATGTTCCTCTCCGCCTTCGCCTGCATGAACGCCGACCCGGCCTCCCGCACCTACTACGACAGACAAAGAGCCCGCGGGAAAACCCACACCCAGGCCCTCCTCCGCCTCGCCCGCCAACGCATCAGCGTCCTGTTCGCCATGCTCCGCGACGGCACCTTCTACGAGTCCAGAACCCCCGCCATCACCCTCGCCGCATGACCACCCCAAACAGCCCCATACCCGGCACCACGTCCTTGACGAAGGACATAGAGACCCCCCCAGCATCCACTGATCGGTTGATTTTCTAATGCACGGGGACTGGGATCCTGTCGCCTAAGCGGTTTTTTATTTACAAAGGAGGTAAAATGGAACAAATGAAAGAATTGTGGATTAATTGTGTTACCCACGTTCAAGACGTCGACCTCACCCCAACCCCTCAGGAATGTTCGACTTGCTATTCTTCTGAGCAAACGTTCCTCATCATGGCATGTAACGTAGATGCAAAGATTTGCGTTAACTGCATTATGAAAATGCAGGTGAATCCAACTTCCCACACGCTACTTTGTCCCTACTGCCGCACGAAAATTGAGGCTAGGTACTAGTTGTATCGCTTGGCCTCAGCCGGGGTCGCGGAAAGCTCTCATTCGGGGTGCTGTCACGTTGTCGGAGGCGGTCTGGATGATCTTCGGGTTGTCCGTGTCCGGGGAGGGGCTCGACCGTGTCGTCCGGAGTGCCGTCGTACAAGAATCACCGCTACCCGGTGGAGATCATTTCGCACTGTGTGTGGCTGTACTTCCGCTTCCCCCCTCAGCTACCGCGAAGTCGAGGAGATGATGCTCGAGCGGGGCGTGATCGTCTCCTATGAGACGGTCCGGCGCCGGTGTCGGAAGTTCGGCCAGACCTACGCCAACGCGCTGCGCCGCCGGCGCCAGCGACCCGGCGATAAATGGCATCTGGACGAGGCCTTCGTCAAGATCGGCGGGTTGCAGAAGTACTTGTGGCGAGCTGTCGACCAGGACGGCAACGTCCTCGACATCCTGGTCCAGAACCGGCGGGACAAGGCCGCGGCCAGGCGTTTCTTCCGCAGACTCCTCACCACCACCGGACAGATGCCCCGGGTGATCGTCACCGACAAGCTGAAGTCGTACGGGGCCGCGCACCGGGAAGTGATGCCGTCGGTGGAGCGCCGTGCACACAAGGGGTTGAACAACCGGGCGGAGAACTCCCACCAGCCCACCCGGCAACGGGAACGGGCGATGAAAGGCTTCCGCAGCGTCGGAGGCGCGAGGCGGTTCCTGTCCGCGTTCACCGGGATCTCACCCCACTTCCGACCCCACCGGCACCTCATGACCGCCGGACGCCACCGCCTCGAAATGATGATCCGCTTCACCATCTGGAACCACATCACCGGATCCGCCGGCCTGCCCGCGATGGCCTGAGCGCCGGTCCACGGAAGGCCTCGGCACACCCTGACCAGGACTGATTCATAGTCGTGTTGATCATGCTGCGTCGCAGGTCAGGGGCAGTCCGAGTAGGTCGAGCGGGCGGGTGAATGGTGTGTAGGAGACCTCTCGGAGCCCGGCGGCGATGTTGCGGTGGCCGGCGTCCCGCAGGGTGTTGATCGCGAGGTTGCGCAAGGTGGCCATGTTCTCCGGTCCGTGTCCAGTGCGGATTTTGGAGGCGTCCTCGGTGAACGTCGAGTCTCTGATGTGATGGACGGCCTCGATGCCCCACTGGGCGCTCCGTAGGAGGCGAGCTTGTCGGTGACGACCGCCCGGGGCACCTGCCTGGTCGTGGTGAGGAGCCGACGGAAGAAACGCCTGGCCGCGCCCTTGTCACGTCGGCTCTGCACCAGGATGTCCAGGACGTTTCCGTCGGCGTCCACGGCCCGCCACAGGTACTTGTGCTTCCCGCCGATCTTGATGAAGACCTCGTCGAGGTGCCACTTGTCACCGGGCCGCGGGCGCCTGCGGCGCAGGCTGTTGGCGTAGGCCTGGCTGAACTTCAGGCACCACCGGCGGATGCTCTCGTAAGAGACGATCACGCCCCGCTCGAGCATCATCTCCTCCACCTCGCGGTAGGAGAGCGGGAAGCGGAAGTACAGCCACACACAGTGCGAAATGATCTCCACCGGGTAGCGGTGGTTCGCGTACGACCGCGTGCTCGACGATATGAACGGGCCCCTCCCCAGACGGACAGTCCGAAGATCATCCCACCCCGCCACCGACAACGTGACAGTGCCCGATCGAGCGATCACGAACGAAGAGAAGTCGGACTTAACGACCACTCAAGCCGCTTTACACGACATAGCAGCCTCGGGGACAGCGTCGCGTCAGTCCAAGCAGCCCGGGACTGGGTTCTGACTTCCCCGGCAGTTGGCGGGAACGTTCTCGGAGACGACGAGGTCGCCGAAGGTACGCACCTGACCTTGGTTGTAGATTCCGCCAGGCTCGGCCTGCGAGGTGTTCCGCCTGACCTTGGTGTCGGTCAGCGTCACGGAGCCATCCGCAATGAAAACGCCCCCGGCCCTGCGGGACGCGGCCAGAGCTCGGTTGCCGTCCACGCGTGAACGCCGTAGAGCCACCTCTTGGGCGACGTTGATGTAAATACCGCCGCCGTCCGCGATCGTGGCGGTGTTGTTCTGCACCTTCGAGTCCTCCAACAGCGCGTTCCCCTCGATGTAAAGTCCGCCACCGAAGGTGTGGGCCGTGTTGTTGCTGACAGTGGTGTGGCGCAGGGTCAGGATGCTGGCGCCCTTGTTCATGATGCCGCCGCCGTCGTCTGCAGCTTGGTTGCCATCGACGACCGAGTCGATCAAGTCGAGGTTCGCGCCGCCGAAGTTGTAGATCGCGCCACCGGAATTGCCGTTGGCCCGGTTGCCGTTGAGGGTGCTGCCCTCGACCACAGATCGGGCCTGCAGGTGCAGCGCGCCACCCGTGTTGGTGGCGACGTTCCGGAGGAGATGGGAGTCGACAACGGTCAGCGCGCCGGAGGCATCGTTGTAGACAGCACCGCCGTCGTAGGCGGTGTTATCCACGAGCATGCTGCGTGCAATGTGCGTCACTCCCGAGTTCGCAATCGCGCCGCCGTTCGCTGAAGATCCATCGCCGCCGGAGTTGCCCTTGAGGGTGACCGTGTCCAGGTTCAGGCTGCCGCCCTTCTGTACCAGGACAGCACCACCTCCTGAGCCGGGCGCGGCGTGGCCGCCTGATAGCGTCAAGTGACGTAGAGTGAGGGCGCCGCCCGTTTCGACCTCCATGATCCGGAAGCTTCCGGCCGTGCTCGCCCGCTTGATGGTGGCGCCGTTCCCGTCGATGGTGATCTGTTGAAGCATCGCGGGAAGAGCGTTGCCGCTGCGTTCGGAGTCGATGGAGTACGTGCAGCCCTTGGCAAGAACGATGAGGGTTTCCGCCCTCGTGTTGGCCTGGTTGATCGCTTCGACGAGACGGGCGGGATCGCAGCGGACGTGGAGGACTTTCCCATCGGCGCCGTGACCCGGCACCACAGCCGGTGACCCCACGACACCAGGGGCGGCAACGGCTGGGGCCGCCACACCCGCCACCACGAGGAAAGCAGCAGTTACGGCCGGCACGCGGACCTTGGAGCGCTTCAAGATGACATCCCATCAGAGATTCCGATTGACACCCAGCATGCCTGCCCGCCTGCAGGTGGAGACCACACCGGCCGAAAGAGGGATCGGACAAGGCGCGCGGGTGAACTTGTTCCGCTTTGACGGACGCCTTGGTGCCTGAGTTCCGCAGTTGGCAGTGTTGCCTAAGGGCTTGCAGATCATCAAGGTGTTGCTTCCCGACCTGGGGCTCGTTGGTCTGGTAGGCGCATCCCGGACGAGACCCGTGACCAACTCTTCGCGAAGTTCGCGGTGTTGTTCCCGCATCTGGACGAGCGGCAGCGGCGGCTGTTGATGGGGGCCGAGGCCCGGCTGCTGGGGCATGGTGGCATCCGCGCTGTCGCTCGGGCGGCCCAGGTCAGTGAGACGACGGTCCGCGATGGCGTGTTCGAGCTGGAATCCGGCGACGAGCTGTTGGGGCGGGTCCGGCGTCCCGGCGGAGGACGCAAACGGGTCGCCGATCTGGACCCGGGGCTACGGCCGGCACTGCTGGCGCTGGTCGAGCCCGATGAGAGCGGCGACCCGATGTCGCCGCTGCGGTGGACGTTGAAATCGACCCGTACGCTCGCGGCGGAGCTGGCCCGGGCCGGGCACCGGATCAGCGCCGATACCGTGGGTGACCTGCTGCGGGAGGAAGGCTTCAGTCTTCAGGCCAACGCGAAGACGCTCGAGGGCAGTCAGCATCCGGACCGGGACACCCAGGGCGGATTCAACTGGGAGCAATGCTCGGAACCTGTGGATCGGCCTGGGGCGGGGTGCCTCGTGGGATGCGGAGGGCGTACCTTCCCGGGTGATCGACTCATGGTCACCGAATGGGCCCGCGTTCGAGCGCGGGTCGGGAAGGCACGCCCGTGCTCAGCGTAGTCAACGAAGACGGCACCACCGAGTCTGGTATCTCTCTGATCGACGAGATCGTCCGGGAGGGCGCCCGGCGGATGCTCGCGGCAGCCCTGGAGGCCGAGGTCGAGCAGTACATAGCCGAGCTCGCTGGCCAGCACGACGAGCGGGGCCGGAGGCTGGTGGTCCGCAACGGCCGTCACCGGCCCCGGTCGGTGACCACGGCCGCGGGACCGGTCGAGGTGGCCGCGCCGCGTGTGAACGACAAACGAGTCGACGCTGGGACCGGCGAGCGGGAACGGTTCTCCTCGAAGATCCTCGCGCCGTGGTGCCGGAAGTCCCCGAAGGTCAGCGAGGTCCTGCCCCTGCTCTACCTCCACGGCCTGTCCTCGGGTGACTTCGTGCCCGCACTCGAGCAGTTCCTCGGCGGCACGGCCGGCCTGTCACCGGCGACGGTGACCCGGCTGACGAAGCAGTGGACAGCAGATCATGCCGTCTTCCAGCGCCGTGACCTGGCGGAAACCGATTACGTCTATGTGTGGGCCGACGGCATCCACCCCAAGATCCGTCTGTCCCAGACCCATTCGTGCCTGCTGGTCTTGATGGGCGTCCGCGTCGACGGCACCAAGGAGCTGATCGCGATCGCCGAGGGGCTGAGGGAGTCCACCGAGTCCTGGGCGGATCTGCTGCGGGACTGCCGCCGGCGCGGCATGCGCGACCCGGTCCTGGTCACCGGCGACGGGGCAATGGGGCTGTGGCGGGCCCTGGCGGAGGTGTTCCCCGCCGCCCGCCATCAGAGGTGCTGGGTTCACAAAACCCGCAATGTCATGAACGCGCTGCCGAAATCCGCGCAGCCCGGCGCGAGGAAAGCCCTCCAGGAAATCTACAACGCCGAGGACCGCACCCACGCCCAGAAGGCGGTCACCGCGTTCGAGAAGACGTACGGGGCGAAGTGGCCGAAGGCGGTGAAGAAGATCACCGGCGAGGTCGACGAGCTGCTGGCGTTCTACGACTTCCCCGCCGAGCACTGGATCCACCTGCGGACCACGAACCCCATCGAATCAACGTTCTCCACAGTCAAGCTCCGGACCAAGGTCACCCGCGGCGCCGGCAGCCCCACCGCCGCCCTCGCCATGGTCTTCAAGCTCGTGGAATCCGCCCAGGCCCGCTGGCGCGCGGTCACCGCACCCCACCTCGTCGCCCTCGTCCGAGCCGGCAACCGCTTCGAGAACGGTCACCTCGTCGATCAGGACGAGACCCTCGCGGCATGAACCACCTCAGCTGATCCACAACTCTTGACTATTGCTCTTCAACTGGTCGTCGCAACACCTCGTGATCGTGGAGGTGTGGGGTGGTTCGTCGTCAGCAGGCAGCGGACAGGGCGGTGCGTCCGAAGTTGAGGTCTCCGGGGCATCCGAAGTACCAGCGTCATGTCGAGGCGGCGTTCTGGACGGAGATCGCCAAGGGCCTTCTTGCCGAGGAGGCCGCGGCCGTCGTCGGCGTGGCGCCGGCGGTCGCGACGCGCTGGTACCGCCAGTGTGGCGGCATGCGACCGTTCGATCCGAAGCCGCCTTCGGGCAGATACCCGTCGTTTCGCGAGCGGGAAGAAATCGCGCTTCTCAAAGCCCAGGGCAAAGGAGTGCGCGAGATCGCTCGAGATGTCGGTCGTGATCCTGGAACGAGTTCCCGGGAACTGAGGCGCAACGCGGCCACGAGAGCCGGCAGGCGTGACTATCGGGCGTCCGTTGCCCAGTGGAAAGCCGACATGGCTGCACGCCGCCCGAAAGCGGCAAAGCTCGTTGCCAACCCGCGGTTGCACGCCTACGTCCAGGAGCGACTGTCCGGTCAGATCAGCACGCCATGCGGCAGGGCTATCGCAGGTCCTGCAACAGGCAACTGGACGGGACGGAACAAGCCGCATCGCGCGGATCGGGCATGGGTCCAGGCTTGGAGTCCGGAGCAGATCGCGAACCGGATCAAGCTGGAATTCCCGGATGATGAGTCCATGCGCATCAGCCACGAGGCGATCTACCAGGCCCTCTACATTCAGGGCCGCGGAGCGCTGAAACGCGAGCTCATTCTGTGTCTTCGAACCGGTCGCGCTCTGCGTGCGCCGCGGGCGCGTTCACGCCGGAAGACCTGGGCGCACGTGACGCCGGAAGCGTTAATCAGCGAGAGGCCCGCCGAGGTCGAGGACCGTGCTGTTCCCGGCCACTGGGAAGGGGACCTGATCATCGGGCTGGAGCGTTCCGCGATCGGCACCGTAGTCGAGCGGTCGACCCGGTTCACGATGCTGGTCCACCTGCCCCGCGAGGAAGGGTTCGGGACAATCCCCCGAACGAAGAACGGCCCCGCCCTGGCCGGTTACGGAGCGATCTCCATGAAGAACGCACTCGCCAACACGATGTCGACGCTGCCCGAGCAGCTGAGGCGCTCTGTGACATGGGACCGCGGCAAAGAGATGTCGGCACACACGCAGTTCCGCATCGAGACCGGTATCCCTGTGTTCTTCGCCGATCCACACAGCCCATGGCAGCGAGGCACAAACGAGAACACGAACGGGCTCCTGCGTCAGTACTTCCCGAAAGGCACCGACCTTTCACGCTGGTCCGCCGAGGACATCGAAGCTGTCGCCCACGCACTGAACACCAGACCACGCAAGACACTCGGCTGGAAGACCCCAGCCGAGGCACTCAACGAGCAAGTACTGTTGCTCCAACAGGCCTGTGTTGCAACGACCGGTTGAGTCCAAGGAGTACACATCAGCCGATTTCCGCCACGAGATAAGGCAGTTGAACCGGCCTTCTTGGCGCCCTTGGACACCAGCCAAGCCTAGGCCCCCAGGCTAGCCCGTACACGGGTATATGAAACAGGCAGTCAAGCTCAGCGACTGTGGTGATGGATTGACATGGAGGCGCGGAGGGTCAGCGGTTTGCCTTCCGGGTCCCGGCGTGCTCTGTGGCGATGTAGTCGTAGACCACTCGGGCCAGTTCCTTTACGGTGTCGGTTCCTGCGTCGTACGGGCCCGAGGTCAGGAATGCGACCGCGATCGGGGTGTTGGGGATGAGGTAGTAGCCCACATCGTGCGAGACGTCGTCGAGGTCTCCGGTCTTGTGGGCGACGGGGACACCTGACGGCAGGGCTGCAGGGATCTTTTCATTGAGTGTCTGTTCCAGCATGAAGCCGAGCATCAGCTGCCTGTTGGTCTCCGACAGCACCTGGCCGTCCCACACCGAGCCGAGCAGAGAGATCACGTCGTCGGGGCTGGTGTAGTTCTCCGGGCCGACTTCTAGCATCTTGCGGGCCAGGACGGTCTCACGCTGGTTCATCGAATCGATCAGTGCGTTGACCGGTGCGAAGCCACCCAGGTAGTCGATCAGCACGTTGGCGGCGGTGTTGTCGCTGTACTTGATCATGTACTGAGCGAGCCGGTATAGAGTCACCTCCTGCGGAAACGTCTCGTACTGCAGCTTGCCGGTTCCACCGACCACGTCGGACGGCTCCACCAGGACGGTGTCGGTGTACCGCGCCTGGCCGCAGTCGATCCTGCGCATCAGTTCCGCCAGGATCCACAGCTTGATCAGGCTGGCCGCCTTCGGCCGGGAATGTCCGGCGATGCTGATCTGCTTGTCGCCGAAGCGGCCGGACAGGTCGCGCACGGAGACGGCCGCGGTGACAGGTGCGGCGTCGACGACGGCTTGGAGCCGCTCTTTCAGCGGCAGGAGGTGCCGGCCCGCCGCCGGATCGGTGGGGGGTTGCGGGTTGGTTACCGTGGGGCCTTCGAGACGGTCTCGGCCTGCCTGGAGAGTGCCGGTCTCACGACCCCGCAGCGGAACCTGGAAGCGGTAGAGCTTCCCGTTCACCCGCACCTGCCCGGTCGCCACACCGTCCTTGACTCTCATACCCGGGCTGCTGACGCGGCCGGTGTCCGCGGTGCACGACCGGTAGCGCACGGTCCGGGCGTCGGCGTCGAGGGAGAGGATCCCGTCCCCAGCCGGCATCCAGACAAGAGAAGCCCTCCTGGCGTCGGGAGGCGAGGCCGGCGGGCCAGAGGCCGCGGCGGAGAGTGATGCGGGCAGCAGGGCGGTCAAAGCCATACATACGAGCGGGGCCGCATACCAGCGTGCCATCCAGAACCTCCGGTGCGAACACTATGCGTTACGAACTGCACGAAGAGTAGTCAGCCGGCTGTGGCCTGCCGATCAGACACGCAGGGCGGACCCGCGCGCCAAGACCGAGTCCTATGAGCTCGTAAAACGATCGTGAGTTGTGTTGCTTGAGGTGTCTCCATCGGATGGGTGTGAGGGGCTCCGCGTTTTCCGGACAGCCAACAATTAGTTAATTCAGGCTATGAGGTTCCCCCGCTTCGCCATATGGGACCAGATCACCGGGGTCACCGTCATGCCCACCACGGCCTAACCCAGCGCGACCACTCTGCCCCCACCATGCCCTGACGCACCATCAGCCAGCCAGCCCACGAACAACTTGACAGCACCCTGGCGAATGGTCCGGGGCCGGTCCGCCGGCCACGGGCCCCTTGCAGACCATCGCCCCTTGCACGGCAGAGCCCCTTCGAGAGCCCGTATCCACCGGCTGGTCCCCCGATCGGTCCATGACCGGACCTCCGAAAGCGCGAAGAGTGTGCCTCGCAACATGCAGGCGCCTCCAACGGGGATCCGGCCTGGAACGCGCTCAGAAGGAGACAGGGCATGAAGTCGATCATTGCAACGGGCATCGCGACAACCGCCATCGGAGCGGCCGCACTGATGCTCCCAGGTGCCGCACCGGCGTTTGCGGCGGGTCCCACGATCCACAACCTCACGGCCCCCGCCATCAACAACGTGACGGCCCCCGGGATCCACAACGCCACGGCCCCCACGACCGGTGGGACGACCGCCGACGGCGACTCGGGCAGTGGCACGGCCACGGACGGCGGGAGCACGGATCCGGGCATCCCCGGCGGCACCGGGAAGGTCCAGTTCAAGTCGACGGCCCTCGGCCGGAAGAACATCCTCACGCCGGACAACATCAACATCTCCGGCACGTGCCCCTCCGGCACCGACACCGTGGCATCGATCACTTCAGCAGCCTTCGACGGTCCGGCGACGATCACCACCAATGCCGGCTCGGGCTTCGAAGCCACGGCAAAGGTGAAGTCGGGCCTCACCCCGGGAGAGCAGTCGGTCACCGTCACGTGCACCGCTGCGAGCCAGGTCCCGGGAGCCCCGCCGGTCAGTGAGGCGTTCCAGAGCACTTTCAACGTCGCGCTTCCCTACACCCCGCCCGTTGACCCGGGGACGATCCAGTTCAAGTCGACGGCCCTCGGCCGGAAGCAGATCCTGACGCCGGACAGCCTCAACATCTCCGGCACCTGCCCCTCCAACGCCAACGCTGTGACGTCGATCACCTCGAACGCCTTCGCCAACCCGGATGGCCCACCCCCGGGGAAGGCGACGATCACCACCGCCGACGCCTCGGGCTTCAGAGCCACGGCAGAGGTGCTCCCGAACCTCGCCCCGCGGACGTACCCCGTCACCGTCACATGCTCGGTGCCGAGCACGACTTCGAACGGCAATCCGACCAGCGAGACGTTCACCGGCAGCCTCTCCGTCGCGCTTCCCTACTCGCCGCCCACCCCCACCCCCACCCCCACTTCCACCCCCACGCCGCCCCCCACGCCCGTGACCCCGTACATCCCCAAGGGCGCGCCCGACACTGGTGTCGTGACCGGCGGCGGGCACCAGAGCCCGCTCGAGGAGACCGGTGAGGGCCTCGGTGTGGCCGCCGCCATCGGAGCGGCCGGACTCCTGGGCCGCCGCTGGCTGCGGGTGCACCAGCGGTGAGCGGCCACCCGAACCAGCCGATGTCAGGCTTCCCCGGGGCCCCCGGGGACCCGGGGCCGCCCGGGGAGCCCGGAGTGCCCGCCGGGCGCGACCGGCGGAAGGCCCGGCGGCTGTGGGTGGGCGCCGGCATGGTCCTGGTGGCGGCCGCCCTGACCGCCCTCGCCTTCGCGGGGCACGGCGGAACCTCTACGGCCAGCGCCGCGGGCCCGGCGGGGGCCGCCCAGCCGGCCGCCATGACCCGCTCCGTGCCGGAACGCATCGAGATCCCCTCGATCGGCGTGGACAGCAAGATCGTGCCGCTGGGGCTCGCCGCCGACGGCACGGCCAAGGTGCCCCCGATCGCGGCGGACTCCCCCGCCGGCTGGTGAGACGGCTCCCCCACGCCCGGTGAGACCGGTGCCAGTGTCCTGCTCGGGCACGTCACGGTGGGCTCGTACGGCAAGGGCGTCTTCTACCGGCTCCGTGAACTCCAGCCCGGCGCCCAGATCAAGACGGTCCGGGCGGACGGCAGCACGGCGGTTTTCACGGTGACCAAGTCGCAGGTCTACCCCAAGTCCCAGTTCCCGTCCGATGCCGTGTACGGGGCCACCAGCACTCCCCAGCTGCGGCTGGTGACCTGCACGGTCCCCGCCGGTCCGGCCGGCAGCGGCTACCGCGACAACCTCGTCGTCTACGCGGCCCTGGCCTCCGCCACTCCCTGACCGACGGCCGCACCCGGCGGGGCCCTGTCACGTTGTCGGCGGTCTGGGATGATCTTCGGGTCTCCGTCCGGCGGGGGGTGGGGTTCGTGTCGTCTGTTGTGCCGTCGTACAAGAATCACCGCTACCCGGCGGAGATCATTTCGCACTGCGTGTGGCTGTACTTCCGGTTCCCGCTCTCCTTCCATTTCCATGAGGTGGAGGAGATGATGCTCGAACGGGGCGTGATCGTCTCCTACGAGACGGTCCGGCGGGGTGCTGTCACGTTGTCGGTCGTGTGATCGCTGGGGGGTGCGAGGAAGCCGTCGGCGGCTGGTTGCTCAGGCCGCGGAGGGCACGGCGGCGACGCCGGTGATCTGGTCCCAGACGGTGAAGCGGAGGCTCATTTCGAAGCGGTGGCGGCCGGCGGTCATGAAGTCGCGTCCGGTTCGGAAGTGGGGTGAGATCCCGGTGAACGCGGACAGGAACCGCTGCGCCAAGCCGACACTGCGGAATCCTTTCATCGCGCGTTCGCGTTGCCGGGTGGGCTGGTGGGAGTTCTCCGCCCGGTTGTTCAACCCCTTGTGCGCACGGTGCTCCACCGAGGGCATCACCTCACGATGCGCAGCACCGTACGACTTCAGCTTGTCGGTCACGACCACCCGCGGCACCGTCCTGGTGGCCTTCGTCAGCCGGCGGAAGAAACGCCTGGCCGCGGCCTTGTCACGCCGATTCTGGACCAGGATGTCGAGGACGTTGCCGTCGGCGTCGACGGCCCGCCACAAGTACTTCTGCACCCCGTTGACCTTGATAAAGACCTCGTCGAGGTGCCACTTGTCGCCGGGCTGTGGGCGCCTGCGGCGCAGCGCCTTGGCGTAGGCCTGCCCGAACTTCCGACACCAGCGGCGGACCGTCTCGTAGGAGACGACCACGCCCCGCTCGAGCATCATCTCCTCCACCTCGCGTAAAGGAGAGCGGGAAGCGGAAGTACAGCCACACGCAGTGCGCGATGATCTCGGCCGGGTAGCGGTGATTCTTGTACGACGGCACAACAGACGACACGAGCCCCGCCCCACCCCGGAAGACCCCAACCCGAAGATCATCCCAGAGCGCCACCGGCAACGTGACAACGCCGGGCTGACAGCATGAATGGATGGATGCATTTGACTTGGACGAGTTCGTCGTGCGCCGGGCGAGTGAGTCGGATGCGGACGCGTTGATCGGGATCGACACGGTCGCAGTCGAAGGCAGTGACGAACGGCAGGCGAGCATCCGAAGGTGGTGCCGGCAAGGCCTGGCGATCGTGGCGGAGCACGCGTCCGGCCCGCTGGGCTACTGCGTGGTCGAGTACACGTTCTTCGACCAGGGCTTCGTCACCATGCTGATGGTGGCACCGGCCGCCCGCAGCCAGGGCGTTGGCCAACTGCTGCTGCACGCCGCTGCGGCCTCGTGCACGACCCCGAAGCTGTTCACCTCGACCAACCTCTCCAACCACGCGATGCAACGCCTGCTCCAACGCGTCGGATGGGCCCCAGCGGGCCTTCTCCACGGCCTCGACGAAGACGACCCCGAACTGTTCTACCTCCACCGTCAGCAGACCGAACCCACGCACCCATAACCCTGCGGCGTCCCGTGCACGCGCGCGAATACGAGGTGGTCCCGACGGGTTCAGCCGAGGTGCCGGGGCGGGTCAGGACCTCGGCGAGGCGGTCGATGGTCTGCAACAGGAGTCGGTAGTACACCCAGGTGCCCCGCCGTTCGGAGTCGATCAGCCCGGCCTGCTTCAGCAGCTTCAGATGATGGGAGATCGTCGGCTGGGACAGCTCGAAGGCGGGGGTGAGATCGCAGACGCAGATCTCCCCGCCGTCCCGCGAGGCGATCATCGACAGCAGCCGCACCGGGTCGCCTAGTGCTGTGACCGGAAAGGTTTGCCGGGTTGTTCGTTGTGCTGGTTGGTAATGCTTCCCCGGACCAGTGGGGAGGCGGGATGGCGAAACCGGTCCGGTTCGCGGGCTGACCGAGCAGGAGGGGCAGAAACTCCAGCACATCGTCCGGCGGGGCAGTACGAGTTCGGTGCGGTTTAGACCGACCGGCAATAGGCAGCCTCTGTCGAGTGATCGAGCGCGGTGGATGCAGTGCGGGCACGGGTCCACGTGATCATGGAGTTCTCTACGCTCAGTGATCACGAAGGACGGCCGTGCCCGCGCTGCCATCTTGCCTGCTCGAACCCCTCTGGGACCAGTTCTCCGCCCTCCTGCCCGCCCGGCGAGAGTTCGCTGCGGACCACCCGCTGGGCTGCCACCGCCGCCGGATCGCTGACCGGACGGTCTTCGAGCACGTCGTGCTCGCGCTGGTCCACGGCTCAGGCTACGAGCGCATCTCCACCCCCGGATGCTCCGACCGCACCATCAGACGCCGCGTCAAGGAGTGGTCTGAACTGGGGATATCCGAGAAGGTCCACGCACTGGCTCTCGAGGCGCACGACCGGATGATCGGTCTCGGGCTGGGCGAGATCTCGGTGGACGGCTGCATCACCAAGGCCCCGTCCGGCGGTGAGAAGGCGGGACGCTCCCCGGTCGACCGGGGCAAGCAAGGACTGAAACGCTCGGTCGCCTCCGACGCCTGCGGTGTCCCGATCGGAATCGTCTCCGCCGGCGCGAACCGGCACGACTCACCCCTGCTGGGCCCCACCCTGGAGGCGGCGAAGGCACAGGTCGGCGCAATGCCGACGGCGGTCAACGTCAACCTCGACCGCGGCTACGACAGCACCACGTCCCGTGCGCTTACTGACTTCAGCTCTTTGGGGTGAATGTTTGCGAAGTCCCTGATGGGTCTGGGTGGGTGGCTGTATCCGTGGTGTGTGAAATATGCGGATGGGGGCGGGCTGACTCCTGCGGGACGTCGGCGCCGGGAGACGGTTCGTATGCAGGCGGCTGAGCTGTTCGAGCAGAAGATCAATCCGTCGGAGGTCGCACGGCGGCTTCGGGTGAGCGTGAAGTCGGCTTATCAATGGCATCAGTTGTGGCGGGATGGTGGTGTTCAGGCTCTGGCCTCCCGCGGTCCGAGCGGTCCACGGTGCCGTCTGTCCCCGCGGTGTCTGGAGAAGCTGGCCGCGTATCTGGAGCAGGGCCCGGCCGCTCATGGCTGGGTGGAGGACCAGGTGTGGACCGCGTCGAGGGTGGCCACGCTGATCGGCCGGAAGTTCCACGTCACCTACAGCGTCTCGGGCGCTACCCGGTTGATGCACCGGCTCGGCTTCAGCCCGCAGGTCCCCGCCCGGCGGGTCGCCGAACGCGATGAGCAGGCCGTGAGTATGTGGCGGGAGGCGACCTGGCCGGAGGTAAAAGGGCGAGGGCGGCCTGCGGGGGCTACGTCTGCTTCGAAGACGAAGCCGGGTTCACCCGCAGGCCGCCCCGGGGGCGTACCTGGGGCCGGCGAGGAGTGACTCCGGTCGTCACCATCAGCGGCCGGCGGTCGGGACGGCTGTCGGTGGCCGGGCTGATCGCGATGCGGCCAGGCTCGAGGACCCGGCTGTGTCACCGCCTACGGACCCATCCCGCGGGCAAGGGAACACGTCGCAGCATGAGCGAGCGGGACTTCATCGCGCTCGTCGACGGAGTCCACCAGCTGGTCAGGGCACCGATCGTGCTGGTCTGGGACCGGCTGAACACCCACGTCTCCCGCAGGATGCGCGACTTCGTCGCCGAGCGTGAATGGCTGACCGTGTTCCTGTTGCCCGCCTACTCACCCGAACTCAACCCAGTCGAGTGGGTATGGGCCCACGTCAAACGCAGCCTCGCCAACCTCGCCGTCATGGCCCTCGACCGCCTCGAAGCCCTCGTCCGCAACCGCCTCAAACGCCTTCAATACCGGCCCCACACCCTCGACGGCTTCATAGCCGGCACCGGCCTGACCCTCGACGCACCACCCTCACCCTGAAAAGCCGAAGTCAGTATAGCCGAGTTCGGATTCACGGCCGAGATCGCGCGTAAGGGCGTGCCAGCCCCGATCCAAGCCGGCAAGCGCTGGGTGGTCGAGCGCACGCACTCGTGGATGAACGACTACGGCAAGCTGCGGCGCTGCACAGAGAAGAGCGGCAGCATCGTGGACTTCTACCTGTACCTGGCCGCCGCCCTCGTCACGCTCCGCATGCTCATCCGTCGAGCAACGAGCCGCTACCGCTGGGCCGACCGCCCCACCACCCGACGCCTCAAGTGATCCATTTGCCGGTCGGTCTTAGGCGGGCGATGATGCTGCTGGCTTCGGCCGGCGGGAGCACGGTCCCCGTCATAGCCCGCCTGGTACAGGCGGACGAGGACACCGTCCGCGATGTGATCCACAAGTTCAACGAGATCGGGCTCGCATGCCTGAACCCTCGATGGGCGGGAGGCCGTCCCCGCCTTCTCCACCGTGATGACGAGGACTTCGTCGTCCAGACGGCCACTACTCGTCCGACCGTGCTGGGCAAGCCCTTCACCCGCTGGTCGATCCGAAAGCTCGCCGATCACCTGCGGCGCAACCATGCCCGCCCCATCCCCATCGGCCGAGAGGCACTGCGGTGCTTACTCGCCCGCCGCGGGATCTCCTTCCAGCGCACGAAGACCTGGAAGGAGTCCCCAGATTCGGACTTCGACTCCAAGCTGGGCCGGATCGAGTACGCGATCAACGAGCGGCCGGACCGCACGTTCGCGTTCGACGAGTTCGGGCCTTTGGGAATCCGCCCCACCGCAGGCTCCTGCTGGGCCGAGCAGTCCCGGCCCGACCGCCTGCCGGCCACCTATCGGCGCACCCATGGC
This sequence comes from Streptomyces sp. NBC_01264, assembly GCF_026340675.1. Taxonomy (NCBI): domain Bacteria; kingdom Bacillati; phylum Actinomycetota; class Actinomycetes; order Kitasatosporales; family Streptomycetaceae; genus Streptomyces; species Streptomyces sp. NBC_01264. Next base: position 92,456 of record NZ_JAPEOX010000001.1, read on the forward strand.
CTCACCTACTTCCACGGCTGCTACTCCGTCGGCGACGATCGGATGTGGGGCATCAACCGGCGCCGCAAGGGCATCGACCACACCTGGGCCGCCCTGAGGACGATCCGGGCGGCCCGCCCGGACCGCGCCCCGATCTACGTGATCCTGGACAACCTCTCCGCCCACCTCAACTGGAGAATCCGCAGGTGGGCGGCGAATAACAAGGTCGAGCTGTGCTTCACCCCGACCTACGCGTCCTGGGCCAACCCCATCGAGGCTCACTTCGGGCCGCTACGGCAGTTCACACTGGCCAACTCGCACCATCCCAACCACACAGTCCAAACCCGGGCCCTGCACGCCTACCTGCGCTGGCGCAACCAAAACGCCCGCCACCCCGACGTCCTCGCCGCCCAACGACGTGAACGCGCCCGCATCCGCAGCGAAAGAGGCATCCGCTGGGGCGGCAGACCACTCTCAGCAGCGGGCTGACCGCCCAACCCGGCGAACCTTCCCGGTCAAGGCACTAGCGCCTGAACACGCGCGCTAGATCGGCTGCGGCCTCTTCGTCCAGCGGGGCGGTCAGCAGGGTCGGACAGCAGGCGTCGGCCGCGTTCTGGCCGAGCACCACAAGCTCTTGTTTCGACATTCTTCTATGTTGACGTTCTTCGATATAAGGCGCAAGGTTGAATCGAAGAACGTGAATGCAAGCTGTTCCGGGCCCCGCCAGGCCCCGTTACCCAGGAGCCAGTCATGACCGAGCAGTCCACCGACCTGCACGAGACCGTCCGCCAGCGCTACGCGGCCGCCGCGGTCCAGGTCACCGAGGGCGGTAGCGCCTGCTGCGGGCCGGCCGCGATCGAGATCGACGACAACTTCGGCTCCGGCCTCTACACCGGCGGCGAGTGTGAGGACCTGCCCGCAGAGGCCGTCGCCGCCTCCCTCGGTTGCGGCAACCCCACCGCCGTCGCCGATCTGCACGAAGGCGACCGGGTGCTAGACCTCGGCTCCGGCGGCGGTATCGACGTCCTGCTCTCCGCCCGCCGCGTCGGACCCACCGGCAAGGCGTACGGCCTCGACATGACCGAGGAAATGCTGGCCCTGGCCCTCGCCAACCAGAAGAGGGCCGGCGCCACCAACGTCGAGTTCCTCAAGGGCACCATCGAAGCCATCCCCCTGCCCGCCGCAACGATCGACGTCGTGATCTCCAACTGCGTGATCAACCTGTCCACCGACAAGCAGGCCGTCTTCACCGAGACCTACCGCGTCCTGGTCCCCGGCGGCCGGATCGGGATCTCCGACGTCGTCGCCGACGACACCCTCACCCCCGCCCAGCGGGCCGAACGCGGCGACTACGTCGGCTGCATCGCGGGCGCCCTGTCTTTCACCGAGTACCGAGCCGGGCTCGAAGCAGCCGGGTTCACGGACATCGAGATCACCCCCACCCACACGGTCGCGGACGGAATGCACTCCGCCATCGTCAAGGCCGCCAAGCCCCACACCCAGGACATCAGCACCGAGCCGGAGACCGCTGCTTCCGCCATGCCCGCCAGGTCGGACTCCGCGGCCGGCTGCTGCGGGAGCTGACAGGCGGCGTCCAGTCCGTCCCGTCGTCATCGTCGCCGAGCCCGGCGGCGTCCGGGTCCCGCAGGGGGCGCAAGGCCCCTGCGGCCGGGGTGGAGGCGGTGAAGCCGTAGCGGCCGAGCACGTTGAGGGGGCCCCGCCGCAACCATGCGGCGGGGCCCTGAGCGTTGGTGCGGGGCGGGGGTCAGACCTTGTCGAAGTAGGCGGTGAGGTGGCAGCTGCCCTTGAGCTCGAGCTGGAAGACGGAGGGCGGGTTGGCGGCCATCCCGCCGTCCACGACGATGCGGCTGAGGCGGTAGCCGGCGGCGGGAGTCGCGGTGATCTTGACCTTCGTTCCGGCCAGGAAGAGACCGCCTCCGCCCTCCGCGATCACCGTTCCGGTGGCCACGTCGCTGGAGACAGCGGAGAGGGCGACACCCTCGGGAGCGGCGCCGGGCCGGGTGCGGTACTGGGACAGGACCGGGCCGGTCAGGTTCATCACCCGACCGGCGTCTGCCGCGTCCTCCCGGGGCAGGGCGGCGCCGCGGGGCGCGTTGTTGAAGCTCTGGCGGGGGTTGGAGTACCACTGCTGGACCGTGCAGCGCGAAGCGGACGCGCACGTGTTCTTGTAGCCCATGACGTCGACCCAGGTCCGGTCGGCGGGCAGGAAGCCACGGTTGTCGGGGTAGGACGGATTGCGCTGGGCGTTGACGGTGTCGTGGAAGAGACCGAAGTTGTGCCCGATCTCGTGCGCCAGGGTCTCCGTCATGAACTGGAAGAGGTTATGCACGCCGAAACCACTGACATCACTGTTCCCGGAACTGGCCTGGGGGGTGGCGACTACGCTGGTGGAGCTGTCACCCGTGAACGAAGGACGCATATGGCTCGCCCCTACCACCCCGGACCGAAACAGTTCGTCTTCGCCGCCGATGACGGCAACTACCAACGGGTCTCCGTGGGCGACCCCCAGGAAGCCTACGTGGCGTTCTCCGCGTTCTTCCGTGACCGGGACTCCGACACCTACACGATCAGTGACGAACCGTCGGGGCAGAGTCTGGTGCTCATGCCCGGGCAGGGTGTGATCTCCCGGATCAAGGATGCGGGCCGTACCCGGTCGGAATACCTCCAGGTCGACAGGGGAAATCGCTACCTTCCGAGCGCGATGCTGTTCTTCGAGAACGGATACGCCGGGCTCGACCGCTTCGGCCAGTGGTTCTCCGACCGCGCCGACCTCTACGCGTCACCGGAGACCCGCGGCGCCGCCCGCGCGGCCGCGATCACGACGGAAGTAGCGGCGATCCAAGAAGTCGGGCGGATCTGGGCGGATTCGGGCTGTGTGGACCCGAGCGACCAGTACTACGTCTTCTTCGACTCGCACGGTGTCGACGACGACCGGGCCGAGCGAGCCGAACTGCTCGAGTTGATCGGCTTCCTGGGCCTCGAACGGGTCGACGCCCCGGCCGGGGCCGCCGGAGGCGAAGTCTGGGTGCGCACCGACCCACGCCTCGACGTCGAATGCGCGCGGTGGTCGTGAACACCGTTTTCACGCGCCGGAGCAGCTGGATCCCGAACGTGATCCGCGAGGACGGCGAGCTGAAGCTGATGCTCGGCGCCGGCGCCGACGCCAACCACGATCCGCGCACGTTCACGTTCCCGATCGGTGAAGCCCATCTCGCGGTGATCCGGGAGGACCTGGCCAGACACCTGCTGCTGTGGAGCGCGGTCCTTCCGCTGTGCGACGCGGCCAGAACCCGGGACCGGCTCGACGAGAACGCCGCCGTCGCGCTCCTGGACCCGCTCCTCCTCGGCGCGCCCGCGGAGGTCGACGCGCTCTTCCGGCGCGTCCCGTGGGACAGGAGCCCGCTCATCGCCCACGGGGCCGACATCGGTCTGCTCGAGCGCGGCCAGGTGTGCGCGGCCATGCGCGCGGCGACAGAGACGTCGAACGGGAAACGAGCTCAGGAGTACCACGCGGACCGCCGTCGCGCCGAGCGCGGAGCCGTCCTCGGTCCGCTCGACGCCGCGATGCTGAGGTACACGGGCCAGTACCTGCACGGCTCGACGGTTCCGAGGCGGTTGCCCGACGCCGTCGACCCCGCGCTGCTGCCCGAGGTCATGCGGGTGATCGCCACCGCGGAGCGGGCCTGCGCCGGACTGCGGATCGGCCGCGATCCGCGACGGGGAAAGCGCGCCACGGACAAGCGCGACTGGACTCGGATGGAGACGACGGTCGAAGCGGCCGTGCGCCGTACACACCCCGGGCTCGTCGACGACGCGGTGCGCACCGTGACCTTCCTGATGTGCTCGGAGGCCGCGGACCGCTCCCGGAGCACACCCATGGAGGATGACGAGGAAGCTGCCGGCCACCGCGCCGACTCCGGCGGCAGCGCGAGGAAGACGGTCCTGTCGTTCACCGACGACAAGGGCGTCGAGAAGAAGTGGCGGCGGGACGGCCCCCGCACTGCCGCCGCTGAGTTCTGGGAGTTCGTCGGCGATCGCTCTGCCGCGGACAACGAAGTGTTCACCATCGAGGACGAGGAGATGGGCGAAGGGATCCAGCTCCACTTCTACGCGGACTCCATCGCCCGCGTCACGACGCTCCGCAAGGGTGAAGGCGGGGCGGAGCCCGAGTACCGGGTCGAGTACGGCCTGGTCGACGGAATCGCCGGGTACCGGGACCTGGTGAGCACCTTCGTCCGCGGCGGCTGCGCCGCGCTCGAACAGCACGGTCCCTGGATGCCGGACGTCGCCGAGTTCGAGCGCGCGCGTCGGCGGCGCGCCGCCCGGTGACCCCGGCGCACCTCGACCGCGGCACCGGGAGGGGGCCTCAGGGCGGAGCGTCGCCCGCCTCGCGGTGCGCTCGGGCGACCTGCGCCAGGTCGCCGAGCCGGTCCAGGCCCTTCACGGCTTGGGCCGTGCGGGGGTTCCCCGCCAGGCGTGCGCGGTGCCGGTCGAGGAAGGACCAGTAGCCGACGGTATAGGGGCAGGCCCGTTCTCCGGTGCGGTCGGTGGGCCGGTACCGGCAGCCCTCGCACAGGTCGCTCATCCGGTGGATGTAGGCACCGCCCGAGGTGTAGGGCTTGGTGGTCATCAGCCCGCCGTCCGCGTACTGGGACATGCCCCCACGTTGGGCGGCATCACCCAGTCGTAGCCGGAGTGGAGGAGAGCCTCCGCGATCTCCTGCACGCGGTCCAGGGTGATCCCGGTGCGCTGCTCGACGGCCAAGGGATGGTCTGTGGGCTCGAGCTCGACGAAGGGTCGTTCTGCGACCGGGCGGGTGTGCACGTGCGTCTCCAGGTTGAAGGGTCGCGGTCGGGTAGACCGGCAGGTCGGTGGTGAGCCAGCCGAAGTACGGCTCCTCGGCCTCGCGGCCGGGGGGGATCCCACAGATCCGCAGCCCGGGAGAAGCTCTCGCGTCTCAGCGAGACCCAGACGCCCCAGGAGAACACCTCGCCGCTGCCAATGACCGGTATCTCGATCATGTCCTTGACGAGGAACACAGCCGGTCAGCCGAGACCGTGCGCGGCGAGATCGGCCGGATGGAGGGGCTGAGCGCGTCCGTCGGGCTCTCCGGAAGTCTGCCGGTCCGGTTGTGCCCCGCATGCGAGCAGGACATCGATCCAGCCCGGTATCACGCCCATGATTCCTGCTACGTCTGCTATCAGTCCGTCGATGAAGACCACCGGCAACGGCGGGCACAGGTTGAGATCAGATCGCTGAAGTCGGAGCTGACCGACCTCGACGATGTCGTCACGCGCACCCTGGCCGACCTCGGGGCAGCCCGAACCCTGCAAGAGGAGTTCCAGGGCAACCAGGCCGAGCTCGCACAGCAACTCAACGACGGGCGGGCCGCTCAACTCGTGCCCTTCGTTGCCGCCCTGGAAGAACTCGCCGCCCAGATCGCACGGCTAGAGCACAAGCTGACAGCATTCCCGGCCATCGAAGCCATCTTTTCAGCGCCGCGACCAGGCCCGCAACGCTTTAAGCGCCGCACAGCAGGTGGTCAACGAACTCGAGAGCAAGCCTGCAACGCCCCGCACGCGGGCGCGTCGCCCGTGGTGCGGTGCTCGGCGTTCGCAGATCGGATGAACGAGTTCTTGGCGGAATTCCGGGGAGACGCGTGGTTGGGCCGCGACGTGTCCATCCGACACTCCGACCTGACCTTCTACGTCGGTACGCGTCCGTGGGACCAAGCTCTGGGTGCCGAAGCCAAGGTGCTGTTCTTCCTCGCCTACAGCTACGCGACACTCTTCCTTGACCGCGACCTGGACGAGGAATGCGCCTTTCCGGGCCTGCTCCTTCTCGACAACCCCTACCCAGCAGGGGATCGACGAGAACGTCGTGCGCCGCGTGCTGCACAAGCTCGCGCAGGCCGCTCGCGACACCGGCACCCAAGTCATCAGCACCCAGGCACACCCGCCGCAGGCAGACGCGAAAGCCATCCGGATGATCCCCATGCCGCGGGTGTACGCCGCCCCGTAAGCGGCCGATGCATGGCCATACGAGTCCACGAAGATTCTGTTCCACGCCCGGAGGCAGGACCGTAAACGATGGCCGATGCACTCCGGTGCTCCGGCTCCTGCCTGCCCTCTGGCTCCACCGCTGCGGCCTCCCCACCACCGGCCCCTCCCTGCCGCACTCCGCGGTATAGCTCGGCGGCACGGACTGACCGACCACAGCCGACATCGACGTGCTGACACCCGCCGACACCGGCAAAGCCCCCACCGAACCCGCCGGCCCAAACCGGGCAGACCTGTGGTCCCGCCACAAGACCTCCGGCCAGGTCCTCGACCACCCCAGCAACGGCGCCGCACGCCTCGCCGACCCCCGGACACTCACCGGCGACACCTGGACAGCGGCCGGGCGGCCCCTGGCCACCTCGCTCGGCGACGGCAACGGCGACGGACTGGCCGACCTCTGGTTCACCACAACCTACGACCCTCAGTCCCAACGGAGCGGCGACCTGTACTTCCAGCCCGCCACTACGACCGGATGGGGCACACCCGTGGAGATCGGCAACGCCGGCTGGGGCTACATCGAATCCCTCTCATGACGGAGCGGCAGCGTTGCTGCACCCGGCACTCCGAGCAGCCCGGTAGGGCCCACAACCACTCCGCTCGGCCCCGCTGGGGTCTGCCGGAGCTGAGCCTGGCAGACCCCGGGGAACGAAACCGCACCAGCGCCTCTTCGTCAATCCCAGGGCACTCGCCGAGACCGGCTTCGCACTGACCAGTCCCCCGCGCTCGCACGGGGGTCCAGGGTGCCCGAGCGCCGCAGGCTGTTCAGGATCACGGCGCCAGCCACCGGACCAGCCTCACGCCCGTATATCCGGACCACAGCACCTACCGGCGCGGAATGCTGCCGCGCAGGTACACGACGCGATGACGAGGATGAGGTTCAGCTCGCCGGCGCGGGCCAGCCCGCCAGCGGCCAGCAACAGGGCAGGGGCGGAACCAGGTGCTGATCAGCTGCGCGGCAGTCGGCGAGCTCTGGAGCGGCCACGATCATGCAAGCGGAGGGTGCGGGGAACCTGACCGATCAGGGTGGTCAGCGTGTCCACCGGCTCACGCCGACCGTGACGGCCAGCAGGATCGCCGGTGCCGCGGAGGTGGGCGGCGGACGCGCTCGCGTTGCGCCGGTCGCGGCCGGGGTGGCGATCAAGTCGGTAGAGCTGTCAGAAGCTTCACATGGCCCTGGGCAAGTTTGGGGCCCGGAGGGAGACGGCGTACATGACCGTGCCGAAAATGCGATGAGCTGCGATAACGCACCGTGGCACAGTGGCCGCATGTCCAACGATATCGCCTATCCCGTTTTTTGCACCCCCGACCTCGCGCTCGCCCTGAGCACCGCGCGCCACCTCATGGAGTTCGGCCGCCGCGAGTACTCCGAGGTCTCCGTGTCTGTGCAACTCCCCTCTGTCGCCGAGGTGCGGCGGGTGGCGGAGGAGCTGCCCGGGGTGTGGTTCCAGGGGCAGGAAGAATGCGGGGAGTTCGAGGGGGTGTCGTTCGAGGACCAGCCCGCCCTGGTCGTCGGTGTCCAAGCGACCGGTCTGCCGGCCGACCCGTCCGCGTACGAAGGGCGGCTGCCGGTCGAGTGCTCGCTGGTCGACCAGCCGGTCGACAGCATCGAGGACGCCTTCGCGGCAACGATCGGCGCGAACATCGGCGAGATCTGCTGGGCGAGCCTGTGCTGGCCGGACGCGCCCGAGGCGGGATTCGCCGGCGAGTCCAAGCACGCCGAGGTGACGCTCCTCCTGAACACCCGTACCCGCGACCTCGACCTGCCGGCCGACGACCACACCGTCCTCGTCCACATCCGCAGCGCCCTGTTCAACGGCCGGCAGACGCGGGAGCCGTATGCACACTGGCTCGCCGAACAGGTGGGACTCACGATCATCGGGCCCGGGCATCGCTTGTAAGGCAGTCAGCGCCCGCCACGACGGGTTTCGGTGTCTGGTTTGGTTCACTTTCAGCAGCACCGTGTCCCGGTGGCAATCAGGTACACACAATCCGGATGCTGTTGGTGATCTTAGAGCCTGGTGATGATGGGGCCAGGGGTTCGAGTGGGGGTTTCTGTGGCCTGGGAGGCATGGAGAGAGGGGCCCTCTGGAGAGTTTTTCGTTGCCACGAACAACCCCGGAGGACCCCGTGCCGCAGTTGTACCAACTTGCCGCGCCTCACCGCAGACAGCTTCACCCGCCCCGCGTGCAGGTGTCTGCCGTGCCGGTTCGGGAACGTGCCGTCCGGGGCGCCGGTGCACGAGCGGGCCTTCGAGACGGATATGACCGAGGCCGAGTGGGACGAGGTGCGCGCGGCCATCCCGCCGCCGCCGTGGATGGAGGGGCGCGGGGGCCGGCCGGAGGAGTATTGCCACCGGCGAATGTTGGACGCGCTGCGCTATCTCGCGGACAACGGGGGAAAGTGGCGTTCGCTGCCCGAGCCGTTCCCGCCGCCGCGCAAGGTCTTCGACTTCTTCCGCCGCTGGGTACGCCAGGGCGTGTTCGCCATGATCCACTCCTTGCTGGTGAAGGAGATCCGCCGCCGCGAGGGCCGTGCCGAACAGCCGACGGCCGCGATCATCGACGCGCAGTCACTCAAGGCGGCCGAGACGGTGGGTGCCGCGAGCCGTGGGTTCGACGGCGGCAAGCAGGTCAACGGGCGCAAGCGGCACATCGTCGTCGACACCCTCGGCCTGGTCCTGCTGGTGGCCGTCACCGCCGCCGACGTGAACGACCGCACCGCGGCCATGGCCCTCTTCGACCGTCTGCGGCTGCTGTTCTCCCAGGTCACCAAGGTCTGGGCGGACCACGTCTACGACGGCGAACTCGTGCCCTGGGCCCGCCGGCACCTCGGTTTGGACTTGGAGATCCCTGTGCACCCCGGCCGCCGCAAGGCGCAGGGTTTCAAGGTCATCCCCAAGCGGTGGATCGTGGAACGCACGCTGGCGTGGATCACTCGGCGGCGTCGCTGCGTGCGCGACTACGAACGCCGCCTGGACCACCACGCCGCCTTCGTCCTGCTCGCGGTGGGCATCGCCATGAGCCGCCGACTGGCCGGCCGTGCCGACGCCCCTGCCCGGCGGGTCAGCCGGGCAGCCTGGTGAACCTCCCGTCGCCTCGCTTCACGATCCACCCTCGGGCCGCCAGCCGGGAACACACGTCCCGCGCCCGCTGCTGACGCGCCGGCGTCGCCTCCCAGCCCAGTTTCTCGGCCACTTGCCGCGCCAGCACCGGACCCTTCACCTCCCGCACGACCGCCAGCGCCGCCCGATACACCCCGGGCAGCACACTCTCGTCCCGTCCCGGCTCCCACGACGCCACCGCTCCACGCACCACCGGCGTCTCCTCGCCGACCGCCACCTCTTGCGTTCGCACGGGCCGGACCGGCGAGGATGCCCCGGCCGCGTCAGCGATCTCCTCCACCTCCGTCAGCACCGGACTCAACACGGCCGCCTTATCCGTCAGTTCCAACCGCTCCTCCAAAGCGAGGCGCAGCCGGCGCACCGCGTCCTCCTCCGCGCTCGCCTCAGCCAGCCAGAAGTCCACCTGCTCCTGGGCCTCGGCCAGCAACGCCTGCCACTCCATGGCCTTCCCCCGCGCCAGCTCGGCCTTCGCCGTCATCAACGACACCACGGACACCATCGAGACCTCCCGCATCACTCCCGGAACCTCTCGATGCCTCTCCCCGCACCCCGGCCTCCACCCACCCGACGGAGACGATCACCCGCCAGAGCGGCCCCACTCGCACTGGCTAACCCTTGATCACCAGGCTCTGACAGCACCGTCCGCGGTGTACCCGAAGGACCGATCACACCAGCCTTTTGGCCTGGCACTTCAAGTTGGCGGCAACTCACTGCTCACCACCGGACACGGGACGTGGTTGTGGTGCCGGTGGCGCACCCTCGCGTGGCGGTGGACGATGGAGTGACTCACCCCGCTTAGGAGGAGCAGATGTTCACACAGGTACTGGTCAAAGGAGCGGTAGCCGCTCTGCTGGTGGGAGCCGTGGTGGGCGCTCCGACCGTGGCAGCGTCGCCTGCGCAGACCCCGCCCCCTTGTGGACCCGCTGTAGTGGTCACCGTCAAGACCACCGTGGATCTGCAGCTGGACTACAAGGACCTGGACCTACCGCTCGTCTTCCAAACGATGCCTCCGGACAGCATCACTGGCGGCAATCCCGGCTCCTGGACCGTCTCCTCGTGCCCGGGCTCGAAAGGGCCCAACGACGCGAAGATCGGATATGGCTCACACGACGGAGGCAGCAAGGTCGAGGTAGAGACGGAGTTCGGCGACTATCCCTCCCGCACAAGTTGCTCTGTGACCGGCAAGCTGAAGTGCAGTGTGGACACCGGCGAGGGCCTGGCCCCGACGGTCAACGTTTCATCGTAACGGCACCGCCACCTTGTCCGGCGGTCTGGGTCTGAAGCTGAACGGAAAATCGGGTGTTGTCACGTTATCGAGGGCGTGGTCGCCTGAGGGTGCGTCAGGGTGTGACAGTGCCTGTCGTCGGCTGTGGTTCAGGACGTAGCGGACATGCCGGTGGTGCCGGTGATGTGGTTCCAGATGGTGAAGCGGATCCTCATTTCGAAGCGGTACCGGCCGGCCGTCTTCAGGTGCCGGTGGGGCCGGAAGTGGGGTGAGATCCCGGTGAACGCCGACAGGAACCGCTGCGCCCCGCCGACGGTGCGGAACCAGGGCTGAGAGCCTGGTGATGATGGGGCCAGCGGTTCGAATGGGAAGTTCCGGGGCCCAGGAGGCATGAAGAGAGGGGCCCTCTGGAGAGTTTTTCGTTGCGACGAAACAACCCCGGAGGACCCCGTGCCGCAGTTCTACCAACTCGCCGTTCCTGCCGACAACTTCGCCACCCGTGCGTGTCGGTGTCTGCCGTGCCGGTTCGGGAATGTGCCGTCGGACACGCCGGTGCGCGAGCGGACCTTCGAGACGGATATGACCGAGGCCGAGTGGGACAGGTCCGCACCGCGATCCCGGTGCCACCCTGGATGGACGGGCGCGGGGGCCGGCCCGAGGAGTACTGCCACCGCAGCATGCTGGACGCACTGCGCTATCTCACCGACAACGGAGGCAAGTGGCGTTCGCTGCCGGAGCCGTTCCCGCCGCCGCGCAAGGTCTTCGACTTCTTCCGCCGCTGGGTGCGCCAGGGCGTGTTCGCGCAGATCCACACCGTGCTGGTCAAGGAGATCCGCCGTCGTGCCGGACGCTCCGAGCAGCCGGCGGCCGCGGTCATCGACGCGCAGTCCCTCAAGGCAGCCGAGACGGTCGGCTCCGCGAGCCGGGGCTTCGACGGCGGTAAGCAGGTCAACGGCCGCAAGCGGCACATCGTCGTCGACACTCTCGGTCTGGTCCTGCTGGTGGCCGTCACCGCGGCCGATGTGAACGACCGGACCGCCGCGATGGCCCTCTTCGCCCGCCTGGCCCTGCTGTTCCGGCAGGTCACCAAGGTCTGGGCGGACCACGGCTACGACGGCGAACTCGTGCCCTGGACCCTGCGGACCCTCGGTATCGACCTGGAGATCCCCGAGCACCCCGGCCGCCGCAAGGGCCACGGTTTCAAGGTCATCGCGAAACGGTGGATCGTGGAACGCACGCTCGCGTGGATCACCCGGCGGCGCCGCTGCGTCCGTGACTACGAACGCCGCACCGACCACCACGCCGCGTTCGTCCTGCTCGCGGTGGGCATCAACATGAGCCGGCGCCTGGCCGGACCCGCCGACGCCGCGGCGCGGAAGGTCAGCCGGGCAGCCTGGTGCACTTCCCGTCACCCCGCTTCACGATCCACCCCCGCACCGCGAGGCGGGAACACACATCCCGTGCCCGCTGCTGACGCGCCGGACTCGACTCCCAGCCCAGCCGCTCGGCCACCTGCCGGGCCAGCACCGGCCCCTGAGCCTCCCGCACGACGGCCAGCGCCGCCCGATACACCTCCGAGAGCACGCCCTCTCCCAGACCCGGCTCCCACGAGGGCACCGGCACACCCGCCGCCGGCCCCTTCCCCGCCGCCTTGGCACCTCCCACCCGGACCGGCACGGACTCGACCGCATCGGCGGCTTCCTCCACATCCGTGATCACCGGGCTCAACGAGGCCGCGGCCTCGACCAGTTCCGACCGTTCCTCCAGGGCCAGACGCAGCCGGCGCACCGCGTCCTCCTCCGCCGTGGCCTCTGCCAGCCAGAAGTCAACCTGCTCCTGAGCCTCGGCCAGCAACACCTGCCACTCCGTCGCCTTCCCCCGCGCCAACTCGGCCTTCGCCGTCATCAACGACACCACGGACACCATCGAGACCTCCCGCATCGCTCCCGGAACCCCCTCGATGCCTCTCCCGACCCTCCGACCACCACCCGCATCAAGAAAACGATCACCCGCCAGAGCGACCCCACTCGCACCGGCCAACCCTTGATCACCAAGCTCTCACATCACCCTGCGCAGCTGTTTGTCAGGGCTGCTCGGCTGCGGCGGTCAGGGTGGGGGTGATGTGGAGGTGGGTGTCGAGGCGGGTGAGGGCAAGAAGTCTGGCGAAACGGTGCGGGAGCGGGCCGGCCAGGGTGAGGGTGAGCGCGCGGTGTCCGGTGATGAGGACGCTGAGGAAAGTGGAGTCCGCGAAGGAGATCTGGCTGACGTCCACAATCACCCTGCCAGGCGCTCATGTGCGGCTCCTCGCAGTTCCTTGTCGAGCAAGGGGCTGGTGTGTGTATCGAATTCGCCGTGGCACAAGATGATCCGGATACCGTTCTCGTCCGGCATCCGCTGCACGATCGCCCCCATCCTCAGCTCCTTGCCTTTCCTCTCATGGCAGGCCGCGGCACAGCCTCGCGGCCCTCAGGGACCCGGCTACGCACCGCCGGGATGCAGAGGCGTTCCGGGGATTACGGGCGCGCGCCAGCCCAGTGCCTACTGTTCGCCACGGCTTCCCCACCGGCTGACCGGCGTACACCTCTGACGCCATGTCAGTAACACTATCCGGGCGCACGTTAGACGTCGGGCAGCCAGCCATTGGTGAAGTCGGAGCGTTCCCGTGCGCGCTGTGCCTTTTCTTCGAGGAGTCGGCGGAAGCCTGCCATGGCGTAGCGTTCGCCGGTGCTTGTTCTGGGTCCGGGGATGCCGGCCACGGTGGCCATGCACTGCTGGGGCTGGGTCTGCCAGCCGGTGACCTGGACCCGTAGCCGCATGCGCTCCGCGCGCCGGTGCAGTTCCAGGAGGTGGAGCAGGCCGTCGACGTTTATGGCCGTGATGGCGTGCAGGTCCACCAGGAGATCGCGTTCGTCCATGGTCACGCGGTCCAGAGCGCGCTGGAAGACTTCTCCCGCGCCCTCGTCGAGTTCCCCGGTGGCGCTGATCACCACCGCGCTGCGGCAGTGCTGGATGTCCACGTTGATCAAGGTGCTGCTCCCGTCACCCGAAGGCCCCGTACCCGCGGGCCCCCCATCCTTGCTCGGTCGGCGTAGGGCTGGCATGCGGCGCGCTGAAGCGCGTAGCGGCCCGGGTCCGTGTCCGGGGCACCGAGAGGAGGCGGACGGTGTGGGCGGGTCAACCCGCTCCAGAGCTTGGGGTCCTGGCGTCTGTTGCGGCACCGCCGCTCATGGCGCGGCCGGGCCCCGTGTGCGGCGGGGCACCACAGACGCCAGGACAAGAGGGGCCGGCCCCCGAATGCTCGGAGCCCAGGAAGCCGGGGTCATCCCCCGCATCCCCTTCAACGATCAGACACCCCCATAGGCAGCGCCTCACGCAGGCTTTTCCGTCGCTGGAGACTCCCTGGGAGACACCAGGCCCGATCCGGCACCACCCATGCCCGCCTTCCAGCCCCACGAGGGCGAGAGAAGCGGTTTCAGCCGTATCGGCGGTCATGGTCGAGGCGGGAACGCTGGACCACCCGCGACCGCAGCGGTCACCGTCGCCCCTGCCGTGGCCTTGCCGCTGAGCGACGCCGACACCTGCATCATTTGTCTGATATATACGTTTTATGTGGCGGGCTGCACTCAGGCAGTCCGCCGTCCTGAAAGGTGACACTCATGCCGGAAAAGTCGCAGGGTATGCAGGATGCCGCGGAGCAGGTCAGGAAGATCGAGTCCAACATCAAGTCTGCCCCCGAGGACTGGAGCAAGAAGCGGGAGACCACCGAACTCCTGCGCGAGCTCAAGTCGACGGTCGAGCAGCAGAGCCGCTGACACCCCGTCGCAGACCCCGCCGCAGCGCATGATCCCGGCATCCCCACCAAGGCCAGGTCCGGCCGCGGACGAGAGCGGCGCCCCCCGCGCTGCGCGCGGTGTGCCACCAGACGTCCCCGTCTCATCGTGCGTCTGAACGCGGCGGCGATCTCGAACGCGGTCTCCAGAACATGCTCGGCGTGACCAACGCCGAGATCCTCCCCTCTGGGGACCGCGACCGGGCTCGACCAGCCCCGCCACCCCGGCATCCCCGGATGGGTGCTGTCACCTTGTCGGGGTGAGGGTGGGATGATCTTCGGGTTGTCCGTCTGGGGAGGGACCTGTCGTGTCGTCTGTTGTGCCGTCGTACGCGAATCACCGCTACCCGGTGGAGATCATTTCGCATTGTGTGTGGCTGTACTTCCGCTTCCCGCTTAGCTTCCGTGAGGTCGAGGAGATGATGCTCGAGCGCGGGGTGATCGTCTCCTACGAGACGATCCGCCGCTGGTGTCGGAAGTTCGGCCAGGCCTACGCGAACGCGTTGCGCCGGCGGCGTCCACGACCCGGTGACAAGTGGCACCTCGACGAGGTCTTCGTCAAGATCGGCGGGGTGCACAAGTACTTGTGGCGGGCCGTGGACGCCCACGGCAATGTCCTGGACATCCTGGTCCAGAACCGGCGGGATAAGGCTGCGGCCAGGCGTTTCTTCCGGAAACTCCTCAAGCAGACCGAGCAGGTACCCCGGGTCATCGTCACCGACAAGCTGAATTCCTACGGGGCCGCGCACCGTGAGGTAATGCCCTCGGTGGAGCACCGTGCACACAAGGGGATCAACAACCGGGCGGAGAACTCCCACCAGCCCACCCGGCAGCGCGAACGCGCGATGAAAGGATTCCGCAGCCCCGGCGGAGCGCAGCGGCTCCTGTCCGCGTTCACCGGAATCTCACCCCACTTCCGGCCCCACCGCTATCTGATGACCGCCGGCCGGTACCGCTTCGAGATGAACGTCCGCTTCACCATCTGGAACCACATCACCGGCGTCGCCAGCCTGCCCGCCACGGCCTGAGCAGCGGGCCACGGAAGACCTCGGCACACCCTGACGCGCCATCAAACGATCACACCACCGACAACGTGACAGCGCCCCAGCGAGGGTGGCGGTGGGCCTTGTCACGTTGTCGGCTGCATGATCGCGTGATGGTGTGTCAGGTTGTGGTGGGGCCGGGGCGGGGCTGTGGTTCAGGCCGTGGCGGGCATGCCGGCGGCTCCGGTGATGTGGTTCCAGATCGTGACGCGGATCATCATTTCGAAGCGGTACCGGCCGGCGCTCATCAGATAGCGGTGGGGCCGGAAGTGGGGTGAGATTCCGGTGAACGCGGACAGGAACCGCTGCGCTCCGCCGGGGCTGCGGAATCCTTTCATCGCGCGTTCGCGCTGCCGGATGGGCTGGTGGGAGTTCTCCGCCCGGTTGTTGATCCCCTTGTGTGCACGGTGCTCGACCGAGGGCATCACCTCGCGGTGCGCGGCGCCGTAGGACTTGAGCTTGTCGGTGACGACCACCCGGGGCACCTGCCCGGTGGTGGTGAGGAGCCGGCGGAAGAAACGCGTGGCCGCAGCCTTGTCACGACGGCTCTGGACCAGGATGTCCAGGACGTTGCCGTCGGCGTCCACGGCCCGCCACAGGTACTTCTGCTCCCCGCGGATCTTGATGAAGACCTCGTCCAGGTGCCATTTGTCGCCCGGTTTCGGCCGCCTGCGGCGCAGGCTGTTCGCATACGCCTGCCCGAACTTCAGGCACCACCGGCGGATCGTCTCGTAGGAGACGACCACGCCCCGCTCGAGCATCATCTCCTCCACCTCCCGGTAGCTGAGGGGGAAGCGGAAGTACAGCCACACGCAGTGCGAAATGATCTCCACCGGGTAGCGGTGATTCGCGTACGACGGCACCCCAGATGACACGAACGGATCCCCTCCCCAGACGGACAACCCCAAGATCATCCCAGACCCCCACCGACAACGTGACAATGCCGCGTCGACGGCCCGCCACAAGTACTTCTGCTTCCCGCTGATCTCGATAAAGACCTCGTCGAGGTGCCATTTGTCGCCGGGCTTCGGGCGCCTGCGGCGCAGGGCGTTGGCGTAGGTCTGACCGAACTTCAGACACCAGCGGCGGACCGTCTCATAGGAGACGATGATGCCTCGCTCGAGCATCATCTCCTCGACCTCGCGGAAGGAGAGGGGGAAGCGGAAGTACAGCCACACACAGTGCGAAATGATCTCCACCGGGTACCGGTGATTCTTGTACGACGGCACCACAGACGGCACGAACCCCACCCCTCCCGGACACCGACAACCCGAAGATCATCCCAGACCGCCGGACAAGGTGACAGTGCCAGGCGGTATGCCCCATCGACTTCCCCGATGGGACTACCAGACCTTTCCGCATGCAGTTTACTGGAACAGCTCACATCAATAACGACATAAGGGAAGTTTTGAGATGGAGAATGTTACCGAGGATCAGATTCCGCAGGAATCGCTGGAGGGTGCCGCAGATGACTTTAATCATCTCGCTTCGTCGGGCTTCCACTCAGGAATTTGCAGCGTCTGCCTGCAGACGAGAAAATTCACCTTCACCACGAAGTGTCATTTCGACGCATGCTACCTCTGCCTGGCAACTTGGGCGTTCTACACGCCGCGCAGACCCGGTATGGAGGTTCCGTGCCCGAACTGCCGAAAGGGACTCTTCTACGACTCGGACGCTCCATCACTTCCAGTGCAGGAGAGTTTGACAGTCGGCGATCTTGAACAGATTGCGCAGACGCATTCCCATCACGATGGGTCCGACTTCGACGATTCCGGAGAAGGTTATATTGGTGGAAATAACTAGAATCCCATCTACCGGAAATCTAATTCTGTGTAGCTTTCCTCATCGGCGAGGTTTTCGGTCAGGGCCAAGCTATGTGCGGGTAGCTGCTCTGAGGGACATCGGAAGCGAAATTTGCAACATAAATTGAGGCCCTCCTATGGAATCTAGTACTGGTCCGGACCGGGTGGTTTATGTGGCAGCGCACGGCATGGACCCAGGAGGTCCTGGGACTTTCGTTCCCGAAGGAGTGACCGTCGCATTCTTTGCCAAGCCCCGTACGAGTCTTAGCGCTCTCGTCGGTATGCGCGTACTGGAGCTTCTCCATGATAAAGGGGAAGAGGAGTTCACTGGCACCGCTGACGGCAAGGTGAAAGTCCCCAACTATATCCTCGGATCCTTCTCCGATCTAAAATATGCCGCACGCATCCAGATCGGAAAGGTGGAAGCCGAGACGGCGAAGGTCGAGGCTCCACTTTGCTTCGTCGGCGGAAAATTTCTTCCCAGTCCCTCGCAGCTATGCACCGACCACGGGACGTGCCGCCCGCCTCGGCATCATTGCGCCGGAGTTTTCGGGCTCCTCGACGAGTTCAACCTTATTCGCATCTCCTGCTGTCGCCCGCGTCCGCAGGAGATCAGGCCGCATGACGCGGTCACGCGAGAGCTAGTGAGAGACCCTGACCCTGAAGCCTTCCGCAGTGCGCGGAAAACGGTGAGTGCATTCGAGAAGTTGATTTATGATGTCCAGAAGGATTCTGTGACCGATGATGAAGTAAAACTCGAGGCCGCTCGCGTCGCCTTTGAAAATTTTTCACCAAAGGATCAGGCGAGAACGCTGGGAGATTCGCTGATCGCTTCACTGTGGTATGAAATTCAGTGCGCCAGAGATCAGCGTGCCAGGGAGGGTGACTGGGGGCTCTACGTCTATTACGCGACGATGGATGGCGAGGTCAAGCGGCAAATTGTCCAGAATAAGAACCTGAAAGCCGCACTGGTAAAGTGCAGGCAGCAGGCAGACGCGCTGTCCGACAACACCAAGTGTCATAAATGGTTCGACAGCCTGCCCGCTCAAGATCAGCGCTGGGTCACCAAACTCAGCCCGGATGTCGAACGCTGGGCCAAGCCCATGTTCGCGTTCAACAGGATCCGAGATGCCGGCGTCTACGCCCTCTGGAACAAGGGACTGCCGATCAGTGCCTTCGCTGCACTCAAAGGTCTCACTCAGGGCGACCGGATCATCAAGGCCTACGCCGAGAGCGAGCCGGCGACCGTCGAGGTGTCCGGAGTCGGCGAGGCCTTCGTGACCCGCTGGAAGGACCCCAACACCGCAGACGCCGACCGCCAGGCCGACTGGGACATGCTGCGGGAGGAGGAACGAAGGGCCTTGAGCCAGCTCGTCCCGCAGACGGTCGCCGCGTGGCAGATGCGTGAGTACCTGCACGGTGCAATCGGTGCGCTTCCATCCCCCTGCATCCTGACTGCCTACCTGTGGTTGCTCCATCAGGAAGAGGGCGTCCAGGACGCAGCAGCACTCCACCCTGACTGGACCGACGTCATTGACAACGGGCTGGAGATCTTGGACCGCTGGGCCGATCAAGCCACCACCGACGCCCACCGACTGTCGGATTGGCAGACTTGGCCCGAACACGAGCGGGAAGCACTCAGCCAGCTGGCCCCAGACGCTGTCAATGCCTGGAAGACCCGGGCAGGAGTTCCCTGAGCTGGGTGTTTAGCCTCGACGGGGCGCTGTCACGTGATCGAGGGCGCGATCTGACTCCAGATCGTTCTCGCCCGGTGGTGGGGGGCCGGCGCAGGAAACGCCTGGCCGCACCTTGTCACGACGGTCTGCACCAGGATGTCGAGGACGTTTCCGTCGGCATCGACAGCCCGCCACAAGTACT
Source organism: Streptomyces sp. NBC_01264 (assembly GCF_026340675.1). Lineage (NCBI taxonomy): Bacteria > Bacillati > Actinomycetota > Actinomycetes > Kitasatosporales > Streptomycetaceae > Streptomyces > Streptomyces sp. NBC_01264. The sequence continues at coordinate 111,413 of NZ_JAPEOX010000001.1, forward strand.
TCCGCACTCCGCGGATCTTGATGAAGACCTCGTCCGGGTGCCACTTGTCACCAGGCTGCGGGCGCCGCCGTCGCAGACTGTTCGCGTACGACGGCGTGCTCAACGACACGAACGGCCCGCCCCCTGGAACCTCAGGTCCCAGTCTCCAGGTGCCCTGCGGAAGGAGATTGCCCAGCTCAAGCGGGCGAACGAGATCCTCAAGGCCGCCTCGGCCTTTTTCGCCCAGGAACTCGACACGACCCAGCGAAGGTACTGACGTTCCTCGACGAGCGTGATCACCTCGGTGCCGAGCCCGTATTCCGGGAACTGTCCATCCCCTCCTCCACCTACTACCGGTGGCGCCGGGCCGAGAAGGAGCCGTGCGAGCGACACCGCCGGGACGCCGAGCTGACCGGGCAGATCCGGCAGGTCCACGACGCCTCCGGCGGGATCTACGGCTCACCGCGCATGCACGCCGTACTCGGCACCTGATCCTGATCCCTACATGACAAATCTGTATGCCCGCCGACACGGCCTCCGCCTCGGACGGTGTCGCTATGTTCTCGCTGGTCACAGGTGCAATCCTCCATGATCGGAGTTACACCGTTTCTTTTGCAGTCCCCACGTGCTGCGTCGCGGCTGCGATGCTCGCCGACGCGCGGTGTCGTGCAAGGTGTCGGAACAGCAGACATGGGCGGTCCGGGTGGAGTCGGCCGAGACCCAGGCTGAGGCGGAGCGCCTGGAGGCGGTGCGGGCTGCCGCGCAGGAGCTGGCGGAACACGCGGCCGCGGCTGTGGCAGCCGCTGAGGGCGACGTGGAGGTGGTGAAGGAACGGCTGGGGACAGTGCGTGCGGCGAGCGCCGAGGCGGCGGCCGGTCTGCGGGAGGCTGGGCGGACGGCGGTGAAGGCGCGGGCGCGGGCGGAGGCTGCAGCTCGGCAGGTTGAGAAGCTCACGAGCTCCTGAGCCGGGGCAAGTCGAAGGGCGAGTGCGCGCAGGCGCCGAGGCCGGTGGCGCGCGTGGGCGGAGTCAAGGCGGCGGGCGTAGGGGACTTCCTTCGGTGCGTGCCGGGGTGGTCTTGGCGGGGTAGGCGCGGTACGTAGGGTTGCGGAGCGCGGTCAAAGCCGCGCGCATCAGCGGTGCTGGCGCCACCATTCACGCATTCACGACATGCCCGCGAAGAAGCAGGCCGAGGCCAAGGCGCCTGCCCGCAAGCAGCCCGCGAAGAAGACCACGGGCCGCAAGCCGCGCAGCGCGTAACAGGGCTCAGATCTTGGTCTGAACCGGGCTATGCCGTGCTGGGCTCACGTCATCGATTGCGGCCGGTCGGGGGAAGAAGGTAGCCCAGCCGGCCTCTGACCCATAACCTGGTGCCGTTCGTGACGTTGGGGCCTTTATGCCTCACTTCACCATTGCCCGCATCGCGTCGGGAGCAGTCCTGGCCGGTGCCCTTGCGCTGACATCGACTTCCGTTGCCCAAGCTGCTCCCACCGGCGAACGTTCCACTGGGAGCGCTCTGGCCAGTCCGCTCGGAGTGGACAACCTGCTGTCGCTCCGTTTCCTCACACCGACGGTCCGCGATGCCAAGCGCCAGGTGACCGGTCTCATTTCTGGGCTGTCACCAGCTCCCATCGGTGCTACTGGCCTCGGACGACTGCTCAACTAGAGCTGCCGATCACTGATCGGAGTCACTCCGCCGTCACATTGACTCCCGCCTTCGCTCTTGAATGCACTTTGAGCGGTTTCTAGGCAGCCAGCATGGGGCGAGCCTCGAGGATCGGGGCCCACATCGGGCCATTGCGGGCAGGTCCAGAGACTGCCCGAGTCGCGGGAAGCTACGGGCCCCGGTCCCTCACGATCGCCGACCGGGATGTCCGCCGCCAGCAGCGGCTGGTCCGCGCCGCCCGCTTTCCCCGCCCCAAGCGGCTCGAAGACTTCGACTACGAGAAGAACCCCACGTCAGCCCCGAGGTCGTCGCCGATCTCCAGTCTCCGTCCTGGGTCCAGCAGGGCCGCCCGCTGGTCCTCATCGGGGACTCGGGCACCGGCAAGTCCCACCTGCTGATCGGGGTCGGCACCGCGATCGCCGAAGCCGGCCTGTCCGTCCGTTACACGACCACGTCCGCGCTGGTCAACGGGCTTGCAGCGACCAGGCCGAGGAGGACGGGAAGGAGTTCGTGATCGGCTTTGGGCCGCAGACCCGCCCTGGCCACCTCGCGCAGGACGTCGCGGACGCGAGCATCGGAGAACGTGGGAACGTCGTCGCCGGGCGGAAGCCCGTTCCAGCGCAAGGCATGCCAGGTGCCGCCGGTCTCGAAGTACACCTCCCGGCAGTCCCGGGGGTCCCGGTGGATCGCCCGCTTCCCCCGATGGCGGCCGGTGCGGGCGGACGGCAGGCCCCGGTGCGGCTCCAGCACCGGTTCGCCGGCCCCGTACCAGAGCCCGCCGACTTTCACCCCGCGACGGCGGTCGATGGCGACGAAGTGGACGGGCAGCAGCTCGTAGTACAGCTCCGGGCGCGGGATCTCCAGGGAGATCCCGTCCCGTGCGGCGGCCGCGGCGAACAGGGTGTTCGGGCTGTGCCGTCCGCCCGGATCCCAGGGCGGCGCGTACTGCTCCAGGCGCCGGTTCTGCCACAACTCGACGATCCAGGTGGCGAGCAGGTGCTCCATCTCGCGCACCGTCCACACCGCGTCGCCTTCCGGATCAGCCCCTCGGTCGGCGACATCGACGCCCGGGTAGCCGAGAAGGAGTTCCAACAGGAGCGACTGGATCCCGGCGAACGCGCGCTCGCAGGCGGCCTTGTCGGTGGGACGCATCATCCGGGCTGGCAGCAGGTCGACCCCGAGGGTCCGGGCCACCTGGACCAGGTGGTGGTTCTTGTAGACGGAGCCGTGGTCACTGGTCACTGTCTCCGGCGCGAAGAACGGGCGGGCGGCGACCGGGTGCCCGGCGAGTTCGGCGACCAGGGCAGCCGGAACTCCCGGATAGGGCCACTCCATTTCCGGTCCCCACCTGGGCCGCATCGGCAGCGGCAGCAGCACATCCCGCAGCAACATCGCCACCTCCACCGATGAGTCGGAGACCGGTGTCAGTCGGAAGGCGACGAGGGAATGGGTGCAGGCGTCGAGCGCGAGCGTGAGGTGGACTTCGATCGGCTCGCCGAACACGTCGTCGAGGACCTTCACCGGCAGCGGCGTCGTATCCAGCGCGACCACCTGGCCCGGCCGGCTGACCACCACCCTGCCCCATCCCGTCTCCACTGCCGCCGCCGAGCGCACGTACCGCTGGCGGGCACCGTCGGACCCGAACCACTCCCGCCACACCTTCATCAGCGTCGTGTAGTGCGGGACCACTACCTCTTTCCCGGGGAACTTCTCCCGCACGTACTGGTGGACCAGCCGCTCCCGGGTCTTCATGCTCAGCTTCGAGCGGTGCAACGACTCGGCGTGCACTGCCCGGATCGCCTCCGCGACTTCCTCGGTGATCGCCCGGTGCCCGGTCGGCGCCGGCGTCCACCGTCCGTCCGCCATCCCGATCAACCCATGCTCGGCGTACCGAGCGGCCATCCGCTTCAGCGTGCGCTCGCTGACCGAAGCAAGACCCAGGTGCCTGGCCTCCTGGCGTCCCATGGCCTCCAGCTCAGCCACCTTCGCCCGGCGACGCTCCCCCAAGGACGTAAGAGCCGGGTCGTATGCAGGTCGCGGCTCACCCGGCAGGGCCCAGTACCGGCTGCCGCTGCGGTACCCCGTCTCCACTTCGAGCAGGTGCGCCGCTCGAAGCCTCGCTTGCTCAAGCTGAACGCCGTCCAAGTCTTCTCGACGCGGCTGCTGCCCTTCTGCACTCACACCATCCTCCCGGCGGGATAGACCCAGGTGGCGTCTGCAAGCGGTTGTGCCAAGTCCATGGCCAGCCGCCGGTGCCACAGCAGATGCACGGCGTACGCACGAGCGGCCGCCGGCACCGACGTCGCCGCGACCAGATCCCCGAACAGCCGAGGGCGTTCACCAACCAGGTCGAGGACTTGACCCTGGAGATCAAGAGGGTCGGCCATCGGGCGACGCCGCGCGGACAGCGCGTCGAGCCCAGCGCCCACCTGACGGCGCCACCCCGCCACCACCACGTACCGCCACCCCGCCGCGGCCGCGGCCACCGCTGACGCGGCGAACTTCACCGCATCCCGTTCCTTGATCAGATGACCAGGGCGGACATCGATGAGAATCGCCGTCCCCGGCAGGATCGCCAGGAAGTCCGGCGTGTGGTCCATCCAGCCGCCATCGACGGAGAACCGAAGCTTGAACGGCTGGGACAGCACCTCCTCCATCCCGCCGATGAAGTCCTAGGCCAGGAGAAGACGGCGCTCGGCGAGACTTTCGAACCCATGCATGCGGCCCGTGGCCTGGACATACTGCAGGCCGGGACGGTTCCGCTGCCCGGCACGCCACGTGAACCCGCGCACTGGGACCGAGGCCAGGGCGGGCCTACTGCTGAGGTCCCGAACCGAGCACACCACCTGGGCTCCCGACGTCTTCCACGTCACCGTCCACCGCCGGGTCCATCCAGGACGCGTATCCAGGCATCCGGAAGCAGCCGGCTCAACGCCACGGGGCAAATCAAGATCGTCAAGGGTGCAGAGGTGCGACCACACGGGCCGGGGTCCAGGATCTCGTGGCTCGACTGCTGAGTCCATGCAGCCAGCACAGCAGACCCGGGATGGCCTGCACAGGGATTCTCGCGAAGTCATCGCAGGTAGAGGCAGGCGTCGTCATCCCGCGGGCCAACTACAACGCTAAAGGGCCAACTAGAACGCTAAGTCTCAATCCGACTCGTGTGACTTAGCGCTGCAGTTGGCCCCGATGGACAACTAGAACGCTAAATCACGGACACCGTTGACCTGCGGAAATGCCACAGAGGGCTGATGTGGGCGGTCCATGCTCAGGAAGTCGCCGGCGGAGGCAAGGTTGGCGGTCAGGGCGTCGGGGAGGCCTCCGTGAGTGACATCCAGTCGCGGACCGTCTCCTGGTGCGAACCGTTCACCGTGCTCGCGGCCACTGCCTCGGCTTGCTCGATGGAGCATGGCGCTCCTGCGCGGGTGAGCAGGACCAGTGGCCACCCGGGGCCCGTGCCGACTGGCTCGCCATCGAAGGGCGTCCACTCCCAGGGGCCGTCGAACTGCCATGCCCGTCCAGTGGCGTCGGAGACCTCGTCGCCCAGGTCGAGGTGGGCGTAGGGCCGCATCAACAGTTCAAAGTCGAACGGTATCCCGTCGTCGGGATGAATGGTGTATCCCGAGCCGTCGAGATGGCTCCCGTCCGGAAACTCGCGGTAGGACACGCCGCGGCGCAGCACCGCCACCGTCTGTCGCGGGCGGGGCAACCAGCCCGTCTCACGGGGCGGGTCATGCCGATCGACGGCCGTCACGTGGACCACGGTCGGGGGCACTCCAACCCGACAGATGTCGCCTGCCTTCAGATGTTGGGGCAGCGGTTCGGTACGGAACAGTTCCGCCTGCACGTCAGGCGCGACATGCTTGCCAGTGTCCACGCCCAGGGCAACGACGCCGTTCCAGTGGATGAAGTCGCTGTCGCTGTCGATTTCCCACCAGGGCCAGCGCACAGACACGGTGCCCCAGGTCACGCCCTGCTCGACTCTGGCCGGCGTGAAGGGACAGGCGATCGACAACACGTCGCCGACCCGGAAGTCCCGCGCATCCGCATCCATCATCGGGCCAGGGTAGAGGGGGCCTCTTCGCGTTTCTCCGGCGCCTACCCGCCGGGCTGACCCGGGCGTGGGGCCGAGCACGATGCGCACCGGGGCCAAGTACAGCGCTAAGTCACAACTCGCCGCCGATGGACCAACCAACTGGCTTGTTCGAATATGTGTTCGTTACGTTGGCAGAAGAGATTCGGCCAGGTCGGCTGAAACAGGCGACGGCTGGAGGTGCCCCATGGACTGTGGCGTCCACCTGCACGTCGCCAGCGGCTACTCGGCCCGCTACGGCGCCTCACACCCTGTTGACCTGGTGCGACGTGCCGCCGAGCGCGAGATCGGCATGCTCGCGCTCACCGACCGGGACACCGTCGCTGGCACTGTCCGCTTCGCCAAGGCCGCCGCAGCCGCCGGCATCCGACCGATCTTTGGTGTCGACGTCGCAGTCGCACCCTGGACACCGCCGCACCCAGCCGCCACCCGCCCCCGGACTCCGGATCGCGGTGGCGCTCACGTGGTGGAGCCGAAGCTACGGGTGACGCTGCTGGCGCAGCACGCCGCGGGGTGGGCGCGGCTGTGCCGTCTGGTCTCCGCCGCGCATGCAGGTGCGGCTGGCGGCCCGCCAGTGGTGCCCTGGGAGACCCTCGCCACGTACGCGGACAAGGGCCTGACAGTGATGCTGGGGCCGTCGTCCGAACCGGTGCGCGCGTTGACGGCCGGGCGGCCGGACCTCGCCGAGCAGCTGATCGCGCCCTGGCGCGAGCTGGTCGGCGCTGGTCTGCGGCTGGAGGCGGTGTCGTGGGGGCTGTCCGGTACGGGGCCGGGTTCGCTGCGGCTGGCCGCCCGCACGATCGGCCTCGCCGACCAGCTCGGCATCCCGGCGGTCCTGACCAACGCGGTCCGCTACGCCGACGCCGGCCAGCACAAGATCGCCGACGTCCTGGACTCAGCCCGGCTGCTGCGTCCGATCGACCGGCGCCGCCTCGACTGCGGCGAGCGCTGGCTGAAGGGACCGGCCGCATTGGCGGAGGCCGCCGAGCAGATCGCTGAAGCTGCGGGAGCAGGCAGCGGCCGCGCCGCCGCGCTCCTGGCCGAGACGGCCCGGACAGCGGAGGCGTGCGTCGTGGACCCTCGTGCCGACCTCGGTATGGGCCGGCCTCACTTTCCTGAGCCCACGGTCGTAGGCGCCGCCGCGACACCGGGCGGGGCGATGGAGCTGCTGAGGCGCCGGTGTGAGGCCGGCATGTTCGCGCGCGGCCTCGACAGTGACCGGCGGGCTGTCGGCCAGCTGGAGTACGAGCTCGGCGTCATCGGCCAGCTCGGGTTCGAGCCGTACTTTTTGGCGGTCGCCCAGGTCGTCACGGACATCCGAGCGATGGGCATTCGGGTCGCGGCCCGTGGGTCCGGGGCCGGCTCGATGGTCAACCACAGTCTCTTCGTGGCCACCGCGAACCCGCTCACCCACAACCTGCTCTTCGAGCGCTTCCTCTCCGTTCGCCGGTCCTCGATGCCGGACATCGACCTCGACGTCGAGTCCGCGCGCCGGCTGGAGGTGTACGACCGGATCATCGAGCGCTTCGGCGCGGAGCGGGTTGCCGGAGACCTACCGGGCCCGCCACGCCCTGCGCGACACCGGCCTCGCGCTCGGTCTGGCCCCGCAGGCCGTCGACATGGTCGCGAAGTCGTTCCCGCACATCCGGGCCTGCGACATCCGCGGCGCCCTCGCCGAGCTCCCCGAGCTGAAGAAGCTGTCCGCCGAGGCCGGCTCGTACGGCCCGCTGTGGGAGCTTGCCGAGGGTCTCGATGCCCTGCCGCGCGGCTACGCCATGCACCCGTGCGGCGTCATCATCTCCAACTCCTCGCTCCTGGACCGGCTGCCGGTGCAGCCCACCCCGGCCGGGCAGTACCCAATGGTCCAAGCCGACAAGCACGACGTCGAAGACCTCGGGCTCGTGAAACTCGACGTGCTCGGCGTGCGCATGCAGTCGGCGATGGCGCACGCCGTCACCGAGATCCGCCGCACCACCGGCCGCCAGCTCGACCTCGACAACCCCGACCACGTACCTCTGGACGACCGCGGAGCCTTCGCTCTCATCTGCGCCAGCGACACCGTGGGCATGTTCCAGCTGGAGTCCCCCGGCCAGCAAGACCTAGTCGGCCGGCTCCAGCCGCGCGGCGTCCAGGACGTCATTGCCGACATCAGCCTGTTCCGTCCGGGCCCGGTCAAGGGCGGCATGCCCGCCCTCTACATCGCCGCCCGCCACGGCGCCGCACCCCACTACCCCCACCCCGACCTCGAACCGGTACTCGCCGACACCTACGGCGTGACCATCTGGCACGAGCAGATCATCGGCATCTTCGCGGTGATGACCGGCTGCGACCGCGCCCTCGGCGAAGTTGCCCGCCGCGCCCTCGCCGACCCCGAACGGCTGCCCAGGGTCGAGGGCTGGTTCCGCCGCGAAGCCGGCGACCGCGGGTACTCCCCCGCGGTCCTGGAGGAGGTGTGGGAGATCGTCGCGGCGTTCGGCGCGTACGGGTTCTGCCGCGCGCACGCCGTCGCCTTCGCCGTGCCCGCCCTCCAGTCGGCCTGGCTCAAGGCCCACCACCCCGCGGCCCTCTATGCCGGGCTGCTGGAGCACGACCCCGGGATGTGGCCGGCCCGGGTGATCGTCTCCGACGCCCGTCGCCACGGCGTGCCCGTCCTGCCTATCGACATCAACCGATCCGCACCTGACTACCGCATCGAGCAGACCGAGACCGGCGCGTGGGCGGTGCGGATGTCGCTGGCCTCGGTGAAGGGGATCTCGGGCCTTGACCCCGGATTTTGAACACGTCTATGCGGCTTGGGTCAGGGTAGTTGCAGCTGGCTGGAGGTCGTTCTCGTAGGCGATCGGGGACCGGTAGCCGAGGCGGGAGTGTCGGCGGCGGGTGTTGTATCGGGTCAGCCAGCGGAACGCGTCCAGCCTGGCCTCGCGCTCGCTCGACCAGGCTTTGCGGCCTTTGAGTGTCTCCCTCTTGAAGGCGGCGTTGAAGCTTTCTGCGGCTGCGTTGTCGGCGCTGGATCCGATCGCGCCCATGCTCTGCCGGACCCCGGCTGACCTGCAGATTTCAGCGAAGGCCCTGCTCGAATATTGGGATCCGTGGTCCGTGTGCATGATCGCTCCGGCCAGGTTTCCACGGGTCCGCTCGGCTGCCGCCAGGGCGTCGATGACGAGTTCGGTTCGCATGTGATCGGCGATCGCCCACCCGGCCAGCCGGCGCGAGCACAAGTCGATGACGGTCGCGAGGTAGAGCGGCTTCGCGCCGCTGACCGGCAGGTATGTGATGTCGCCGACGTATTTTCTGTTGACGTCGGCTGCGGTGAAGTCGCGTCCGATCAGGTCCGGTGCCTTCGACGCGGCTTGGTCCGCGACGGTGGTGCGGTGCCGGCGGCGCAACCGGACTCCCTCGAGCCCGATGGTCCGCATGATCCTGGCGACCCGCTTGTGGTTGACCACCGGACCCTCCTCGTCGCGGAGTTCCGCGGTGATTCTGGGGGCTCCGTAGGTGCCGTCGGAGTCCTGGTGGATCTTGCGTATCCGGGCCGCGAGCCCGGCCTCGACGCTCTGCCTGGCCGCTCTCGCGGCCGCGGTGCGACGCCAGTAGTAAAAGCTCGACCGGGCCAGGCCGAGGATGTCGCAGAGCCGCTTCACGCCGTGACGGCGCTGGTGATCGTCAACGAACTGGTAGCGGTTCACCAGCGCGTCTCCGTCGCGAAATACCGGGCCGCCTTGCGGAGAATGTCCCGTTCTTCCTCGAGCTCGCGGATCCTCTTGCGGGCGGCGGCCAGCTCCGCCTGAACGGCGTCGCCGACGGCCTGCGAGGCGGCCGGCGGTGCGGAGTGGGCGCCAGGTCGGCGGCCGTCGGCGGCCCGGATCCAGTTCCTCAGCGTCTCGGTGTTCACCCCGAGATCAGCGGCGACCGACTTGATCGTCGCTCCCGGCCTCGACCGGTACAACGCGACCGCGTCCGCCTTGAACTCGGCGGGATAGTGCTTCATCCCCACAGGGACTCCGTTCTCCTGGACCATCAAGATCCAAGTGTCTCCGGTGTCCAAAACCTGGGGTCAAGGTCCCTCCGAGGAGCAGGTCGCCCGGATCGCCGCCGGGCAGCCGTACAACGGTGTCCAAGACGTCTGGACGCGCGCTCGCCCGGCACTGCCGATCGCCGAGCGCCTCATCCAGATCGGCGCCCTCGACCCGCTGCGCGGCCCGCTCACCCGCCGCGACCTGCTCCTGCAGACCGCCGAGCTCCACCGCCACACCCTGGCCCGGCCCGCCACCGGGCAACTGCCTCTCGACGGCGAGCTCGTCACCGCCGCGCCGTCGGGGCTTCCGGAGATGACCAGCCGGGAGACGCTGGACGCCGAGCTGCACATCCTGAAGATCGACGTGTCCCAGCACCTGATGGAGCACCACCACCGGCTGCTCCGCGAGGTCGGCGCCACCGACTCCGCCCACCTCAAATCGCTGCACCCCGGGCAGCAAGTGCTCGTCGCCGGCGTCCGCGCCTCCACCCAGACACCCCCGATCCCTTCTGGGAAGCGCGTCATCTTCGTCACGCTCGAGGACGGCTTCGGGCTCGTCGACATCGCGTTCTTCGACGACAGCCACGACGCCGTCGCCCACACGGTCTTCCACTGCGGACTCCTCCTGGTTCGCGGCACCGTCGAGGCCCGCGGACCGCGACGCACCGTCGTCGGCCAGATGGTCTGGAACCTCGACGAGCTCTCCGCCGCCCGCCGCGACCACGGACCCGAAGCCGTCCTCGCCCTCCTCGGCCAGACCACGCCCGCCCGCACGCCAGCGCAGCCGTCGCGGAGCCTCGCCAACGGGACCAGCGGAGCCCGCCTGCACCCATACGCAGACCTCCAGCCCGCTGGCACCCGCGCCGCCGACCTCAAAGCCCTCGGCTACACCAGCCCCGGATCGGCCGGGTGAGCACCATGACCGAACGCCGGATCCTCCACGCTCACTTCCATTTGCCCCAGGGCGCGCGACCAGACCTGTTTGAGCGCCTCCTCGCGCTCGCTGAGGGGCTCACCCCGCGGGTCCAGGCAATCCCGCCGGACGCCGCGCACCTCGATATCACCGGCTCGCTACGCTACTGGCAGCGCGATGCGGCGGGCCTGGCTGCGCTTCTGCGGATGCGGACCATGGCCCTGTACGGGGTGCAGAGCACGTGCGCGATCGCCCCGACCCGGATGCTGGCGACGATGGCGGCCGCCGTGACCCCGCCCGGCGCCACCACCGTCATCGAGGCCGACGAGGTCCGGACGTGGCTGCGGCCGCGCCCGGTCGCGGCCCTCTACGGCGTCGGCCCCGCCACCGCGGCCAAGCTGCGTACGTACGGTCTGCACACCATCGGCGACCTCGCCGACGCACCCCTGCCCGCGCTGACCCGGATCTTCGGCGCCGCCACCGGCCGCTCCCTCCACGCCCACGCCCACGGCCACGACCTGCGCACCGTCCAGCCCCAGCCGGTCGCCAAGTCGGTGGGCGCGGAGCGGAGCTACGACATGGACGTCCTGGACCCCGTGGAGCACCGCAGGAGTCTGCTGGAGCTCGCCGAGGAACTCGGAGCCCGGCTCCGCGACGAACACCAGGCCACCGGGAACCTCGCCCTGTCCGTCCGGTACGCCGACCGCTCCACGAGCTCGCGCAGCCGTACGCTGCCCGAACCCACCGCCCACACCCGACCGCTCGCCACCACCGCCTACGAGCTGTACGGCCTCCTCGCACTCCAGCGCGCCCGCGTCCGCTCCATCAGCCTGCGCGCACAAGACCTCCGGCCCGAAACCGAGGCCGCGGAGCAGCTCACCCTGGACCCCGCCGACGACCGCGCCCGCGCGCTCGAGGCAGTCACCGACCGCGCCCGCGCCCGCTACGGGCACGGCACCATCCGCCCCGCCGCTCTCGCCGCCACGAGCGGCCGACGGCCGGGCGCACCACCCACGAGAGGACCCCGCTCATGACCACCCCCGCCCCTGCGCCGCGCCCGGGAATCGCGACTTGGAATCCCGACCAGGCCGGACCATGCCGGCGCTGCCAGAGAACATGCGCGAGATACGGAATCGGGGGGAACCCGCTCTGCCAGGAGTGCCGAGTCCTGGTGTTCGCGGCCCAGCAGAAGCCGGCGCACTCGGGATCTTGACGCGGGATGTGGCCGTACCTGTTCCGCCGCCCCGGCGGCGGCGGGGGAGGCTGGTGGTGCCAGGCGCGGAGCGGCGGTGAAGGAGGCCATCCCGAGTGGTCAACCGCCGGCGCCCGGCGGCGCGGCAACTCGCGGCCCGCGTCAGGCCCGGGAGAGGAGCTCGTCGTACTCCACGTCCGACAGGTCGGTGGCCTGTACGTAGATCCCGACGCCGTCGAGCTGGTTCTTCAGGGTGTAGCTGGAGGAGTGCACCATCTTCAGCTTGATCTTGGTGCCCTCAGGGCACCAGGAGATCAGTGCGATCTTGATCCGCTTGCCCTCGCCTTCGGCCTTGGTGAAGGTGAAGTCGTACGCCACGAACCGGGGCTCGTCTGCGGGAAGGTTCTCCAGGAGTCGTCGTGCGTCCACGTTCCGCTGGAGTCGGGAACGATCGCGCTCAGGTCATCGCTGAGCCGGTAGAAGACCGTGTTCACCTTCCGCGTCTTCAGCTCCTGGAACGCCTTGAACACACTGTCTTCCACGGCGGTACCACTGCTCATGCCTGTCCTCCTGCTGGCTCGTCCGTCACGCCTTGTCCGAGTGATCAACGAACCGGCCTTCGGCGAGTTCTGCACGACCTGGAAGGCCTCGTGACCCGGCGGGAGAGGCTGATGGTGCCGGGCCCGGAGCGATGGTGACGGCGGCCCTCCCGGTTGGTCATGACCCGCCCTTCGTCAGGTGCCGGTGATGGGGAAGAGGGTGTCGGCGCCGGTCATTTCCAGCAGCCGCAGGATCTGGGGCTGCGGGTGACGCAGGCTGATGTGGCGGCCGTGGTCGGTTGCGGTCTGGCGGGCGGCGATGAGGACGTTGAGGCCGGAGGAGTCGCAGAAGGACAGGTCGGCCAGGTCGATGACGATCTCGTCCGGCCCGCCGGGCTGGGTGATCACCGTGTCCAGGACACGGTGCAGCATCGGGGCCCGGTCGATGTCCATCTCGCCACCGACGTGCACAACGCAGCGTTGGCCCTCTTCGTCCACCCTGACGTCCGGCTCAGGTCTTTCTCGATCTTCCATGCCGCCCATGATGGTGCAGGCTGGGAGACGGGGGACACCCGAAACGGAGGCCGGTGTGACACTGCACCCTCCGGTAGAGCCGATGCTTGCGCAGGCCGCCGAAGCGATCCCGCCCGCGCACCTACTGGCGGCGGGGGTTGCCTATGAGCAGAAGTACGACGGCCACCGGGCGATCCTCTTCACCCCGCAGGACCCGGAGGCCGGCTGCTGCTGCAGAGCAGGCGCGGCTCCCTGGTCCAGGACCGGTTCCGCGACCTGACGGCGGCCGCCGCCCAGCTCCCCGACAGCCTGGTCCTCGACGGCGAGCTCGTCGTCTGGGACACCGCCGCCGGCCACCTGTCCTTCGAAGCCCTCCAGCGCCGGGCCGCCGCCCGCGGCCGCACCGCAGCCGCGCTCGCCGCGAAGACCCCGGCCTTCTTCATCGCCTTCGACGCCCTGCAGATCGACGGCACGGTACTGCTCGCCCTCCCGTACCGGGAGCGCCGACGCCGCCTGGAGGTCCTGTTCGCATCCCGGGCACTGACCACCCCCTGGACGCTGTGCCCGATGACTACCGACCCGGCCACGGCCACGGACTGGATGGAGCACTGGACGTCGGTTCCCGGCGTCGAGGGCATCGTCCTGAAGAACCTCAGCCAGAGCTACCGGCCCGGCGTCCGCGGCTGGACCAAGGTCAGACGCAGGAACACCACCGAGGCAGTCATCGGCGCCATCACCGGCACCATGGTCCACCCCCAACTCCTTCTCCTCGGCCGCCACGACGAGACCGGCCGCCTCCGCCCCGTCGGCCGCACCGTGCTGCTGAGCCCGGCCGCTGCCCGCGAGCTCGCCGCGCACCTCATCCCGGCCGGTTCCGGTCATCCGTGGACCGGTGCGAGCTTCTCGTCGGCCTGGGGCACCCGCGACGTCCTCGACACCACGCTGGTCGAGCCCGAGCTCGTAGCGGAGATCAGCGCTGACACCTCCGTCGACCGCGGCGGTGTCTACCGCCACCCGATCCGGTACGCGCGCCTGCGCTTGGACGCGGCCATTGAGGACGTGCCCCAGTTCAGCGGAGCCCGGCCGGGGGCTGCACGAGGGCGGGTCTGAACCGTGGCCTGGACGTCCTCGTCTCCGGCTGGTGACACCTGGGCCTCCGAGGGTCACCGAAGAGGTCGAGTGGCGCGGAGCGGGTAGGCGCCCTGTGCTGGAGGGGGGACTCTGGAGGAGGTGACGGCACGTGGCGCGTCCTGTGTGGGCCGGGAATCTGTCGTTCGGGCTGGTCAGCCTGCCCGTGGGCTTGTACACGGCGACCGACAGCCACACGATCCGCTTCCATCAGCTGCAGCGCGGCACCTCCGACCGGATCCGCAACCGCCGCGTCAACGAGCGCACCGGGAACGAGGTCGAGCTCGACGACATCGTGAAGGGCTACGACACCGGCGGCGAGTACGTCCTGGTCGAGCCGGCCGAGCTGGACGACATCGCCCCGGGCCGCTCCCGCTCCCTGGAGATCAACGGGTTCGTCGACCTCACCGAGGTGGACCCGATCTTCTTCGACAAGACGTACTACCTCGGCCCCCGCGGCAAGGGCTTCGACAAGGTCTACAGCCTCCTCGAACAGGCCCTCGCCAAGGCCGGCAAGGCGGGCATCGCCACCTTCGTGATGCGCCAGCACGAGTACCTCGTCGCCCTCAAGGCCGAGAACGGGCTCCTCACCCTGCACACCCTCCACTGGGCGGACGAGGTCAGAGATCCCAAGGCGGAGATCGACGGCCTGCCCGGCAAGGCCAGGACGTCGGACAAGGAGCTGAAGATGGCCGAGCAGCTCATCGGCGCCATGACCATGGCCTGGGACCCAGCCGCCTTCCACGACACGTTCCAAGAGAAGGTCGCCGCCCTCATCGCAGCCAAGAGGGCCGGCGACACCGTGGAGAAGGCCGAACCCGCCGCCGAGCCGACCGGCGCCGTCGATCTCATGGAAGCACTGCGCGCCAGCGTCGAGCGGGCCGCGAGCCCCAAGGCCACCGGCGGCAAGGCCACTACCTCTGGTAAGGCCACCGCCGCGAAGAAGCCGGCGGCGAAGAAGCGGATCCGCTCCGCCCCGAAGAAGGACGACCTGGACGGCCTGTCCAAGGCCGACCTCTACAAGAAGGCCACCGCCGCACACCTTCCCGGCCGCTCGCACATGACCCGCGAGGACCTCGTGAAAGCCCTGTCCCGCACATGACCTGGACACCCGGCTCGCAGGATTTCGAGGCCGCCCGCGCACGTCTCGCGGCAGACCGCGCCGACACCCTGGCGCGGGCAGCCGCGCTGAGCCGGGACTTCGACGGAATCGTCGCAGCGAACGCGCTGATCGCGGTCGATGACGAACACGACCCCGAGGGCGGCAGCACCGCCTTCGAACGCGCCCACGTCGCCGCCCTGATGGCACGGGCGCGAGAGCACCTCGACGACCTGGACCGGGCCCTGGAACGCCTCGAACGAGGCGAGTACGGGCAGTGCGAAAGCTGCGGCGAGACGATTGCGTCCGAACGCCTGGAGATCCGCCCGGCCGCGAGCACCTGCGTCCACTGCGCTCGACCCGGAAGTCTCCACACCAAACGGTAGTGAACCGAAAAGCGGGCTACACGCCTTCCCGCCTGCTCCGATAAGAAACGGGTAAGTTTTGTGCGCATGTTCGAGGGGCGGTCGGGCAGATGAGTGCTCGGAGGTTGATAAATATGGTTCCCCTGCTTCTCGTTCTTCTGCTGATTCTGGTTCTCGCCGGTGCGGGTTTCGCGATCAAAATCCTTTGGTGGGTCGCGATCGCGCTTCTCGTGCTGTGGCTGATCGGATTCCTTGCCCGCCCGAAGGGCAGCAGCGGCCGGTGGTATCGCTGGTAGCTGCCTCACAGAATCGCAGCTCAGATGCAGCATGGCGGTGGCCTGCCCTCCCCGACCGGGGAGGGCAGGCCACCGCCATGCTGCCATGTCCGGGCTCCATCGCTCGATTACCGGGTGAAAACGGATATCGGGGGTAATAGTCACGGTGCCGGGACGGTCGCCGTGACGCAGCAGGGGACCTGCTCACCTCCAACGATCGACGACCGCCCCGGTCCCGCACCTGAATCAGGATGTGTACGGGAAAAAATGCGGGGCAGGCGGAGGTCAGGACGGAACGCGAGTTCCTCTTTGAATGCATTACGGAAAAAGGAGAGTCGGTGGGAAGTAATTCCCCCATCTCCCATTGACCGGAGGAGTTGTTTTTCGCATGACTGAGAACACTTGGGGTTACCGCGAGACCGCCGGCCGTTCGGCTGGTGCCGATCTGACGGGGTACAAGGTCGAGGCGAGCGACGGTTCCATCGGCAAGGTCGACAAGCACTCGGACGAGGTCGGATCCGCCTACATCGTGGTCGACACCGGCCCGTGGATCTTCGGCAAGGAAGTTCTCCTGCCGGCGGGCACGATCAGCCGGATCGACGCGAACGACGAGAAGGTCTACGTCGACCGGACCAAGGAGCAGATCAAGAACGCTCCCGAGTTCGACAAGGACAAGCACCTCGGCGACGCGGACTACCACCGCCAGGTCGGCGGCTACTACGACGGCCCGCACCGCCTGTAAGAGGGTGTGACACTGACACGGGCACCCCAGGGCGGGGGCGACAGCTTCAGCTGTCGCCCCCGCCTTGCTGTCACGCCTCTCGACCCCGAGAGCCAACCGACCGGGGCTCGGGCGTCGGCCTCCCCACCGCGATCCTCCCGGGGTTCCGCGATCGCCCCACGCTGGCGCCGACGTCACCGATAACGTCGTAGCCCCAGTCCAATAGCGGAGGGGTAGGGGCGGATGCCGACCACGGTGGTGGGATTCCGGCTTGGCAAATCGACGACTGGCCGACAGGTGACGGTACTGGTCACCGAATCCGGCGTGCTCCACCGGTCCCACGGCGTCTACGGACAGCCGCCCAAGCTCGGGCCTTGTCACGTTGTCGGTGGTGTGGCTGGTTGATGGTGCGTCAGGGCATGCTGGGGCCCGTTCTGGTCCTGTGCTCAGGATGTGGCGGGCAGGCCGGTGGCGCCGGTGATCTGGTTCCAGATGGTGAAGCGGACGTTCATCTCGAAGCGGTACCGGCCGGCGCTCATCAGATGGCGTGGGGGCGGAAGTGGGGTGAGATCCCGGTGAACGCGGACAGGAAGCGTTGCACCCCGCCGACGCTGCGGAATCCTTTCATCGCGCTTTCACGCTGCCCCGTCGGCTGGTGCGAGTTCTCCGCCCGGTTGTTCAGGCCCTTGTGGGAGCGGTGCTCCACCGCGGGCATCACCTCCCGGTGCGCAGCCCCGTAAGAGCGGAGCTTGTCCGTGACGACCGCCCTGGGGACCTGCCGGGTGGTGGTGAGGAGCCGGCGGAAGAAACGCCTGGCCGCGGCCTTGTCGTGCCGGTTCTGGACCAGGATGTCGAGGACGTTTCCCGTCGGCATCGACGGCCCACCACAGGTACTTCTGGACCCCGCAGATCTTGATGAACACCTGGTCGAGGTGCCACTTGTCGCCGGGCTGCGGGCCTGCGGCGCAGGGCGTTGGCGTATGTCTGCCCGAACTTCAGACACCACCGCCGGACCGTTTCGCAGGAGACGACGATGTCGCGCTCGAGCATCACCTCCTCCGCCTCACGCAAGGAGAGCGGGAAACGGAAATACAGCCACACACAGTGCGAAATGATCTCCACCGGGTAGCGGTGGTTCGCGTACGACGGCGCACTCGACGACACGAACGGACCCTCCCAGACGGACAGCCCGAAGATCATCCCACCCCGCCACCGACAACGTGACAAGGCCTCCCAGACCCCCACCGACAACGTGACAAGGCCGTCCTGACGGCCATCGTCGTCAACATAGAGCGCCGCAGCGGACTACCTTCGCCCGAGAAAGCCCCCACGCCTCGCCGACCGACTGCCTTCCAGAACTACTTCGACCAGCGCGAGATGCCCCGGCCGAAGTCATGGCGCACCCTGGGCCAGGGCTGATTCAAAGTCCAGGCGGCCGCGGCCGAATTCCGGTTCGCCCACGCGTTCGATAAGACATCGCGGCAGGTCATCGAGCGTCCCACGGGTCCGGCGCGCCTGATTGGCCGTCAGGTCCCTGACCAGCGACGATGTAGTCGATCATCGACTTTGAATTAGCCCTGCACCCTGGGGCACCTGACCTCGACGGCTCCAAGATCCCGACAGCGTCAAGCTCAAACGATCACACCCCCGACACCCTGACAGTGCCGGTGACAGCTCCTCTCGGTGCGCTCCAGTGTGAGATCAGAGAACGGGCTGCTCGGCGGGTTCCAGCTTCTGTGTGCCGTTCAGGGTCCGGAAGGAGTGGGACCAGGCTGCCGTGGCGTCCGGGCGGCGCATGTCGGACAGAACGTAGTAGTCCATCTGTGTGCGCTGCGCCGTCACGTCGAGAACGCCGTAACCGTGGGCGTCCATGTCCACCGCCTTTACATGCCAGTTGGCAGCCCTGACGGCTGATTCGGCGGCTAGCGAGACGGTGTCGGCCGGCACGCCCAGCATCTCGTCGAGGTTGTCGGAGGTCACTGAAGTGACCACGAACTCGGTGGCCGCGGTGCCTGAGGCCGGATAAGTTGCCATGTCCATGGGCACGTCGTTGGCCCAGGCCATGTGGATGTCCCCGGTCAGGAACACCGTGTTTTTGACGCCTCGGTCCCTCAGGTGCTGCAACAGCTCCTTGCGGTCGCTCGTGTACCCGTCCCACTGGTCCACGTTGACCGCGATGCCGCCGGCCGGCAGGCCGAGCAGCTTCCTCAGCGGCTTCAGCAGCCTTGCGGGCAGCGAGCCGAAGGCCACCGGCGAGATCATCACCGAGGTGCCGACCAGCTTCCAGGTCGCGTTCGAAGACACCAGTCCGGACTTGAGCCAGTCGAGCTGGGCCCGGCCGGTGATCGAGCGGGTGGGGTCGTCCACTGCGCTGCTGCCCGTCTTGGCCTGCTGCGAGCGGAAGGAGCGCAGGTCCAGCAGGTGCAGATCTGCCAGACTGCCGAAACTCAGCCGCCGGTAGACGGTGCCCGCGATGGAAGGGCGGACCGGCATCCACTCGAAGTACGCCTGCTTGGCAGCGGCAGCCCGGGCCGCCCAGTCGCCTTCGGTGCCCGGGGTGTGGTTCCCGGCACCGCCGGCCCAGGCGTCGTCCGCGAACTCGTGATCGTCCCATATCGCCACGATCGGGTGGGCGGCATGCAGCGCCTGGAGATCGGCGTCCGTCTTGTACTTGCCATGCCGTGCCCGGTAGTCGGCCAGGGAGACAATCTCATGCTTCGGCTCGTGCTGCCGCACGACGCTCTGCGCTTCTGGGTACTCCCCCGTGCCGTACTCGTAGATGTAGTCGCCCAGGTGCAAGATCGCGTCCAGGTCGGCGCGGCCAGCCAGGTGACGGTAGGCCGAGAAGTAGCCGGACTCCCAGTTCGCGCAGGACACCACGCCGAACCGCACTCTGTCGGTGGCAGTGTCGGCTGCGGCGGTGGTCAGTGCCCGGCCGACGGGCGAAATGGCAGTGCCGGCGGTGAACCGGTACCAGTACGGGGTACGCGGGCGCAGGCCGCGCACGTCCACCTTGACTGTGTGGTCGGTGGCAGCGCTCGCGGTCGTGGTGCCGGCAGCCACGATCTGGGAGAACCCGCGATCTGCGGAGACCTCCCAGCCCACTGTCACCGCGGAGCCGCGTCCGGAGCCGGGGACCGCGCCCGGATCCGGAGTGACCCGGGTCCATAGCAGGACTCCGTCGGGCAGCGGGTCCCCGGCGGCAACGCCGTGCAAGAAGGCAGGACCAGCGGCAGCCTCGGCGGCCGGGGCGGTGCTGAGGCCCGCTAACGGCGTGAGTGCCGCGGCGGTCGCGGCACCCAGGACGACGGTACGGCGCCTGGGGCCCAGGGGGCGGCTCGAACTGGCGCCGGAGGAAGCAAGATCTTGAATCATGGACGGGACGTTAGCGGCAGCCGCTCCACCCGGTGCATCCGCCGAATGACGCGGACTGGGCGGACCATAGCCGTAGTCCCTCACGCAGGACCGAGACCCCGCTCCGCAAGCTGAAGCTTCCCCTTGGTCTTGGACACCTGGAGACTGGGACGTGAGGTGGCGTTGTCACGTTAACGGTGCATGGCATGGACGCGTCAGTAGATCCTTCGGTGAGCGCCCCCGGATCGCATCATCAGGCGAGAGATTTTCCGCGTCAAGCACCTCGAATGCGTCCGGGTTTCCTGACGTGGTCACGCCATTTTCAATAACGTGACAGTGCCACGCCAGGATCTTGTGGACCGTGAACGAGACACCGGCCCTGCGCTTGCCAGCCGGCCAGCGCGAGGCCACCCAACGCCAGTCCTCGACCGTCGACAGCGCCACCCCTATGTCGTCGGCGAACCTCTGCAACGACTCCTCGACCGTGAACAGATCCTCGCCGCCCTTGGCCACCGACCCCCCGACCGGCCGCATCGGCTCGATCTCCAACGCCCGGTCACCGAGACCGAACTGGGCCCTCGCAACCTGCTCCACCAGGTCCCTCGCCTCGGCCACGAGCTCCTCGTAACGCGACCGCGAAACGTTCCCCACCCGCTCCGACATGCTGCCTCCACCCCTTGAGGTTCCCGAGCAGACCAGTCACCCGACAGCGACCGCTCAGATAGCACATCAGCCCAGGTCACCACCAGAATGGACGCGAGTGTTCCCCCGGCGGCAGGCGCGAACCAGGGGCGCGCGAGGCGCAACCGGACCAGCCGTTCGACCCTGTACCGAACATGCGGGACGACAGAGAAAGCTGCGGCGTTCGGCTACGGCGTCACCGTGACGGAAATCCCGTGACGCCCGCTCCCTCCATGCCCGCGTCCGGCACCGCGACGAACAGAACACCGCAGACCGACGGAACTCCACCCCCACCGTCCACGCACGACCACACACCGGACACACCGTTTTCTCACCGCGCTGCATGGCCATGACTCGCCGACGGGCGTGATTCGGGGCTCGCCACCACCGTGACCTGCAACGACCCGAACAGAACAGCGCTGCCGCCGACTTCGTCGACGGCAGCAACACCCCACACTCCCGGCAATACCTACGGGCCACCTCGCCACCAGCCATGACCTCAGCATCCCGACCCGCGGACCCTTCGGCCAGGGATCTCAATCGGGCTCTTATCGGGCGTGCAGTGAGAGATCCAGCGCCGCGATCCTCATCGTCTGCGCGGTGACGAAGAGATCGGTGGTCGTGAAGCGCCGCGTGCCGAGTTCACGGGCCACGAACTCACGTACATCTGAGGGTTGCTGTTGGAGCGTCAGTCGTACTGCGGGCGGAATCTCGACGGCTCCGGTGTAGGCGCGAGGGGTTTCGTCCAGACCGGCGGCTCGGGGCATCTGCCGCAGTGCGTCGACCGTGTGCAGGACCAGTTCCAGCCTCGCCCCACTCGCGAAGCGCACCGTCAGCGGCGTCGCACCCGAAGCCACATGGAACCCGTCGACGTCCGCCACGTAGTCGGCTTCCGCTCCTGTGTACGAGTGGGGCGCCGCGGGGGCCAGGGTGTCCGAGGACCGGTCCTCGGGCGGATTGGCCATCAGGGGGCGCTGCAGCGGTTGCTCGGTGGGCACGAACGTCCAGCTCGGGGCGGCCAGGTCTTTCTTCCAGAACCCGGTCCGGCCGTCCTGCAGACCTTCGACCCGTAGCTGGCGTGACAGCGGGCCGGGCCCGGTCTTGTGTACGGAGATGCGGTCGGTTATCCGGCCGGGAACCTTCGGCTGGCGTGTCCACTCATGGGCCGGCAACTGGACCGCGGCGTAGCGGTGGTCGATGCGCGCGGACAGCAGATCCGGTGCGGCGGGGAGCCCACTCTGGTCCTCGTACGAGTACCGGAAGAAGACCGTGTTGGCACCGGACATGTCGAAGTCGTACTGGCGCGTGTACAGGTCCCCGAAGCGATTCGTCACGAAGACAGTCGATCCGCTGGCCGAGAGTTTCACGGCCTGGAAGCGGCCTCCCAGCGGACTCCTGACCTCGTAACTGTGGTCGTTCGGCAGCCACGGGTCCATATACACGATCCTGCTGCCGTCGCCGGTGAGCGCGTAGACCTGGCTGACTTTGGCGGGTTCGATGTGGTGGTCGTTGCCGAAGCCGTCGCGCCAGCGCTGGTCCTCCCGGGCCGAGATGACTGACCACGACCAGTCGATCGTATTCGGCGGCAGCAGGTGCCCACCGCCCAGCCACAGGGGCGTTCCGTACCGGCTGGTCCAGTTCCACATCCGAGGTGACGTCAGAGCGTTGTCCATCGTGTACAGCGCGCCCGCCCGGTCGGTAGCAAGCAGTTCGTCGTCGTCCACCGAGATGCCGGCGATCTGGCCCTTGAGACAGTCGGGCAGCGGTACCGCTCTCCATCCACCCTGCTGATCGCGTGGCTTCACGTAGATGTGGCCGTCAGTGAGGGCGAAGGCCCAGATCCTGTTGAAACTCGCATGCGTGGTCCGGAAGCGCACGTCATCTGGTAGACCAGCCGTGAGCGGTGCGGCGGACAGTTCAACGAGCCCGGCGGCTCCGCCGCTCGGCATGTCGGCCAGTCCCGCGGTACCGAAGGGGACGCAGGCCAGCGCCTGCTGGGCAGCCACCGCCACCGGCGCGGTCGCCACCGCGCCGGTGGCGAGGAGGGAGAGGGCAAGGGGAGGGATGCACCATCTCCACGAATTCGCGGTCAAACCGTCCTCCAGTCCTGCGCACCGCATCCGGCGCGCATGGTGAGTGCAGCTCCAACCTCGGTGCCCCGTCGCGGGCTGATCCGAGCTGCTGAGCAGGGCACTTATCGTGGCCTCCCAGGACCTCCTGCGCACACACTCCATGTCACCGTTCGAGGACGAGTGGCCGGATTCGGCTGTCGTCGCGCTGCATCGTGTGCAGCACCAAGGCAGTCGAGCCCAGCCCGACGGAACTGCCCGAGCGTGACCGCCGCTCTGAGCGCGTCCACCGGGCGGTCTAACGGGGTGCAGAAGTACCTGTGGCGAACTGTGGACGCCAGCGGCAACGTCCTGGACATCCTGGTCCAGGGGCGGCGTGACAAGGCTGCTGGATGAAGGACACGGGGACGGTGCCGCGGGTGGTCGTGACCGACAAGCTGAAGTCGTACGGGGGCGGTGCACCGTGAGGTGATGCCCTTGGTGGAGCACCGTGCGCACAAGGGTTTGAACAACCGGGCGGAGAACTCCCACCAGCCAACGAGGCAGCGGGAACATGCGATGAAAGGCTTCCGCAGCATGGGCGGAGCGCAGCGGTTCCTGGCCGCGTTCACCGGGATCTCGCCTCATTTCCGGCCTCACCGGCACCTGATGACCGCCGCCCGGTACCGCCTCGAAATGATGATCCGCTTCACCATCTGGAACCACATCACCGGCGTGCCCGCCGCAGCCTGAACCATGCCTGCCACCGGACCTCAGCCCACCCGCCATCAACCGATCACACCACTGACAACGTGACGGTGCCCTGCCATAGGATCTTGACATGTATATGCGTCGCAGACATGACAAAGGCAGGGTCGCTGCGTTGCCCCGCGACCCGAGAGCCGACGCCTACCCGATGCCGGCCTATCCGCACGGCTGGTACGCGGTACTGCGCAGCGGCGAGCTCCGCCGGGACGCCGTCGTCAGCCTCCACTACTTCGGACGGGCCCTGATCGCTTTTCGCGACGCCGACGGACGGGCCGCCGTACGGGATGCGCACTGCCCCCACTACGGCGCACACCTTGGTGTCGGAGGCAAGCTGGTCGACGGCACGGTGCAGTGCCCATTCCACGGGTGGAGGTTCGGCCCCGACGGGAGGTGTGTCGAGGCGCCCTTCGCACCGCGGATACCGAAGGTGTCCATCGGCGGCTTCCCTGTGCGCGAGCACAGCGGGCTCGTCTTCGTCTATGCGGGACCAGGGGAACCCGCCTGGGAGGTGCCGGAGATACCGGAAACCCTGTCGCGGCGGTTCGCGAAGCCGATCGACGACGCCTGCCGGGCGCGCATCCACATCCAGGAGATGCGCGAGAACATCGTGGACGAGTCCCACTTCCAGTTCATCCACGGCCAGCGCGAGCCCCTCGTCCAGGACTGGCAGGCCGACGGCCCCCTCGCCGAAGCGCGCGGCCGCATCAGTCGACGCATCTTCGGCCGCGACATCGACAACTCCTTCGACGCTTTCATGTACGGCCCGGGAGTCATGGTGGTCCGCACGCAGGGCCCAGTCGTCTCACTCACCGCCGTCGCCCTGACCACACCAGTGGACGAGCGCACGAGCGAGATGCGGATGCTGTACTACATCCGCAAACCGCGTCGGCTGCCCTTCCTCACCCCCTGCCTCAAACTTGCCTTCCGGGCCGAAGCCCTGGGCGAGGTGCGCGACGAGGTGCGGATCTGGGACCACAAGATCCACCAGCCGCGCCCGGTCCTGCTCCCGCACGAGAAGGGCATCAGGACCCTGCGCCGCTGGTACGAGCAGTTCTACTCCCCGGACTTCGCAGCCGCCCCCGGCCCTACCCCTGCCGCGCCACCGTGTGCGGAGCATGGGCGAAACGTTGGAGACTGATTTCTTCGGGGTGGTTGGGGGTCTGGCCCAGGTTCTGTGGTCAGTAACGCTGGGTGATGGATTCCTCGGGGCAGTGGCGGTTGGAGATCGTCCGGATCTCGTAGGGGCAGTGCCCCATGTGGCTGACTGTGCCGCAGATAGAGGTCGTTCATGCCGAGGCGTCAGGTCCCGTGGTACGGATCGAGGCCAAGCTCGCCACAACGGGTGCCGTGTGCCCAGGCTGCGGGGCGTTCTCGGAGCGCGTGCATGGCTCCTACCTGAGGTTTCCGTCGGATCTACCCAGTTGCGGACGGCCGGTGGTGGTGTCGTTACGGGTGCGCCGGTTCGCCTGCGGGCAGGGGGCGTGTCCGCGGCGGACGTTCGTCGAGCAGGCGGACGGGCTGACCCGCCGGAACGGTCAGGTCACCGAGCGGCAGCGTGCGTCGGTCGCCGGCCTCGGTCTGGCCCTGGCGGGGCGGGCCGGCGCGCGGATGGCCGTGCTTCTGGGTATCCGCGCGAGCCGTAGCACTCTGCTGCGGCGTGTGATGGATCTGCCCGACCCGGCCGTCGGCACCCCGGAGGCGGTCGGGGTCGACGACTTCGCACTGCGCCGGGGCCATGTCTACGGCACGGTGATCACGAACGCGGTCACCCATCAGGTGCTGGACCTGCTCCCGGACCGTGACGCGGCCACGCTGGCACTGTCACGTTGTCGGTGGCGGTCTGGGATGATCTTTGGGCTGTCCGTCTGGGGAGGGGATCCGTTCGTGTCGTCTGTGGTGCCGTCGTACAAGAATCACCGCTACCCGGCCGAGATCGTCGCGCATTGTGTGGCTTTACTTCCGTTTCCCGCTGGGCTTCCGTGAGGTGGAGGAGATGATGCTCGAGCGCGGCGTGGTCGTCTCCTGCGAGAGCATCCGCCGGTGGTGTCTGAAGTTCGGCCAGACCTACGCCAACAGCCTGCGCCGGCGGCGCCCGCGACCCGGCGACAAGTGGCACCTGGACGAGGTGTTCATCAGGATCGGCGGGGTGCACAAGTACTTGTGGCGGGCCGTCGATGCCGACGGCAACGTCCTGGACATCCTGGTCCAGAACCGGCGTGACAGGGCTGCGGCCAGGTGTTTCTTCCGCCGGCTCCCCACCACCACCGGGCAGGTCCCGAGGGTGATCGTCACCGACAAGCCCGCCTCCTACGGGGCTGCACACAGTGAGGTGATGTCCTCGGTCGAACACCGCTCTCACAAGGGTTTGAACAACCGGGCGGAGAACTCCCACCAGCCGACGAGGCAGCGCGAACATGCGATGAAAGGCTTCCGCAGCATGGGCGGAGCGCAAAGGTTCCTGGCCGCCTTCACCGGAATCTCACCCCACTTCCGACCTCACCAGCATCTCATGACCGCTGGCCGCCACCGCCTCGAAATGATCATCCGCTTCACCATCTGGAACCACATCACCGGGTCCGCCGGCATGTCCGCCGTGGCCTGAGAAGCGGGACGCGGAAGGCCCCGACACGCCCTGACATGCCCTGACATGCCATCAAACGATCACACCACCGACAACGTGACAGCACCCCCGGCACGGCCAGATCCACATCCGCGGCGCTACAGACGCTCATATAGCGAAGAACGGGCAGAAAAACCGACGAAATATCGCCATGTTCGATTCAAGGCGTTCGGAGCTGGGAAGTTGCGGCGCAAGACGATCATCACTCACGGCTCTTTCGCCCCCTACCGGCCTGGATTCCCAGGTCGATGCCCATGTGGGCGGGTGGATGCTTCATGTCGTCACGTCGGGCCGCGGTAGAACCGGATGGCCGTCCGGGGGTGGTCGGGCGAGGAGTGGGAGGCCGGAGGTGGAGGGGTAAATTCCGGGATAGGGGCAGCTCGGGGCGGTGTGGGCACCGCAGGTGGCGACCGGTCTTCAGGTGGCCGAAAGTCGCTGTCGGGATTGGCTGGCGGAAGATTCCTACTGCACGGTAACTAAGTCGCGGTTCGGGTAGGCCCCATCCCTACGGACGGCGGCATCTTTTCCCGTTCGAGCGGAACCTTCCGCAGCTAGAAGAGGTAGATCGTGCGTACCGCTTTCATGTCCCTGACCACTGTCGCGGCTTCCGTGGCCGCCGTTGGATTCTTTGGTCTCCAGTCCGCTCAGGCGGCGCCCTCCGAGGCGGCGTCTTCCCAGACGGCAGCCTGTGCCGTGCAGCCGCGGCAGGTGGTGACCACCCCCGACCACTACGCCCTCACCAACCTGCGCGCCGACTACCGCCTGGACACCCCGACGACCAACGCCTATGCCTCATACAAGCTGGACGGTGAGCCCCAGGGGTGCAATGGAGGGGTCTTCTTCGCCCTCGACCTCGTCACCCGCAACCTGGTGCCGATGACGAACAGGGCGACCTCCACGCCGGACTGGAACACCGTCAGCTTCCGGATGACGGCAGGTCAGCGACTCGTGCAGGTGATGTACGGCGACCCCGCCAACCCCTGGGCCGGTACATTCGTCGGATCCGCGGCCAAACTCCTTGCCACCGACCTCCAGACCTACACCGCAACAGCCGGCAACCCCGTAGCCGCCCTCGCCGAAGCCCGCCGCCTGATGAACACCGACGTCACCACCGGCCGCTTCACCCAGTGCACCGAAACCACCAACACCTCCGGCTGGGTCAAGGTCGCGGGCCGCCCCGCGAACGGAACGGCCACCGTCCACGCCACCTGCAACTAGGGCGTGTCCGCAATGTCGATCGGTCGTTACTCCGTTCGTTGTGCGACGTCATGAACTGACTGATCAGGCCTGGGATGTCATCGGGCCGTTGCTGGCTCCGCCCCGGATGGGTCGTCCGGTGCGAGACCGGCGTCAGGTCCTCAACGGGATCCTGTGGAAGCTGTCCACGGGTGCGGCCTGGCGGGATCTGCCGGAACGGTATGGGCCGTGGAAGACGGTCTATGAACGGTTCCGCCGCTGGTCAGCCGACGGAACCTGGGACCGGCTCCTGGCCCACGTCCAGCAGCACGCGGATGCGATCGGCGAGGTCGACTGGACGATCGTCTGCGTCGACTCGACGATCGTGCGAGCTCACCAGCACGCAGCCGGGGCCCGAAAAGGGGGCCCTGGACCGGCGAAGCACTCGGACGCTCCCGCGGCGGACTGAGCACGAAAATCCACCTCTCCTGCGACGGGCAGGGCCGGCCTCTCGCGTTCACGATCACCGGCGGGAACGTGAACGACTGCACGCAGTTCGAGCCGGTCATGGCCCGCATCCGCATCAAACGGTGCGGGCCCGGCCGGCCCCGCACCCGGCCGGAGCGGGTGGTCGGCGACAAGGGCTACTCGTCCCGCAAGATCCGCTCCTACCTGCGGCGACGCGGCATCGCCTGCACGATCCCCGAGCGCGTCGACCAGATCAGCGGGCGTATGCGGCGCGGCGAGAGCCTGTGCCGTTTCGACCGTGCGGTCTACCGGCGCCGCAACGTCGTCGAACGCTGCTTCAACCGGCTCAAGCAGAACAAGGCCCTCGCCACCCGCTACGACAAACGAGCCCGCCACTACAAAGCCCTGGTCACCCTTGCCTGCCTACGGCTATGGCTCCCCAACTGACATTGCGGACACGCCCTAGTGTCTCGTGATTCCGTCGGCGTTACTTGATCTTGTGTGGCAGGGTTGCTTGGTGTGGAGCTCTCCGTAGAACAGGCCGCCGTGTTGCGGGAGTTGGTGAACAGCCGGGATGTACCCGCCGACATAGCGACGCGGGGCCGGATCGTGCTGTGGTCGAGCGAAGGCCGTCGCCGCAAGGACATTGCTGAACTGCTTGGCGTATCGCTGCCGACGGTGGACCGCTGGAAGCGGCGTTATGCCGAGCTCGGACTGGCCGGGCTGGAAGGCGACCGGCCCGGCGGAGCCCGGGAGCAAGTGCCGGCGCGGGTGCGGGCCCGCGTGATCGCGCTGACGCGCATGACGCCGCCGGACGGCACCGGCCTTTCGCACTGGTCCACGCGCGAGTTGGCGAAGTACCTGAGGCGGACCGAGAACATCACCGTGTCTTGGCACTACATCGCGCGGATCTGGCGGGAGGAGAACCTGAAGCCGCACCGCTCCGGCACCTTCAAGCTTTCGAAAGACCCCGCGTTCGCGGCGAAAGTGGCCGATGTGATCGGCCTGTATCTGGCCCCGCCGGGCGGCGCGGTGGTCCTCTCGATCGACGAGAAGACGCAGATCCAGGCGCTGGACCGGACCCAGCCGGTGCTGCCGGTCGTCTTCGCGGCGAGCGAGAAGCGCACCGCCGACTACGTCCGGCACGGCACCACGAATCTGTTCGCCGCCCTGAACGTGATCACCGGCGAAGTACTTGGCGAGTGCAAGCCGACCCGGAACGGCAGGGATTTCCTGGCCTTCCTGAAGAAGGCGGTGAAGCCGCACGCCGGGCAGGACATCCACGTCGTCCTGGACAACCTCTCCACGCACACCACCCCGGAGGTCAAGGAGTGGCTGGCCAAGAACCCGCACGTCCACTTCCATTTCACCCCCGTCGGCTCCTCGTGGCTGAACCAGATCGAGATCTGGTTCGGAATCCTGACCCGGCAGTCCATCCGACGCGGCACGTTCTCCAGCGTCAACGTCCTGATCGCGCAGATCCGTGACTACATCAGCTCCTGGAACGCGACGGCGAAGCCGTTCACCTGGACCGCGACTGCCGGCGAGATCCTTGCGAAGGTCAGACTCGTCGCGACCAACGTGAAGAAACTTGTCAATAACAACTCGAACTGACATGAACAGGATCACGAGACACTAGGAACTTTTCGGGGGCTCTATCAGGATTCAGGCTCTTAGAGCGTCCGCCAGTAGGTGGGTGAAGTGGTGCAGGCACGGTCCCCGATCATGGCGTTCTTCACGCTTCATGATCACTCGGGGTGTACATGCCTGCTGTCCCATCATGCCTGCTCAAGCCCGTCCGCGACCAGTTCCTGGCGCTGCTGCCTGACCGTGAGGAGCGTCATCCGCTGGGCTGTCACAACCCGTGGATAGCCGACGAGGTCGTCTTCGACCGCCTGGTACAGGTCCTCATCTTCGGCTGCGGATACGAACGCGCGGCCGACGAGTAATGCTCCGCCACGACGCTGCGGCGCCGCCGGGACGAGTGGATCAAGCTGGGAGTCATGGAGGAGCTGCGGCTGCTGGTTCTGTCCGCCTACGACCGTGTGATCGACCTGGACCTGGACCACCTCATCGCGGACGGCTGCATCACGAAGGCCCCCTCCGGTGGTGAGTGCGCCGGCAGGAGCCCCGTCGACCGCGGTAAACAAGGCCTCAAACGCTCGCAGTTGACCGAAGCACAGGGAATACCCCTGGTCACCGAGCCCGCACCCGCGAACATCCGTGACCACACTCTCCTGCCCGCCACCCTGGACGCGTACGGTGGTGTGATCGTTTGGTGGCGCGTCAGGGTGTGCCGAGGTTTTCCGTGGCCCGCTGCTCAGGCCGTGGCGGGCAGGCTGGCGACGCCGGTGATGTGGTTCCAGATGCTGAAGCGGACCCTCATTTCGAAGCGGTGGCGTCCTGCGATCATCAGGTGCCGGTGGGGGCGGAAGTGGGGTGAGATCCCGGTGGGGCCTTGACCCCGGATTTTGAACACGTCTATGCGGCTCGGGCCAGGGTAGGTGCTGCTGGTCGGATGGCGTTCTCGTAGGCGATCGGGGATCGCTGGCCGAGGCGGGAGTGCCGACGTCGGGTGTTGTATCGGGTCAGCCAGCAGAACGCGTCGAGCCTGGCCTCGCGCTCGCTCGACCAGCCCTTGCGGCCCTTGAGTGTCTCTCTCTTGAAGGCGGCGTTGAAGCTTTCCGCAGCCGCGTTGTCCGCGCTGGAGCCGATGGCGCCCATGCTCTGGCGGACCCCTGCTGACCTGCAGATTTCAGCGAAGGCCCGGCTCGTGTATTGGGCGGGCCCCTGTCCGCATGGAAGATCACTCCCTCGACCCGGCCGCCGCGGGTGGCCACCGCCATCGTGAGCGCGTCGGTGACCAGCTCGGTCCGCATGTGCGTGGCCATCGAGTAGCCGAGTACCCGGCGCGAGCAGATGTCCAGGACGCAAGCCAGGTAGAGCCATGTGCCGCCGAACTGCACGTATGTGATGTCGCCGCACCACTTCTCGTCCAGGTTCCCGGCGGTGAAATCGCGTCGGACCAGGTCCGGGGCGGGCGGGGCGAGCCGGTCGGGAACGGTGGTGCGCCTGCGCCTGCGCAGGTGCCAGCCCTCGATCCCCTCGCGGCGCATGAGCCGTTCTGGCGTGGATCTCGCGGATCTCCGCGACCAGGGCGTCGTCGTCCGCGCGGCGGACCGCACGGGCCTCGACGCCGGCCAGCCACCGGTAAAAGCCCGAGCGCGAAACCCGAAGGACACGGCATATCCGCTGCACGTCGAAGTCGGCGCGGTGGACGGAGATGAAGGTCCAGCGGCCGGTCATGCCCTCATCTCCTTCGCGAAATACTGGGCCGCCCGCCGCAGGATCTCCCGCTCGAGCTCCCACTCCTTCTCGGCCTTCCGTAGCCGGCCGAGCTCGGCACGCAGCCGCACGAGCTCCTCGTCCCGACTCTCGGCCGCCTCGCTGTCACGGCCGCGGCCACCAACACGGCCGGCCTGTTCATCGGCCTGACGCACCCAGGACCGCAACGTCTCGCCGGTCACCCCAACGTCCGCCGCAACAACCGCATACGTGCGCCGACCAGCGGCCGCGCGAATCAGCGAATTCCGCGCCACGGCCGCAGGCTACCGCCAGCTCACCACCTGGGCTCGCTCCTTCGGCACGCTCCGGCGGGCCGGCGTGGAGTGCACCGGCTCCTACGGCGCCGCGCTGGCCCGTCACCTGAACGCCGAAGGGATCGAGGTGACCGAGGTCAACCAGCCCGACAAGGCCGCCCGGCGACGGCCCGGTCGAGACGCTACGGCTGTACAAGCTCGCGAAAGGATCCGCGGTCAAGGCCCGCACCCAGGCCATCAACCAGCTCAAAAGCGTCCTGATCTGCGCCGAAGCTGCCCTGCGCGAGAACCTTGCCGGGCTTGCCAACCCCCACCTGATCAAGCGCTGCGCGCAGCTCGACGACACGCAGGACGGCGGGCCTGCCGACGCGGCCCGCCCACACCCTCAGGCTGCTCGCACACCGTATCCAGCACCTGACCGAGGAGATCGAGAGCCTGGTCAAGCGCATAGCCGCGACGGTGCGAGCCAGCCACCCCGATCTGCTCGACGCCCGCGGTATCGGCCCGGACAGTGCCGCGGCCCTGCTGATAGCGGCCGGTGACAACCCCGAGCGCCTCACCAGCGAGGCCGCGTTCGCCGCCCTGTGCGGAGTCAGCCCCGTCGAGCAGTCCTCAGGCAAGACCCAACGCCGCCGGCTCAACCGCGGCGGCGACCGCCAGGCCAACGCCGTCCTCTACCGCGCCGTCCTAGCCCGCCTGCGCTGGGACCCACGCACCCAGGACTACCTGCAACGACGCCTCACCGAAGGCAAGCCACGCCGCGAGATCATCCGATGCCTCAAACGCTACCTAGCACGAGAGGTCTACCGGCTCCTCACCCCCACCCCAACCGCAGCTTGACATCCATAGGGGCATCAGTGCCCCATGGAGGGATGCAGCCGGGGGAGGCCTGCGCGACTGGGGTGCGTGGAGCCACCCTTGCCTCGGCGCATACCGCCGGACAGCATCCCTGGTGAGTGGTGTCGGCGGTTGCCGAAGGGGCCGACCATATCCGTCCAAAGACAGGCTCTATTGGGCCCCGACGGGCATCACGGCTGTTTTCGGATGCTCCGCAGATGCGGTGAACGCGCCTGGTCAACTACATGGGACAGCGGGTCGGGCCCCATTGCGCTCTCCGGCGTGGAACACACCGGCGGACGCCAATTGGCCGGGGGGCGCCGCCGGATCGCATTAGCGGCAACCGCACTACTGTTCACACCGACGATCTTCACTGAGAGTGGTGGGAAGGCAGTGGCCCGTCGCGCAGGTGTCTCCTCCGGCCCCGGGCTTCGGTCTGCGCGGGCGGTGCCTTGAACGCCGGGGTGGTCCTGATGTCTGCCTCGGAGGGGCGACAGCGTAGGGTCTGGCGCCGGATGCTGCGGTGGCGAAGTGTGTGGACGCCCCGGAAGCGGACGTCCCCGGGGTACGTCAGTCTTGCTCTACAGGGATGCGATCGCGGTGACGGGGTTCGGTGGCCAGGTGGCCGGTTACACGCTGGTCCGGCGGCGTAGGGCTCCGCCGCGTCCGCGCAGGGTGATGCCGGTTTCGGTGAGGATGCGGTGGACGAAGCCGTAGCTGCGTCCGTTGGCTTCGGCGAGGCTGCGGATGGATTCTCCGCTCTCATACGCGCTCTTGAGGCGGGCGGCGACCGTCTCGCGTTCCTCACCGGTGATCCGCTGGCCTTTGTCCACGGGGGTATGTCTCCGGCACTGTCACATTATGAAAAATGGCGTGCACATGGCAGCACATCTGGGTGCCTGGGCCCGCTCCGCGGCGGAAGATTTTATGCAGAAACGGCGATCGGAACCCTTTCGTCGGAAGATTCACTGGCATGCCCACGCCATGCGTCGATAACGTGACAGTGCCGTCGGACCGGGAACGCCCCCGGCCGCTTGACCGGCGGCGCCACTGCCGCAGGCGGCCCGACGGCCCGGCGGCCCCGAACGGTCGAACCGACCGTTCGGGGCTCTTCGTCATGTCACGGGTGTGGCGTGCGCCCCGCAGGGAAGCTTCTGGTCTACGTCGGCGTTGAGAAGGAAGACCATGGGAAGCCAGAAGTTCACCATTCCCCCGGTGCGGAGCAGCTTTCGCTGGCGCATCAACCCGCACCACTCCGCCGAAATGGACGCCGACGCGAACACGTGGGCGTTCGGGCTGTTCAGCGACGATCCCCGCGTGCCGGCGCCGGTCCACGCCGACAACTACACGACGTGGGCAGCGCTGTGCTTCCCCGATGTGGACCGTGACCTGCTGAACCGCTGGTGCCGCTTCAACGCGCTCTACACGGTCATGGAGAACAAGCAGGAGGCCCTGTACGAGACGAGCGGCGCGGGCAGCGCCGAACGGCTTTGGGAACGCACGGTCATGCTGCTCTTCCGGCAGTCGCACGGCGCCGACGTGTTCGCCGCCGGTGACTGGGGCGACGGACTGCCCCGGTACAACCTGACGGCGGCGATGGAGATCGCCGAGAGGCTCCCGGAGTCGCTGGCCCGGTACTTCCTGCGGCGCATCGCGTACATGGCGCAGGCGCAGTACCAGGAAGACCACGCGATCCGGTCGCCCCGCATGGGGTGGGGAGAGTATCTGGAGTACCGGCACGTCAACTTCGGCGTCCCGCTGTTCACCGCGACGATTCCCGCGCTGCTGGAGCG
Source organism: Streptomyces sp. NBC_01264 (assembly GCF_026340675.1). Taxonomy (NCBI): domain Bacteria; kingdom Bacillati; phylum Actinomycetota; class Actinomycetes; order Kitasatosporales; family Streptomycetaceae; genus Streptomyces; species Streptomyces sp. NBC_01264. Next base: position 145,253 of record NZ_JAPEOX010000001.1, read on the forward strand.
AAACCTTTCCGCAGAGGAATGGGATTCGGCCGAGCGGAGTGAACTCGACCGGCTGACGGCGCATCACAGCTGCCTCGTCAACGACCTGTACTCGTTCCGGAAGGAATGGAACGACAGGAACGGGAAGAAGGAACACGTTCAGGCCGTTTCGGTGCTGCAACACGTCTACGGCCTGGGCATACAGGAAGCGCTGAACAAACTCGTCGAGACGATCGAGGAGACGGAACGGCAGTACGTCGCTCTCCGCTCGCGCTGGGCCCTCACACCGGAAGCCGATGAGTACTGCGACCGCCTGGAGGACATCAGCGCGGGGAACCTGCGCTACCACCAGACGTCGCCCCGGTTCCACGGGGGCGGTTTCGAGGGCGTGTTCACCGGTGGGGAACTTCAGGTGACCGCAAGGCGATCGGGACGCACTCAGCCGGCCTCGGCCGGGGCATAGCGGCAGAGCGGGGCCGTCCCCTGACGGGTCGCGCGCCTGGCTTCGGCGAACAGTTCGTGCGGCGGGACCGGGGACAGCAGGCGCAGGAACGGCATCTCCGGCTCCGAACGTCCGACGGAGACCCCGTGGGGGCGGAGCTTGACGGTTTCGAGGGGCAGATGCGGGACCTTGAGGGCGGTCCACGGGCCGGGCACGAAAGCCATCCTACCGGCGCGGGCCCGCCGCCCGGTCTCGACCGCGCCCGCCGCCCACCTGCTGTCCGCCGTCACGGCCGCCGGCGGGACCGTCAGCCAGCTGCGGGTACCGGACAAGACCAACGAGATCTCCGCGTTCACCGCCCTGCTGGCCCCGTTCGACCTGGGCGGCACCACGGTGACCGCGGACGCCCTGCACACCCAGCGCGAGCACGCGAAATGGCTGGTGGAGGTGAAGAAGGCGCACTACCTGTTCGTGGTCAAGGGAAACCAGCCGAACCTGCACGCAGCGCTCAAGGCTCTGCCGTGGAAGGAGGTGACCGCCCGCCGCTACGACCGCGGGCGCGGCCACGGACGGCACGAGACCCGCTCGGTGTGCGCACGCTCACCGTCACCAGCCTTCACCTGGACTTCCCGTACGTGGTCCAAGCGGTGAAGATCCTTCGGCACCGCACGGACCTGAAGACCGGCAAGGTCACCCGGCAGACCATCTATGCGATCACGGATATGACGGCACGCGAGGCATCACCGCAGGTCATCGGTCGTATCGCCAGGTCACAGTGGGGCATCGAGGCCGTCCACCACGTCAGAGACGTCACGTTCACCGAGGACGCCTCCAGGATCCGGACCGGGCACGGCCCGGCCAACATGGCCACCCTGCGCAACCTCGCGATCAACAAGCTCCGCGAACACGGCCACACCAGCATCGCCGCCGGCCTCCGCGAGATGTCCTACGAGCCCTTCACCCGCCCCCTCGACCTCCTCGGCATCGTCCCCTGACCAGCAACTACACCAAGATCAAACGACTTTGGAACAGCCCTGCCTGGGTCGCCGAGACACCCAGATCGCCGGACAGGGCGACCTGACCGGTGACAGCAAGACCGACCTCGTCGCGCGGAAGCCGAACGGGGAGCTGTACCGGTACGCGGGCACGGGGAACGCCTCCGCACCCTTCCAGAAGCCCGTGAAGATCGGCTGCGGCTTCCAGGCCTACAACATCCTGTAGAAGCGGAACACGGAGGGCCGCACAGCACACATGGCGGTCAACGCCCGAATGAAGATCCACGTGGTCCTCGCGGCCGCCGGGCCGGAGCCAGACGAAGCAGACGAACTCGTCGGCGCGATGGAGGCCGGAGCCGCCGCGGAGCGCACTGCTGGGTGGAGGAGCTGCTCGGTTGGGGCCCGGCGTAGGGCGACGGGTGGGACGGGGCTGTGGACCGGGCGCTGGACGTCCTGGGCTCCACCGCCGACAGCGCCTACCGGCAGCGGGGGCGTTCCCCCGTCACCCGGTCGCTGCTGGTCGGCGGGGAGATCCTCCACAACCGGATCGTGGCTGCGGAGCAGGCTGCCGAGACTTGCCCTCCGGTGGCGAGGAGAGCGACTGTGGGCACAGGCGACTGATCCACCTTCACCCCGAGCTCAGCGGCAACCTGTTGCGGGGCGTGGGAACGGGCCTGTGTTGCGGAGGCTCAGGCACCGAAGACCGGCCTTACAGACGGCGTCGCACTTCGCGTCCCTGCCGAGCCGCCGGTCAGTATCACGCCCCGCACGCGGAGCCGGGCGGGCTTTGCGACTCGGTGTAACTGCCGGGCGCCGTGTGTTGAGCCGGTGCCGGTGCCGCCGGGTTTCTAGCCGCGCGCAGACCTCAGAAGGCGGCCGAAGGACCTCTCCTCGAAGAGCCATCCGTACCGGGCACCGGTGATCTGGGTGCCGTTGATGACGACCGTGGGAGTGCCGGGCCCGCGGGGGTCATCGCCGCCGGCGGCCTCGTACGCCTTCTCCGATGCGACGACGAAGCCGCTGTACTTCATCGTCGCCACCGCGGAGTCGAAGGCCTCGCTCCGCAGACCGGGGACCTGGTCGGCCAGAGCCAGAAGAGAGTTGTTGGTGTACCCACCAGCGCGCTCGCTCTTTGCCATGTTCTCCAACAGCACCGCGTGGTACTCGGTGAACAGGCCGGCCTCCAGCGCTGCGCGCAGGGCGTTGACCGCCTTGTTCGAGCCGTCACCACCCACGCGGTCGTCCCTGAAGGACGCGAAGGTGTACTCGGTCCTGGCTTCACGGCGCAGCGTCATCGAGCGGAGCACCGGCGCTCCGCTCGCGAACTCGTCCACGTACGGGCAGCGCGGGTCCTCGTACAGCCGGACCGTGGTGGCCGCGGCCGGGTCTCCCACCACGATCGTGGTGCCGTCCGCGGCCAGCGTCTCCGGCAGCTCGCCGACTACCGCGTACGGCACCGGGCGAGGTGTGTTTGCGTTCTTGGCGTTAGTGGACAGCGCTGTCTGCGCGCAGCCGGCCGTCATGACGACGGCGATGGCGGCCACCGTCGGCGTGGCGGCCAGTGCTCGTATACCTCTCACCTGCTGGTTCCCTCCCCTTGTGGGTGCAGACTCTAGGCTCTGCAGGTCACAGGTCGCGCCGTGGTTTCGTACTACGGCACGGCGGACCTGGATATCGGGGAACCCTGGCCGCCCGGTGGGTGATCACCCGGTGTCAGATGATGCCGGCAGGATCGGCGCTGTGAACGATATTCGCACTACGCCGCCGCGGCCGCTCGACGTGGCCTCGGTCTTCCCACACTGCCGTTCGGCCTTGTCGGCTATGAAGTTCCCCCCTGAACCTGGACAGCGGGTGGTTACGCTGCGGGGGTGAGGTCGTGGGTCGCCAGCGCTCTGGTTTCGAGTGGGGTGACGTAGCCATACACGGGGTGCTTGCGCAGCCGCGTGCGGTTGTATTCGACCTCGATGAAGCGGAAGACGTCGGCGCGGGCCGCCTCGTGGGACTCCCAGACGGTGGTCCCGATCTCCGCTTTCAGCAATCCGAAAAAGCTTTCGGCTGCGGCGTTATCGTAACATGAGCCCGTTCTGCCCATGCTCTGTCTCAGGTTCAACTCCCATATGAGCGTGCGGTATTCGCCTGATGTGTATTCAGATCCGCGGTCCGAGTGGGCGATACAGCCCGGCTTGAGGGCGCCGCGGCCGGCGGCCATTTTCAGGGCGCCGGTGACGAGCTCGGCGCGGTGGTGGTCGGCCATCGCGTACCCGATCACCTCGCGAGTGGCCAGGTCGATGACGGTCGCCAGATACCACCAGCCGGCGAGCGTCGGCAGGTACGTGATGTCCGAGACCAGCTTCGTGCCCGGCTCAGCCGCGGTGAAGTCGCGTCCGACCAGGTCCGGGGAGGGTGCCGCCCTGCGGTCTGCCTTGGTGAGGTTTCGGCGCTTGCGGCGGGTAATCCCGCGGATGTCGTGCTCGCGCATCAGCCGCTCGACCTTCTTCCGGTTGACCCTCCGGCCCTTTCGGCGCAGGGCCGCGGTGATCCTCGGGGCGCCGTAGGCACGACGGGATTCCTCGTGGACCTGCCGGATCTCGGCCACCAGCTCGTCCTCCTCGCGCGCTGTGACGGCGGCGGCCGGACGGGCGGCGAGGTAGGCGTAGTAGCCGGAGCGGGAGATCTCCAGGGCCCGGCACAACAGCGAGACACTGTAGCCGTCAGGGCGTTCGGGGCCGGCCTTCTCCGCGTCGACGAACGCGTAGCGCGTGGCTGCGTCTACTTCGTCTTGCGGTTCGCGAAGAAGGCGGTCGCTTTTCCCAGTACCTCGATGGTCTGTTCCATCTCGCGGACCTTGCGGCGCAGGCGCGCCAGCTCCTCGCGCTCGGCCGTGGTCAGCGCGCCCGCCGGCCCCTGGCCGCGGTCGGTCTTGTCCTGGTTGACCCAGTTACGCAGTCCCTCGGGGCTCACGCCAATCTCCCGGGCGACCTCGGTGACCGTCTTGCCCGACGAGTGCACCAGGGCCACCGCGTCGCGCTTGAACTCGGCCGTGTACCGCTTGCTCGTGTTGCTCTTCTTGCTCACTACCTGGGACTGCTTCCTCCGGGACTGTCCGTCCCAGTATCAGGCTGTCCAGCTCAGAGGGGGAACTTCAGCTATGCGTCAAACGACGAGCTAGATCACCGACGGCCCCGCAGTGGCGGGTTGCCGGATGCTGCGGGAACAAACGACCACGCCCTGGGTGTCGTATCGTGGCGGGGTTCCTGTGCCGAGGTTTCGGTGGCAGTGACCGGATTTCCTGTTCCTTCTGTGTGTCGATCTTGGGGTGACTTTTTATTAACCAGGCCATGTAGTCGTCCGTGTTCCCCGCGTGCTGTGTTGTCGCACGTGTCCGGGGGCGGACGTCGCGCTGGCCTGAGTTGCGTCACCGTTCCCCGCAGTTTTCTTCCCGGGTGCAGCTCTGCCGTCTGCCCCGGGTTTCGTGTTTTCCGGCCCCGGTGCGGCTGTCGGCAGGGCTCCCCGATTCCTTTTGGATCAGGAGTTTCCCCTCGTGTCTTCCTCCGCGCTCGACAACGAGCCAGAGCACACCACCCGGCACTCGAACCACCCAGCACCCCACCCCCCGAAAATGGCCCTGGCGGCCTGGATCGCGCTCCTGGTGCTGCTGACCGCCGAGCTGATGAACATGCTCGACCAGTCGGTCGTCCTGACCGCGCTGCCGGCCATCCAGGAGTCGACCGGTGCCGGATCGGTCGCGGTGCAGTGGCTGACCACCGCCTATTCCCTCCCTGTCGCCGTCGGGCTGATCACCGGCGGACGGCTCGGTGACATCTACGGCCGCCGCAGGATCCTGCTCATCGGCACCGTCGTGTTCACCGCCGCCTCCCTGCTGTGCGCACTGGCCACCGGCCCGGGCGTGCTGATCGGCGCCCGCCTGCTCCAGGGCGTCGGCGTGGCCGTGATGATCCCGCAGGTCCTGGCGACCATGCACGTCACCTTCGAAGGCCACAATCGCAGCAAGGCATTCGGCCTGTACGGGGCCGTCCTGGCCATCGCCAACGTCCTGGGCCCGGTCCTGGGCGGCGTACTCACCCAGGCCGACCTGTTCGGGCTGTCCTGGCGGCCGATCTTCCTGGTCAACGTGCCCGTCGGGCTGGCCGTACTCCTCCTCGGACGCACATTCATCCCCGAGTCGACCCTCCGCAAGGCCGACCGCCTCGACCTGGCCGGCATGCTGCTGTCCGGCCTGGCCATCGTCCTGATCCTCTTCCCGCTCACCGAGGGCCACGCCCACCGATGGCCGCTGTGGTGCTTCGCCATGCTCGCCGCCGGCGTCCTGGTCCTCGGCGTCTGCCTGCGCCACCAGCGGCGCAGGCAGGACAACGCCCCGCTGGTGACCCTGTCCCTCTTCCGGGTCAGGCAGTTCTCCGGGGGCATGGCCGCGGACCTGATGCACGGCCTGCTGTGCGGCCTGTTCTTCATGACCTGGACGCTGTACCTGCAGCGCGGACTGGGACTGAGCCCGCTGGAGGCGGCCGTGGCCTTCGTGCTGCTCTCCGTGGGAGAACTGGGCGGCGCGACCATCGCGGCGAAGACCGCAGGACGTTTCGCCCGCCGTCTGCCGCAGGCCGGAGCCCTCATCGCGACCGCTGCGATGTCCGCCTACGGGCTCCAGACCGGCAGCCACCAGGCCGATCTGACCCTGCTGGCGATGACCCCTCCGGTGGTGCTGATCGGCTTCGGCCTGGGCATGGTCTCCGGCCCGCTCGCCGATCTGTCGCTGGCCGGGGTCCCGCACGAGGACGCCGGCTCGGCCTCGGGCCTGTTCAACACCGCCATTCACCTGGGCATCGCGCTGGGCACCGCGCTCACCGCCGTGGTGTTCTTCGCCATCACCGGCGGCTCCCCCGACGGCGCGGCCAACCGCGACGCGTTCGTCACCGTGCTGTGGTGGGTCTGCGGCCTCCTCGCCCTGATGTGGGCCCTGATGTTCTGCCTCCCCAAACAGGCCGACAACCAGGCCCACTGAGCCACCCCCAGATCCCGGCCGGCACATCGGCCGGGACCCGGGCCCTCAGCCGTCCTCGACCTCGGCGGCGGCACCGGGGTCCCGGAAGGGACCTCCGTGCGGCGGTTCGTGAGTCTTCAGCTCGATGGTGGCCTCGTCGGTGGGCCGCATCGGCTTGAGTTCGCGGCGGATGCGTGCCTGGTCGGCGATCACGAGTACATCGCGGGCGTCGGTCTCTCCCTCGCCTCGGTATCCGTCGTTGGCCCGAAGCGGCCGGCCGGGGCCGGGCCTGGTGGGTTTCGGTGCACCGGCTGGCGTGCCCGTCTTCGCGCGCAGGTTCCTGAACCCCCGGCGGATCCGGGCCAGCGTGGGTTTTCTCAGTTCTAGCTGTCGCGCCGCGCATGGTTGCTAGCTTCACAGAATGACTGCTGTGACATTCGACGATGCTGTCCGAGCCCGGCTACAAGCCCCCAACATCTGGTACGTCGGCACCGTGTTCGCCGACGGAGCACCTCAGGTCAGCCCGATGTGGGTGGATCTGGAGGGTGAGCGGGAGCTGACGTTCACCACCTCAGTGGGCCGGGTGAAGGAGGAAAACCTGCGCCTCGACCCCCGCGTCTATCTGTCGCACGCGGACGCCACCAAGCCCCTCGACCGAGTGCAAATCAGCGGTGTCGTAGCCCGGTTCATCAACGGTCAAGAGGCACACGATCGGATGGACCAGCTGGCCCGCAAGTACCTGGGCAAAGAGCGCTACGAATGGCTCATGCCGGGGGAACAGCGAGTTTCGGTGATCGTGCGCCCACTCAAGGTGCGGCACATCGTAGGGGTGGAGCGGTTCCGGCCCGGCGGCCCCGTCCCTACTCCCTGAATGACTGGTAGACCGGTGCTGGCGGGCCTTCTTCCGCTGGGCCTGGCTCGTCATGGCCGCACACGCGCAGCTCCGTCTCTCCCGTCCGGCCGCGCGAGATGTCCACCGGGCGGATCGGCGCGGCTCAGGGTGTGCGTAAGGTCGGCACGAGCCGTGGGCGCCACGCTCCGGGTGGTGACCTTGTGGGAGGAAGACGTGGAGACTGATACCCGGCGACGGTCGCACTCTGATGCGGGTGCTCTGGGTGACAGGTTGAACGGTCTGCGCGAGCGCGGGTTCGCCCGCTACGGCGCGGAGCAACTCGGTATCGTCCCGACCGGCTCCACGGCGAGGGACTTGGCCGGGATCGGGGAGGTCTGCACGGCTCTGCCACCCGACCCGTACGCGCCGGGAACGAATCGGTTCCGCCGGTACTCCCACGCCGTGTACCTGCCGTGGAAGGACGAACTGTCCTGGATTCCGGGAACCCCCGACCCCGTGCACGGTACGGTCACCGACTTCTCCCAGGGCGATGACGACCCTACCCACCCGCGGACAGGGCGCGTGCTCCCCGGCATCCCCGAGGCGCTGCGCGGCAACGCTCTGCTGCTGCGACTCCTGCGCTGGGACATCGACCAGGTGCTGTCGCTGAAGGATCTGGGGAGACGGCCGCTGTGGGCCGGTGTCCACCTGATCAGGCTCGGCGTCGACCATCTCGGTCAGGACGCCGTTTCCTCCCCGGACTGCCTGCACCAGGACGGAGGTTCGGCCAGCACGTTCACTTTCGCTCACCTGATCAGCCGTACCAACGTCACCGGCGGGCAGAACGTCATCGCCACGCCGGGCAGTGCGGGCCTGCAACCCGAGGACCCGTGGACGGACATCCACGCGCGCTTCACCCTCACCGACCCACTGGACGGGTACGCCGTCCACGACCACAAGGTCAGCCACTACGTCGGCCCGGTCCGAGCGGGCTCCGAGCCCGGGCCGGGCGAACGGTCCATCCTCATCATCGGCATCGCCCCGTACGTCCCCCAGCTGTGACATCGCCCCCACTACAGTTTTGGTTGCCCCGCAAGGGGGCGCCCGACCTCCGGAGTTGGCATGCCTTTCTCTCCCCGTCGTTGATGGTTTGCGAGGTGGTGTCACCGGCTCCGGAAGTATCGACAGACCGCTGATCAGGGTGAAGTTCCCCCCTGAACCTGGACAGCGGGTGGTTACGCTGCGGGGGTGAGGTCGTGGGTCGCCAGCGCTCTGGTTTCGAGTGGGGTGACGTAGCCATACACGGGGTGCTTGCGCAGCCGCGTGCGGTTGTATTCGGCCTCGATGAAGCGGAAGACGTCGGCGCGGGCCGCCTCGTGGGACTCCCAGACGGTGGTCCCGATCTCCGCTTTCAGCAATCCGAAAAAGCTTTCGGCTGCGGCGTTATCGTAACATGAGCCCGTTCTGCCCATGCTCTGTCTCAGGTTCAACTCCCATATGAGCGTGCGGTATTCGCCTGATGTGTATTCAGATCCGCGGTCCGAGTGGGCGATACAGCCCGGCTTGAGGGCGCCGCGGCCGGCGGCCATTTTCAGGGCGCCGGTGACGAGCTCGGCGCGGTGGTGGTCGGCCATCGCGTACCCGATCACCTCGCGAGTGGCCAGGTCGATGACGGTCGCCAGATACCACCAGCCGGCGAGCGTCGGCAGGTACGTGATGTCCGAGACCAGCTTCGTGCCCGGCTCAGCCGCGGTGAAGTCGCGTCCGACCAGGTCCGGGGAGGGTGCCGCCCTGCGGTCTGCCTTGGTGAGGTTTCGGCGCTTGCGGCGGGTAATCCCGCGGATGTCGTGCTCGCGCATCAGCCGCTCGACCTTCTTCCGGTTGACCCTCCGGCCCTTTCGGCGCAGGGCCGCGGTGATCCTCGGGGCGCCGTAGGCACGACGGGATTCCTCGTGGACCTGCCGGATCTCGGCCACCAGCTCGTCCTCCTCGCGCGCTGTGACGGCGGCGGCCGGACGGGCGGCGAGGTAGGCGTAGTAGCCGGAGCGGGAGATCTCCAGGGCCCGGCACAACAGCGAGACACTGTAGCCGTCAGGGCGTTCGGGGCCGGCCTTCTCCGCGTCGACGAACGCGTAGCGCGTGGCTGCGTCTACTTCGTCTTGCGGTTCGCGAAGAAGGCGGTCGCTTTTCCCAGTACCTCGATGGTCTGTTCCATCTCGCGGACCTTGCGGCGCAGGCGCGCCAGCTCCTCGCGCTCGGCCGTGGTCAGCGCGCCCGCCGGCCCCTGGCCGCGGTCGGTCTTGTCCTGGTTGACCCAGTTACGCAGTCCCTCGGGGCTCACGCCAATCTCCCGGGCGACCTCGGTGACCGTCTTGCCCGACGAGTGCACCAGGGCCACCGCGTCGCGCTTGAACTCGGCCGTGTACCGCTTGCTCGTGTTGCTCTTCTTGCTCACTACCTGGGACTGCTTCCTCCGGGACTGTCCGTCCCAGTATCAGGCTGTCCAGCTCAGAGGGGGAACTTCATGGGCATGGTCACCGGCCTTTCCGAAGGTCGGGAGGCTCTTCGTCATGTGGATGTGGCGATCGATGCCGTGGGACGCCGGGCGACAGGGACGACCGGAGGACGCACGTGATCCGTCCATTTCTCTGTACATGAGCAGACGCTATCCACCGGCCCGGCAGTACGGGCGCCGTCGCCTGTTCGGGCCAGAGCACATGGTCCAGGGTGTGTCGCCAAACCAGTCCCAACGGCCCCGCTCGCCGGCACACGAGTCTCCTACCCCGCTAACCCGGCGGATGTCGGCACTCGAGGGGTCACGCCCTCGCCCACGGCAGGGTGTTCGGGTGGCGAGCGGGGATCGCTGTGTCCGCCGAGCCGTAGTCGCAGCGTGGCCATCGTGTCCGCGGACGCCGGACTGGCACGCTGATCGGCGGAGCCCGCCCGGGTCCTCCTTCGCGCGTCGGCCGGGGTGGCCGCCGCCCCGGCCGTCCTTACAGAGGGATTTAGGGTCCAGCGTCCAAGACGGTCCGGCAGCGAACGCGTCTGATCCCTCCGCTGCGTCTAGCCGGTGATCACACCGGGAGGGGGCGGAGGCAGCGGGGGCGTGCTGGGGAAGGCCGGAGTTCCCCCAGCCGGCGAACCCGCCCGCCCGCCCGAGGTGCTTCCGTAGAACGCGTCCGCGATGGCGGTCAGCGCGGGGGCAACCCCGGGAGGCATCTCGTTGACAGTGCCCGACGCCGGGAAACCGAACGAGAGCATCAACTGCTTCAGGGCCACCACCATGGGTGCGGGAAGCCTGTCCAGCGCGGCGATGATCTGCTCGCCCGCGGGAATGCCGTCCGAGGAGACATTCCCCGTCTGCGTGTCGTCTGCCATCGTCTTCGCCCTCCAAAGGGGTACACGGGTCGTTCCATCGCTTCTGCTCACTGGAGAGAGATCAATGCGGAAACGCAGCCGACTCGGCCTTGGACATGTTGCTCAAGTCGACCCAGCCCTCGGCCACACGACTGATGCGCCGGGCCCCGGGTATGGCTGGGAGCCGGCAGCGTGATCCGGCTGCAGGCGCAGTCGCTTCGTCAGGCCGGTCACCGGCCGGGCGCCTCGGCGAGGATCTGGTCGGCAGCCAAGTGCGGACATCCGCGGACGTGCCAGGTCACCGACAGCACACCGCCGGCAGCGAACAGCGTCCTCGCGTCGCCGTCCCGGTCCGTGGCCTTGCAGTGCGGGCAGACAACAACCCGCGGACGGGCAGCCTCGCGCACGGCCCTCACCCCTATCCCGACGGCACAACCGGTCCGCCGGCTCAGGCCAGAACTATCAAATCCGCAAGCGGTCTGCCCGCTTACTGGCGGGTGTGCGCCAAAATTTTCCCAGACCCCCTTTCAGCGGCCGGACGCTGCGCCGCTCCTTCGGACAACAACGCGCCCTGCAGTCGGCCGGACGCAGGCTGGACAGACGGCCGGGCAGAGGGTGGGCGGTCAGCGGGTCGTCACTCGCAGGCCACGCCGTCGCCGTCCCGGTCGAGGTGTGAGCCGTACCCGGCATCGCCACGCCGGATCGGCGCCGCGCCAGCATCCCGGACAGCCATGCAGTTCTGGTAGTGGACGCTGCCACCATCCCCGCCCACGGAGCCCAAGCTCCCGGAAGGCCCCGCTGCCTGAAGACGGCCTGGAGACGGCAGGTGGATCGGCCGGGATCTACGCCTGCCGTCATCGTCTCCAGGCAGCCTTCGCAGCGGCGACCGCTCACGCTCCTGACGACGCCCCAGCTGTGGGATAGACCACCCCGGCTCGCTCCGCGCATCACCACGGCGCGCGGCCCGCCTTCCCCGGCCTGTTCGAGCACCCCGTGAACCTGCTGGAGTGATCACCAGCCGGGCCGGGCGCCGGTCATTCCTGCCCCTGCGGCCTCGCTGATCGGACCCGGATCCAGCACGCCGACAGAAGGCGGCGAAGAACGCGGCTGATGCAAGGCACCTGGGGCCACCAGTCACGGGCCGGGGGCTCGGCCGAGCCGGCGAAGTCGAGCGCGATGACGACGTTTTCGGGGGATCCGGACACCGCGTTCTTGTCCCCGTAGAGGGCGTCGTCAGCCGCGGAGGTGGGGCGGTGAAGTGGTCACGCGAATGCGGTACCGGGGACTTTTCCGGGTGGATCGGGGCTCGTCAAGAGGCGTATTAGTGGGACTTTCGCGACCCTGCGGCCGTCGCGGAAAGTGGCGTCACGTCGTCGTTGATCGACCGATCCGACTGAGGAGACTGACCACCGCATGGCCACTCACGACCACGGGCCGCTGCCCCTGACCACGCCGCAGAACGGCGTCTGGTTCGCGCAGCAGCTCGACCCCACCCGCATCGACTACACCATCGGCGAGTACCTGGAGATCCGCGGGGCGGTGGATCCGGCTCTGCTCTCCGAGGCGGTGCGCACCGTGGTGGCCCAGACCGAGACACTGTGCGTGCGGTTCGCCGAGGTGGACGGGGTGGTGCACCAGATACCGGCCGGGCCTCCGCCGCTGCGGATGGACACGGTGGACGTGAGCGCTCACCCCGATCCGGACGCTGAGTCCGAGCGGCTGATGCGCGCCGAGCTGGGCCGGCCGACGGACCTGGCGAACGGGGACGTGTGCCGTCAGCTGCTCGTGCGGACCGGTCCGCAGGTCTACCGCTGGATGCAGGGCTACCACCACCTCGTGGCCGACGGGGTCACCGGCTCGATCCTCGCGCGGCGCACGTCCGAGGTGTACTCGGCGCTGGTCGCGGGAGAGCCCGTACCGGCCCCCGGCAGCACCCCGTGGGAGCGGATCGTGGCCGATGAGGAGGAGTACGCTCGCTCCGAGCGGTGCGCGGCGGACCGGGAGTTCTGGCGGGCCCGGCTGGAGGGCGCCCCCGAGCCCGTTTCCTTTACCGGGAGCGCCCCGGCGCCGGCGTCCGGTACCACGGTGCGGGTGAGCGGCGAGCTCGACCCCGCCGACGCCCGCACCCTGCGCGAGGCCGCGCGTCGGCACGGGACTCGCTGGTCGGCGCTGGTGATGGCCGCGGCCGCCGCCCACCTGCACCGTGCCGGCAGCACCGATGACGTGGTCCTCGGCCTGCCGGTCACCGGCCGCACCACCCACGACGCCCGCCGGACGCCCGGCATGTTCTCCAAGGTCCTGCCGTTGCGGCTGACGGTGACCGGGGACACCACGGTCGGCGCACTGGTACGGAACACCTCCGCCGGCATCAAGGAAGCCCTGCGCCACCAGCGGTACCGGATCGAGGAGTACACCGGGACCGGGCCACGGTCGTGGGACGCAGCGGTCAACCTCATGTCCTTCGACTACGAGTTGTCCTTCGCCGGCGCGCCCGCGTCGGCGCACAACCTCGCGGTCGGACCCGTCGAGCACGTCTCCCTGAACGTCTACGACCGTGGCGGCGACAGCCCGTTGACCGTGCAGGCCGAGGGCGACGTCGCCGATATCGGCGCTGACGAACTCGACGCGCTGCGCGTGCGGTTCACCCGGTTCCTGGTCGCGCTCGCCGCGGCCGATGACGAGGCCCCGGTCGGCTCGCTGCCCTTCCTGACCGCCGAGGACACGGAGCGCCTCGCCGGTCTCGCCGAGGGGGGCGGCGACCCCGCTCCGCCCGGCGGGCTGCTGCACACGCTGTTCGAGGAGGCGGCGGCGCGGGCACCCGGGTCGGTCGCCGTGGTCTGCGCCGGCGAGGAGGTCACCTACCGCGAACTCGACGCCTGGGCTTCGGACATCGCGGACCGGCTGCGGCCGGCCGTGGAGCCGGGCACCCCCGTCGGTGTGTGCGTGGAGCGCTCCCCCGCGATGGTCGCGGCCCTGCTCGGAGTCCTGAAGGCCGGCGGCTGCTACGTACCGCTCGATCCCGGCCTGCCGCCGGAGCGGATCGCGTACGTCGTGCGCGACGCGGGGCTGTGTACGGTCGTCGCCGGGGCCGGGACTCGTGACCGGCTGCCGCAGGACCTGCCGTCCGTGGTCCTCGCGGGAGCGGTGGACGACCCGGTCCGCGGTGGCCGCGGGGGTACGGCCGTGCCGTCGGCCTCCGCCGCCTACCTGCTGTACACCTCGGGCAGTACGGGCGAGCCGAAGGGCGTCCTCGTCCCGCACGCGGCGGCCGTCGACTTCGTACGCGGCCACCTCGCGCTGTGCGGTGCGGGCGAACACGCCGGATCCGCGGCGGCAGCGGGAGCCGGGCGTACGGAGCGGTTCCTCGGCTTCGCCTCGGTGTCCTTCGACGTGTCGGTCCTGGACGTCTTCGGCTCCCTGCTGAGCGGTTCCACCCTGGTGCTCGCCACCGACGCCGAGCGGGTCGACGTCGACCGCCTCCAGGCTCTGCTCGCCGAGCACGCGGTGACGGTCGCCGACCTCCCGCCGGCGCTCCTGCCGCTGCTGGACCCGGCCTCCCTTGCCGAGCTGCGTTTCCTGTCCACGGGCGGCGAGGCCCCGTCCGGGGATGCCGTCGACCGCTGGGCGGTGGACGGCCGCGAGGTCTGGAACGCCTACGGGCCCACCGAGGCGGCCGTGTCCGTCACCATGCACCGGGTGGTTCCGCCCTCGCACGGCCGGACCCCGCCGATCGGGCGGCCGATGGCCCGCCACCGGGCGTACGTGGTGGACCGGGACCTGCGGCTGCTGCCGCCGGGGGCGACCGGCGAGCTGTGCGTGGCCGGTGCGGGGCTCGCCCAGGGGTACGCGGGGCGCGCGGCCATGACGGCCGAACGGTTCGTGCCCGATCCGTTCTCCGGTGTTCCCGGTACGCGGATGTACCGGACGGGCGACCTCGTGCGCTGGTCGGCGCGCGGCGAACTGGAGTTCCTCGGTCGGGTGGACCGTCAGGTCAAGATCAACGGCCACCGGATCGAGCTGGGCGAGATCGAGGCCGTGCTCGGCCGGCAGCCCTCGGTCGGTCAGGCCGCGGTGATCGTGCACGCGCCGGCCGGCGCCGCCCGGCGGCTGGTCGCCTTCGTGGCACCGCCGCAGGACGGTCCGGCGCCCGAACCAGAGCAATTGGCGGCGGAATTGGGCCGGGTCCTGCCCGGCTACATGGTGCCCCGCACCATCGTCGCCGTGGACCGGCTGCCGCTCACCCCGGGCGGCAAGGTGGACCGCGCGCGGCTCCACGTACCGCAGGCCGCGGCGCGTCCGGAGCGCCCGCAGCGCACGTACGGGGCCGTCGAGGTGGCCCTCGCGGCGCTATTCTCCGAGGCCCTCGGCGTCACCGCCGCTCCCGACGACAACTTCTTCGAGCTCGGCGGTGACAGCATCACCGCCCTCACCCTGACCAGCCGGGCGCGGGCGCGCGGCTTCTCCTTCACCTTGCGCGACGTGTTCGCGCACAAGACGGCGGGCGCCCTCGCCGCGGCCGTGGGTGAGCCGGCCAACGGTACGTCCCCGTCCGCCGCTCCGGCCCCTGACGCGTGCGGTCCGCTGCCGGCGACGCCGGTCATGCGCTGGCTGCTGGACGGACCGGGCCCCATCGGGCGCTTCAGCCAGTCCATGGTGCTGGCCCTGCCCGGGCACGCGGACGACGCGACGCTCGTACGGGTCCTGCAGTCGGTCGTGGACCGGCACGCGGCGCTGCGCCTCGGCGTGGCCGCCGGTTCCGAGGGACCGCTGTGCACGGTCGGCGAGCCCGGTTCGGTCGACGTGTCCCGGCTGTACCGCACCGTGGCCGTGGCGGGGCAGGACGCGGCCGCCCGCGCCGACGCCATGGCCGAGGCGGCGCGGGAGGCGGCCGGGCAACTGGACCCCGCGGCCTCGGTGATGCTGCGGGCGGTGCGCTTCGACGCCGGTGGTGCCGGACCGGACCGGCTGCTGCTGTGCGTGCACCACCTGGCCGTGGACGGGGTGTCCTGGCGGATCCTGACGGCGGACCTGGCCGACGCCTGGGAGGCCGCCGTGGCCGGGCGGCCGCTGCCGGCCGCCGACGGGGAGGTGTCGTTCCGCGTCTGGGCCCAGCACCTCGACCTCATGGCGCAGGACCCGCAGGTGCTCGCCGAACTCCCCTTCTGGCGCTCGACGCTGGCGGCTCTTGGGGCGGGGGCGGACCCCGAGGCGCCGTGGAACCGGGTCCCCGACCCGGTGAGGGACACCGCGGGCACCGCCCGCACGCTGACGCTCGACCTGCCGCGCGAGGTCGCCGGCCCGCTGCTGGCCGGGGTGCCCGGCGCGCTGCGCACCGGGCCGGCCGAGGTACTCCTCGCCGGGCTGGTCCTCGCGGCCCACCGCCTCCGGTCCCCCGGGAGCGCGGCCGGGCCGCTGCTGGTCGACCTGGAGGGCCACGGCCGTGGCGACCGCACCGGCCGCCACGACCTGGCGCAGACCGTGGGCTGGTTCACCACTCAGTACCCGGTCCGCTTCGATCTGGACGGCCTTGACCTGGACGCGGCGGCCCGGGGCGGCGAGGCGCTCGCCGAGCTGGTCGCCCGGATCCACACGGTGGTCGCTTCCGTACCGGACCACGGCACGGGCTTCGGCCTGCTGAGTCGCCTCAATCCGCGGACCGCCCCGGAACTGTCCGCACTCCCGCGCCCCCGGGTCCTGTTCAACTACCTCGGCCGGTTCTCCGGCGGTGACGAGGCGCCTTGGAGCCCCGCCCCCGAGGCGGGCGGACTGCGGGCCGACGTGGACCCGGCGATGCCCGTCGAGCACGCCGTACAGATCGACGCCCTGGCCGTGGACGGCGCCGACGGTCCCACATTCACCGCGGCCGTCACCCATCCTCGGGCCCTGCTGACCGACGCCGAGGCGGACGCCCTGGTGGCGGCCTGGGGGGAGGCGCTGCGCCTGCTGGCCGCCTGGACGGGAGCCGCCCGGCCCCGCCGCCTCACCCCCCGGGACCTGCCGCTGGTCCGGCTGACGCAGCCTGAGACGGACGCCCTGTCCGCACGCCACGCCGGGCTCGTCGACGTACTGCCGCTCTCACCGCTCCAGGAGGGCCTCTTCTTCCACTCCGCCTTCGACACGGGCGCGCTGGACGCCTACACCGGCCAGCTCGTCCTCACTCTTGAGGGCCCCGTCGACGAGCGCACCCTGCGGACGGCGTGCGACGGACTACTGCGCCGCCACAGTGCACTGCGCTCCGCCTTCACCGACCAGGGGCTGGACCGCCCGGTGCAGGTCGTCCTCGAATCCGTGGAGGCGCCCTGGGAGACGGTGAACCTCGGCGGACTCGGATCCCCGGACGGGCAGCGGGAGTGGGAGCGGCTGCTGGCGGCCGACCGGGCCCGCAGCTTCGACCTCGAGCGGCCCCCACTGGTGCGCTTCACCCTGGTCCGGTTCGGCACCGACGAGCACCGGCTGGTCATGACGAACCACCACATCCTGTGGGACGGCTGGTCCTCGGCGGTCCTCCTGCGCGAACTGCTCGCGGGATACGCCGAATGCACCGCGCACGCCGGGGGGAACGGGCCCGGGGAGAGCGGCCCCGTCGCGGAAGGGGCCGCGTACCGCTCCCACCTGGACTGGCTGGCCCGCCAGGACCACCGCGCCGCCGAGGCGGCCTGGAGCGGCGCGCTGGCCGGTCTGGCGGAGCCGACGCTGCTGGGCGCGGCCGACCCCCACCGGATCGACGCCCTGCCCGAGCGGGCCGCGGTGGAGCTGTCGGCGGAACTGACCGCGCGGCTCACCGCACGGGCCCGTACCGCGGGGATCACCCTCAACAGCGTCGTCCAGGGCCTGTGGGCGGTGCTGCTGGGCCGGGTGACCGGGCGGGACGACGTGGTGTTCGGCGGGACCGTTTCCGGGCGCACCGCGGACGTCGCGGGCATCGAGGAGATGGTCGGGCTGCTGATCAACACGCTGCCCGTGCGGTTCCGAATCCGGGAGGACGAGCCGCTGCTGGCCGCGCTCGCCCGGTTCCAGGACGAGCAGGCGGACCTGATGGACCACCAGCACGCCGGACTGGCCGGCATCCAGCGCGCAGTCGGGCTGGGCACCCTCTTCGACACGACCGTCGTCGTCGAGAACTATCCGCTCGACCTGGAATCGATGCGGGACCTGGCCGGCGGGCCGCGACTGATTGGGGTGGAGGGTTCGGACGCCACCCACTACACGGTCAACCTCATCGTCCTGCCCGGGGAGCGGCTGCGGCTGCACCTGGACCACCGTACGGACATCCTCGACGCGCGGACGGCGCGCAGTCTGGGCGAGGCGCTGGAGCGGCTGCTGACGGCCGTCGCCGATGCCCCCTCCACCCCGGTCGGGGAGGTGGACCTGCTCTCCGCGGAGCAGCACCGGCTGATCCGGGAGTGGAACGGCACAGCCGTGCCCGTCCCCCACACCACGCTGGTGGAGCTGTTCGCACAGCAGGTGGCCCGGACGCCGGACGCCCCGGCGACCGTCTTCCGCGGCGAGCGCCTGACGTACGCGGAGCTCGACGCCCGCGCCGAGCGGCTGGCGCGGGAGCTGTGCGACCGGGGCGCCGGTCCGGAGCGGATCGTCGCGGTCGCCCTGCACCGCTCCACCGAGATGGTGGTCTCGCTGCTGGCCGTGCTGAAGTCCGGGGCGGCCTACCTTCCGGTGGACCCCTCGCTGCCGGCGGACCGGATCGCGTACCTGCTGTCCGACGCCGAGCCCGTCCTGCTGCTCGCCGACGACACCGTGGCGGCCGCGCTGCCGGCCGCCGCGAACCTGCCGCGGCTCGATCCGGGGGCCGTCCACGGCGGGGGCCGCGGTGCGCGGCTGCGGGCGCCGCTTCCCGCGCACCCCGCGTACGTGATCTACACGTCCGGGTCGACGGGGCGGCCCAAGGCCGTCGTCGTCGAGCACGCGGCGATCGTCAACCGGCTGCTGTGGATGCAGGACCGGTACCGGCTGGGCGCGGACGACCGGGTGCTCCAGAAGACCCCGTTCGGTTTCGACGTGTCGGTGTGGGAGTTCTTCTGGCCGCTGCTGACCGGTGCGGCCCTGGTCGTCGCGGAGCCCGGCGGACACAAGGACCCCGCCTACCTCACCCGGGTGATCCAAGAGGAGGTGATCACCACCGTCCACTTCGTGCCGTCCATGCTGGCGGCGTTCGTGGAGGACCCGCAGGCCGGCCGCTGCCGGTCGCTGCGGCGGGTCGTGTGCAGTGGCGAGGCCCTGCCGGAAGAGCTGAAGAACCGATTCCTCGACGTGGTCGACGTTCCCCTGCACAACCTGTACGGACCCACCGAGGCGGCCGTGGACGTCACGCACTGGGACTGCCTCCGCGAGGAAACCGGGCCCGTGCCGATCGGCCGGCCGATCTGGAACACCTCGCTGCGCGTGCTCGATCCGCGGGGGCGGCCCGTCCCGGTGGGCGTGGCGGGCGAGCTGTACCTCGCGGGCGCGGGACTGGCCCGCGGCTACCTGCGCCGCCCGGCGCTGACCGCGGAGCGCTTCCCCCTCGATCCGTTCGGCCCGCCGGGTTCGCGCATGTACCGCACCGGTGACCTGGCCCGGCACCGGGCCGACGGTTCCGTGGAATACCTCGGCCGCACCGACGACCAGGTCAAGATCCACGGCTTCCGGATCGAGCTCGGCGAGATCGAGACGGCACTGTGCCGGCTTCACGGGGTGGGACGCGCCGCGGTGGTCGTCCGCGAGGACGTCCCGGGCGAGCGCAGGCTCGTCGGGTACGTCGTCCCGGAGGCCGGGGCCGCCCCGGAACCGGACCCGGGCCGGGAACCGGGACGGGCCCGGTCCCTGGGCCCGGAGGCGATGCGCGCCGAACTGGCGCGCTCCCTGCCGGAGTACATGGTGCCGCTGCTGGTGGTCGTGGACGCGCTGCCCGTCACGGCGAACGGCAAGCTCGACCGCAGGGCGCTGCCGGAGCCCGCCGCGGAGACCGCCGCCACCGGGTACGAGCCGCCCGCCGGGGAGACCGAGGAACTGGTCGCCATGGTGTGGGCCTCCGTACTGGACGCGCCGCGGATCGGCCGCCACGACGACTTCTTCGCCCTCGGGGGGCACTCGCTGAGCGCGACCCGGGTGGCGGCCCGGCTGCGCCAGTCCCTCGGGCTCGATCTGCCCCTGCACACCCTCTTCGAACAGCGGACCGTCGCCGCCCTCGCCACCGCCGTCGAGACGGTGCTGCTGGCCGCACTTGAGGCCGAAGCCGGCCCGTTCGACGCACAGACCGCCACCGTCGACGCCATCGACGGCGTTCCTTCACTCGTACTTCAGGGAGAGACCTCGTGACCACCCAGGAGAGCCTTCCCGCCGGCGTCGACAGCCGGCTGGCCGCCGCCCGCGAGCTGCTGCGGCGCCGTGTGCGCGCGGCGCTGGACGATTCGGCGGCCGGCCCGGTGACCGCCGCGTCCCCCATCACGGGCACCGACGGCCACGGCCTCGCACCCGTCACACCCGTCGCACCCGTCGCCTCCTTCGCCCAGGAGCGGATGTGGCTGGTGGACCGGATGAGTAACGGCACCCCCGGCTATGCGATCCCCGAGGTCGTCCGGCTGCGCGGCCCCCTCCGGCCGGACCTGCTGCGCCGGAGCCTGACCGCCGTCGTAGCCCGCCACGCACCGCTGCGCACCGTCTTCGAGGAGCGCGACGGCGCCCCGCACCCCGTGGTCCTGCCCGCACCGGAGGCCTTCCCGCTGCCGGTGCTCGATCTGGGCGAGCCCCCCCTCGCCGGACTGGAGGAGCGGGCCCGCGCCCTGGCCCGGGAGGAGGTCCGCAGACCCTTCGACCTGGCGACGGGCCCGCTGCTGCGCGCCCTGCTGATCCGGCTCGGCGCCGAGGACCACCTGCTGGTGCTGGTGGTCCACCACATCGCGACCGACGGCTGGTCCATGGGACTGCTCTGGCAGGAGCTCTCCGAGGGCTACGCGGCCCTGCTCGCGGACCGGCCGGTCCCGCGGGCGCCGCTCCCCCTCGACTACCAGGCGTACGCCCGTACCCAGCGCGAGCGGTTCGCGAGCGGTGCGATGAACGGGCAGCTGCGCTGGTGGGAGAAGTCCCTCGCGGGGCTGGAGCCCCTCGAACTGCCCGCGGACCGGCCCCGGCCCACCCGCCGCAGCGGCGATGGCGCGAGCCTGGACTTCGCCCTCGACGCCCGGCTCACCGCACGGCTGCGCGGGATCGCCGAGAGCAGCGGCGCCACCCTGTTCATGACCCTGCTGGCCGGCTTCCAGGCCACCCTGGCCCGCTTCTCCGGCCGCACCGACATCGCCGTCGGCACTCCGGTCGCCGGGCGCGACCGGGTGGAGCTGGAGCCCCTCGTCGGGTTCTTCGTCAACACCGTGGTGCTGCGCGCCGACCTGTCGGGCGATGTGGGGTTCCGCGAGCTGCTCGGCCGGGTCCGCCGGGCGACGGTGGACGCGTACGACCACCAGGAGGTGCCCTTCGACCGGCTTGTGGAGCACCTGAACCCCGAGCGCGTCGGCGACCGCAACCCGCTCGTGCAGGTGATGTTCGCGTCGGCGCCGGACGAGACCGCCGGGCTGCGGCTGCCGGGCCTGGACGCACAGGTCGTGCGGAGCGACTTCGGCGGATCCCTCTTCGACCTCGGCATCTTCGTCTCCGAGGGCGCCGAGACCTGCTCCGGCTCGCTCGTCTTCGACACCGACCTGTTCGACCGGGCCACCGCCGAACTCGTGCTCGGCCACTACCTGGAGCTGCTCGCCTCCGCCGCCGAGGAGCCCGACCGGCCGCTGGCCGAGCTGCTGCCCTCCGCCCCGACCGCGGCCCGGCTCGTCGCCGAGGGCCACGGCGCGGCCCGCCCCGACCTCGCCCCGGCCACCCTGGTCGAGCTGTTCGCCGAACAGGCCCGGCGCGCCCCCGCTGCCGAGGCCGTGGTCTGCGGCACCGACCGCCTGAGCTTCGCCGAACTCGACCGCCGGTCGGATGAGTTGGCGGCCCGGCTGGCCGCCGCCGGGGTGGTGCGCGAATCGCCGGTGGCCCTGCTGATGGAGCGCTCGGTCCACCTCCCGGTAGCGATCCTGGCCGTCCTGAAGGCCGGCGGGCTCTACGTGCCCCTCGGCGAGGGATTCCCCGTCACACGGCTGCACTGGATACTGGAGCGGACCGGCGCCCGCCTGCTGCTCGCCGACGCGGCGACGGCCGGCCACGAGGCCGTCCGTACCTCGCCGGTGCCGGTGCTCGACGCGGCGGCCCCGGTGGACGGGGCCCCGGTGGACGGGGCCCGGGCCGCCGCGCCGGGTCCGTACCCGTCCTGCTCGCCGGACCAGTTGGCGTACGTGATGTACACCTCCGGTTCCACGGGCGAGCCGAAGGGCATCGGCGTCACGCACGCCAACGTCGCGGCGCTCGCCCGGGACGCCTCCTTCGGCGCCGCGCACCGCCGGGTGCTGGCGCACTCCCCGCTCTCGTTCGACGCCTCGACCTACGAATTGTGGGTGCCGCTGCTCTCCGGCGGGCAGGTGGTCCTGGCGCCGCCCGGCCGGGTGGACACCGCGGCCCTGACCCGGCTGGTGCAGGAGCACCGGATCACCTCGCTGTTCCTCACGGCCGCCCTCTTCAACCTGGTGGTCGAGGAGTGCGTGGAGCTCCTGACGCACGTGCGGGAGGTGTGGACAGGCGGTGAGGCCGCCTCCCCGCACTCCTTCGCCCGGGCCCTGGAGCAGGCACCCGAGACCGTCCTCGTCAACGTCTACGGGCCCACCGAGACGACGGTCTTCGCCACGCGGCACCGGCTGGACCCGCGCGCCGGAGCCGTCGTGGACGGCCGGATCCCCATCGGCACCGCACTGGACGACACCCGCCTCTACGTCCTGGACGAGCGCGGTCGCCCGGTGCCGCAGGGCGCCGTGGGCGAGCTGTGCATCGGCGGCACCGGAGTGGCCCGCGGCTACCTGGACCGGCCCGGCCTGACCGCGGGGCAGTTCACCCCCGACCCCTACGGCGTCCCGGGCGCCCGGATGTACCGGACGGGCGACCTCGCCCGGCGGCGCCCCGACGGGGCCGTCGACTACCTGGGCCGGAGCGACCAGCAGGTCAAGATCCGCGGCCATCGGATCGAGCCGGGCGAGATAGAGGCCCAGCTGACCCGCTGCCCGCAGGTCGGGCACGCCGCGGTCGTGGTCCGCGAGGACGTCCCCGGCGAGCAGCGGCTCGTCGCCTACGTGGTGCCCGCGGAGGGGCAGCGGGCCGAACCGGCCGAGCTGCACCGGGCGCTCGCCGCACGGCTGCCCGCGTACATGCTGCCCTCGGCGATCGTGCCGCTCGACGCGCTGCCGGTCACGCCGAACGGCAAACTGGACCGGCGCGCGCTGCCCGCTCCGCCCGAGGAGGGAGTGCGCCGGGCCGAGTTCGCCCCGCCCGCGACGCCGGCGGAGGAACTCGCCGCGTCGGTGTGGTGCGAGGTGCTGGGTACCGAGCGGATCGGCCGCCACGACGACTTCTTCGCGCTCGGCGGGCACTCCCTGCGGGCCACCCGCGCCGTGTCGCGGCTCGGTGCCCGCCTGGGTACCGGGGTGCCGCTGCGGCTGCTCTTCGAGCACCCGACGCTGGAACGGTTCGCCTCGGCGCTGGACGCCTTGCGCGCGGAGGCGGCCGGCCCGGCCCGGGCCACCGTCACGGCGATCGGCGCCCGGCCCGACGGGGAACCCGCGCCGCTGTCCTTCGCCCAGCAGCGCCTGTGGTTCCTGGACCAGCTCCAGCCCGGCCGCCCCGACTACAACATCCCCGTCACGGCCCGGCTGCGGGGCCCGCTGGACGCCGACGCGCTGACCGCCGCGCTGAGCACGGTGGTGACCCGGCACGAGGTGCTGCGCTCCCGGATCACCGAGGGCCCGCGAGGTCCCGTACAGACCGTGGAAGCGCCGGAGGTCTTCGTCCCCGTCCGCACCGACCTGGGCGACCTGCCCGCGGAGGAGGCCCGTTCACGGGCGCTCGGCCTGGCCCACGCGGATGCCGCCGCCCCCTTCGACCTGGGCTCCGCTCCCCTACTGCGGGCCCGGGTGGTGCGGGTCGCGGACGACGAGCACCTGCTCGTCCTGGTCCTGCACCACACGGTCGGCGACGGCTGGTCGATGCCGGTGCTGTGGCGGGAGCTGTCCGGTGCCTACGCGGCGCTGCGCCGCGGTGAGCGTCCCACGCTGCCGGAACTGAGCCTCCAGTACGGGGACTTCGCGTTCTGGCAGCAGAACAGGCTGGCGAACGGCGAAGCCGGCGCGGGGATCGCCCACTGGCGCGAGGCGCTGGCCGGGCTCCCGGCCCTGGAGCTGCCCACCGACCGGCCGCGGCCGCAGGTGCGCTCCGGTGCGGGCGACTCCTTCGTCTTCGAGGTCCCGGCCGAACTCGCCGGGCGGCTCGGCGTGCTGGCCCGTGAGCGGGGCGCCACCCTCTTCATGGTGCTGCTGGCGGGCTTCCAGGCTTTGCTGGCCCGCTATACGGGCCAGGCCGACATCGCGGTGGGTTCGCCCATCGCGGGCCGTGACCGCACCGAACTGGAGCCGCTCATCGGCTTCTTCGTCAACACCCTCGTCCTGCGCACCGACCTGTCCGGCGACCCGGCATTCGGTGAACTGCTGTGCCGGGTGCGCCGCACCGCGCTCGCCGCGTACGAGCACCAGGACGTCCCCTTCGACCGGCTGGTGGAGGAGCTGCGGCCGGAGCGCGACCTCAGCCGCAACCCGCTGTTCGAAGTGCTGTTCCAGCTGCATCCCGAGCAGCTCGCCGCCCTACCGCTGGACGGTGTGGAGGTCGAGGACCTCGACACGTCCAACGCGACGGCCAAGTTCGACCTCAGCCTGGCGATGACGGAACACCCCGGCGGTCTGACCGGCACGGTGCAGTACGCGACGGACCTCTTCGACCGGGCCACGGTCGAGCGGTTCGGCGCGCACTACCTGCGCCTGCTGGCCGGCGCCGCCAAGGAGCCCGACGCACCGCTGTCCCGGCTGGACGTCCTGTCCCCGCAGGAGCACGCCGCCCTGCTCGGGGAGGAGCCGGAGCCGCCCGCGGACCGGCCGGCGGACCGGACCCTGCACTCCCTGGTGGCGGAACAGGCCCGGCTGCGGCCGGACGCCCCCGCCGTGACCTGCGCGGGCCGCACCACCAGCTACGCGGAGCTCGACGCGGCCGCCAACCGGCTGGCCCACCGGCTGCGGCAGCTCGGGACCGGCCCCGAGACCACGGTGGCCGTGCTGGCCGGCCGCGACCTGCGCATGCTGGTCTGTGTCCTCGCGGTCCTGAAGGCCGGCGGCGCCTACCTGCCGCTCGACGGGGGGCACCCGGCCGAGCGGGTCCGCACGGTCCTGGCCGACAGCGGCGCCCACCTGGTACTGACGGCGGGCCTGCCCGGCGGGCTGGCCGCGGACCTCGCCGGCGCCGTGCCGGTCCTGGACCTGGATGCCGAGCAGCACCGGGTGGACGCACTGCCCGCCACGGCGCCGCCCGCCGCGGCCTCCCCCGCCCACCTCGCCTACCTGCTGTACACCTCCGGGTCCACTGGCCGCCCCAAGGGCGTGGCCGTCACGCACGCCGCGATCACCGGCTATCTGGCGGCGCTGACCTCCACCTTCGGTCTCGGGCCCGAGGACGCGGTGCTCGCCCGTACGGCGCTGACCTTCGACCCGTCGGTCCGGGACCTGTTCGCCCCGCTGACCTCCGGCGGCCGGATCGTCCTCGCCTCCCAGGACGAGGCCGGGGATCCGGACGCCCTGGCCCGGCTGCTGCACGCCGAGGGCGTGACGGCGCTGCTGTCGATCGTCCCGTCGATGCTGGAGCCGCTGATCGGCGCCGTGGCCGCGGGAGAGGGGCCGTCGCCGGCCCTGCGGCTGGTGATGACCACCGGTGAGGCGCTGACGCCGGGGCCGGCCCGGGCCGCGCGCACCCTGGGCACGCCCGGTCGACTGCGGCTGGTCAACCAGTACGGTCCGACGGAGTGCACCAACACCACCACCTACCACGAGGTGACGGACGCCGACATCGAGGCGGGCCGCATCCCCATCGGGCGGCCGCTGCCCGGAGCCCGCGTGCTCGTGCTCGGCGAACGCCTCGAACCGCTGCCGCGGGGCGCGATCGGTGAACTCTTCATCGCCGGACGCGGGGTGACCCGCGGCTACCTCGGCGATCCGGCCCGCACCGCCGAGTCGTACCCGCCGGACCCGTACGGGCCGCCCGGCGCGCGCATGTACCGCACCGGTGACCTGGCGCGGCTGCGCTCCGACGGGGTGCTGGAGTTCCACGGCCGCCGGGACAACCAGGTCAAGGTCCGGGGTCACCGCATCGAACTCGGTGAGGTCGAGGCCGCCCTGCTGCGCCACCCGGACGTCGCCCGGGCCGTGGCCGCCGCGCACGGCGAGGGCGCCGACCTGACGCTCGCCGCGTACGTCGTCTGGCGGGAGGGCACCGGCGATCCGGCCGCCGTACTGGACTTCGTACGCGCCGCCCTGCCGGCCGCGATGGTGCCGGCCGCGCTGGTGGTGCTGGACGCGCTGCCGCTGACGCCGAACGGGAAGACCGACCGCAGGGCGCTGCCCGCGCCGGAGCCCGGCACGGCCGGCGGCCACCGCGTGCACGTCGCCCCGCGCACCGCGCTGGAGCGGACGGTCGTCGAGGTCTGGGAGGAGGTGCTCGGGGTGGGCTCCATCGGGGTCCGCGACCACTTCTTCGAGCGCGGCGGGCACTCCCTGCGCGCCACCCGGGTCGTCTCCCGGCTGCGCGCCCTGCTGGAGCTGGACATCCCCGTGCAGCTGCTCTTCCGGCACCCGGTGGCCGAGGACCTGGCCCGGGCGCTGGCCTCGCTGGGTGCGGCGCACGCCTCGGAGCCGGTGATCCCGGCGCTGCCCGTGGGGCCGGGCCCGCTGTCCTTCGGGCAGCAGCGGCTGTGGCTGCTGGACCGGCTCCAGCCGGGCCGGCCCGACTACAACATGCCCGGCGCCGTGCGGTTGACCGGGGAGCTGGACCGCGCCGCGGCGCTGGCCGCGCTGGAGGACGTTGTCACCCGGCACGAGGTGCTGCGTTCGCGGATCGAAGAGAGCGAAGAGAGCGAAGAGAGCGAAGAGAGCAAGGAGACCGAAGGGAGCGGCGCCGAGGGGGTGTTCGCGGCCCGTGTCGTGCCCGGTCCGGCCTCGATGTTCACCCCACTGTTCACCGACCTGTCGGAGCTGGGTGCGGCGGTGGCCGGGGAGCGGGCGCGGGAGCTGGCGGTTCAGGACGCCGCGCTGCCCTTCGACCTGGCCGCGGCGGGCCCGCTGCGGGCCCGGCTGGTGCGCATCGCCCCGCAGGAGCACCTGTTGGTGATCGTCGCGCACCACATCGCCTTCGACGGCTGGTCGGTGGGCGTGTTCTGGCGGGAGTTCTCCGCCGCCTACCGGGCCCGTACCCTCGACGGAGCCAAGCCGCTGCCGCAACTCGCCGTCTCCTACCGCGATTTCGCGTCCTGGCAACGTGAACGGCTGAGCGGTGACGCCCTCGCGGAGACCCTGGAGTACTGGCGCGGCCGGCTCGACGGGCTCGCCCCGCTGGACCTGCCCACCGACCGGCCCCGGCCGGCCACCCCGTCCGGGCGCGGCGAACAGTTCTCCTTCGAACTGCCCGAGCCGCTGCTGCGGGACCTGCGCGAGCTGGGCCGGCGGCACGACGCGACCCTGTTCATGGTGCTGCTGGCAGGCTTCCAGGCGCTCCTGGCCCGCTGGTCGGGCGGCGAGGACGTGGCCGTGGGCTCCCCCATCGCCGGGCGCGACCGTACCGAACTGGAGCCGCTCATCGGCTTCTTCGTCAACAGCCTGGTGCTGCGCACCGACCTGTCCGGCGATCCCGGCTTCGGCGAGCTGCTGGACCGGGCCCGTGAGACGGCCCTGGGTGCGTACGCCCACCAGGAGGTGCCGTTCGAGCGCCTGGTGGAGGAGGTGCGGCCGGAGCGCGATCTGAGCCGCAACCCGCTGTTCCAGGTGATGCTGGTGCTCGACGAGGAGGCCTCGAAGCCGCCCGCCCTGCCCGGCCTGGACGTGGAACCGCTCTCGCTGGCCAGCGGCGCTTCGAAGTTCGACCTGTCGCTGTACTTCGTCGAGGAGCAGGGGGCACTGCGCGGCGAGGCCGTGTTCGCCACCGACCTCTTCGACCGGGCGAGCGTCGAGCGGATGACCTCGGCGCTGGCCGAGCTGCTCACGGCCGCGGTGGCCGATCCCGCCACCCCGTTGGGCGCCCTGCCCCTGATGGACGCGGCCGGGGAGGCCCGACTCCTGGAAGCGGGCGGCGGAGCCGCCGGGCCGGCCGCCGGCCGGGCCCTCCCCTCGCTCCCCCTGCTCGTCGGCGAGCAGGCCCTGCGTACGCCGGGGGCCGTCGCCGTGGACGACGGCGAACTGACCCTCACGTACGCCGGGTTGTGGGAGACGTCGGGCCTGCTGGCCCGGGAGCTGGCCCGCCTGGGTGTGGGTCCGGAGACGGCGGTGGCCGTATGCGCGGAGCGCTCCGTGCTGCTGCCGGCGGCGCTGCTGGGCGTGCTGCGTTCCGGCGGCATGTACGTGCCCGTGGACCCCGGCTATCCGGGCGACCGGATCGCCTACATGATCACGGACAGCGGTGCCCGGGTGCTGGTGGTCTCGGGTCTGGCCGGCCCCGCCGAGGCGCCGGACGGGGTCACCGTGCTGGACCTGGACGCTCTGACCGGGGCCGCGGCCCCCGCGGGCGCCGAGCTCGAACCGGCGCGGCCCGAGCGGGCCCCGGAGCCGGAGCAACTGGCCTACACCCTGTACACCTCGGGTTCCACGGGACGCCCGAAGGGGGTCACCGTCCCGCACCGGGCGCTGGCCAACTTCACCCGGGACATGGTGCGCAGGCTGGAGCTGACGGCCGGCGACACGGTCGCGGCCGTCACCACCGCCTCCTTCGACATCGCCGTGCTGGAACTGCTGGTCCCGCTCGCGTGCGGAGCGACCGTACGGGTCGTCGACCGGGAGACCGCCCGGGACGGCGCCCTCCTCGCGAAGGAGCTGGACGCGGCACCGGTCACGGTCGTCCAGGCCACCCCGGCGACCTGGCACCAGCTGATGGAGTCCGGCTGGCAGGCGCCCCGCGTACGGGCCCTGTGCGGCGGCGAGGCGCTGCCGCCGGCCCTGGCCGAGCGGATGCGCACGGCGCTGGGCACGGTCCGCAACGTGTACGGACCGACGGAGACCACCGTCTGGTCCACGGCCCACCTGCTGTCCGGGCCGGTCGGTGACGGGCCGGTGCCCATCGGCTCGGCGCTCGCCAACACCCGCCTGCACGTACTGGACGCGCACCTGCGGCCGGTGCCGGTCGGCGTGTTCGGCGAGCTCTACATCGGCGGCGACGGGGTGGCCCGCGGCTACCACGGGCGGCCGGCACTGACCGCGGCCCGGTTCGTACCCGACCCGTACGCGGCGGGCGAGCGGCTGTACCGCACCGGTGACCTCGTACGGCGCCTCGCGGACGGCGGACTGGAGTACCGCGGCCGGGCCGACGGCCAGGTGAAGGTGCGCGGCCACCGGATGGAACTCGGCGAGATCGAGTCCGCGCTCGCCCGCCACCCGCGGGTGGCGGCGGCGGCCGTGGCCGTCCACGGCACCGGAGTGGACGCCGTGCTCGCCGGCTACGTGACCTGGCGGGACGGAGCGGGCGAGGTCCGGGAGCTCGGCGGCTTCCTGCGCCGGGACCTGCCCGAGTACATGGTGCCGGCCGTCCTCACGGCGCTGGAGCGCCTCCCGCTCACCCCGAACGGCAAGCTCGACCGCAAGGCGCTGCCCGCTCCTTCAGCGGACGCGGTGCGCGGCGGGGGCGCGGGGCGGATCGCCCCGCGCGACACCACCGAGCTGCGGATGGCGCGATTGTGGGAGCAGACCCTGGGCACGTCCCCCATCGGGGTGCGCGACGACTTCTTCGCACTCGGCGGCCACTCGCTCAAGGCCTTCGCCCTGATGGCCGCCGTGCGCCGGGAGTTCGGGGTGGATCTGCCGCTGAACATGGTCTTCCGTCGGCGCACCGTCGAGCTGCTCTGCGAGGCGCTGCCGGAGGCGGGGGCGGCCGCGGCCCGGCTGCTGGTCCCGCTCGCCGACGGGGCCCCGTCCAGGCCGCCGCTGGTCCTGGTCCACCCGCGGGGCGGCGACGTCGTCTGCTACCGGGATCTGGTGCGGGAGCTGTCCGCCCGTCCCGGGGGCGACCGGCGGGTCCTCGGCCTGGAGTCCGTGGGGTACAACACCGGCGAGACCCCGCTGGAGCGGGTGCGGGAGATGGCCGAGCGCTACCTGGCCGCCCTCCGCGAGGAGCAGCCGCAGGGCCCGTACCTCCTCGCCGGCTGGTCGTTCGGCGGGACGGTGGCCTACGAGATGGCCGCCCGGCTGGAGGCCGCAGGTGAGGAGGTGGCCTTCCTCGGGCTGATCGACGCGGCGGCGCCGGGCGCCACGGCCGGCAGCCGGTCCGCCGCCGCGGGGCCGGGCGATCCGGACCTGCTGCGGTACGGCATCGCGGCGGGCCTCGACGCCGGCTCGGCGCGCGAACTGGACGAGGAGGAACTGCTCGACGTCCTGGTGCGCCGCGGCCGCGCGGAGGGCACCCTTCCGCGTACGTCCCCGACGGAGGCCCTGCGCAGGCTCCTGCGGGTCGCCAAGGCGAACGGCACGGCCTCCGCCGCCTACCGCACCGACGCCGTCCTCGGTGTCGACCTGCACCTGTTCACGGTCGACGAGCGCCACCCCGAGCTCGCGACCCCGCTGGTGGACCCGGCGGCCTGGCGGCCCCGCACCGACGGCGCCGTCGTACGGGCCGCGGTCCCGGGCAACCACCACGACCTGGTGGACCCTCCGCACTGCGCCACCCTGGCCCAACTGCTCGCCGCGGCCCTGCCCCGCTGAGCCACCCCGGCCCGATTCCCCTTCCGCACCACCGATCCGCCCTTCCGCACCACCGATCCGTCCTGGAGAACACCGTGAACGACGCGTCCCCGCAGCAGTACCTGGTCGTGGCCAACGACGAGGAGCAGTACTCCCTCTGGGAGGCCGGCCGGTCCGTCCCCCCGGGCTGGCACGACCAGGGCGTGGCCGGCACCAAGGAGGCGTGCCTGGAGCACATCGAGCGGGTGTGGACCGACATGCGCCCGCTGAGCCTGCGCATGAACCTGGCCGGCTGACCCGACGATCCCCGGGCACCACGCCGCTCCGGCGGTCCGCGTCGCGGACCGCCGGAGCGGTACGGCGGTGCCGGAAGGAACCCCGTATGACCGGCTCGTACCCGGGCGGCTCCGCATCGTCGCGCCGCCCCACCCCGTTGGCCGCCCTGGTGGCGGCCTCCGGAATCTCCTCGCTCGGCATGGCCGCGACCCTGGTCGCCGTGCCGTGGTTCGTCCTGCACAGCACCGGCAGCGGCACCCGGACGGGGCTCGTCGCCACGGCCGAGGTGCTGGGCCTGCTGTGTTCCGCCGTGCTCGCGGGTCCGGTGGTCGACCGGCTGCCCGTACGCGCGACGAGCGTGGGGGCGGACCTGCTGACGGCCGCGGCGATCAGCCTGATCCCGCTCCTGCACTCCTGGGACGCGCTGTCCCTGCCCGTCCTGATCGTCCTGGTCTTCCTGGTGGGGGCCGCCCGCGGGCCGTCCGACACCGCCAAGCAACTGCTGCTGCCCGATGCGATGGAACGCGCCGGGGTGACGGCGGAGCGGGCCACCGGATGCGTGGAGGGAGCCCGCCGGATCGGCATGATGGCGGGGGCGCCGCTGGCCGGTCTGCTCATCTCGACGGTCGGCCCGGTACGCACCTTGTACGCGGACATGGCGGCGATGGCGCTGTGCGCCCTGCTCGTGGCGGCCCTGGTCCCGATAATCGCGCGGGCCCGGCCGGCCGGCGGCGCGCCGGACGGCTCGTACGCCGGGGAACTGCGGTTCGGGCTGGCGCAGTTGCGCCGGGACCGGCTGCTGGGGGCGATGGTGGGGGTCCTGATGCTGACCAACGCCCTGGACGGGGCGCTCAACGGGGTCCTCTACCCGGCCTACGGAACCCAGGTGCTGCGCAGCAGCGCCCTGTTCGGGGCGATGATCACCGCCATGGGCGCGGGCGCTCTGCTCGGGGCGGCCCTGTACGGCTGGGCGGGCCACCGGATGCCGCGGCGCGCGGTCTTCGTCGGGGCGTTCGTCCTGGTCGGGGCGGTGCGCTGCGCGGCTCTGGCGGCCGAGCCGCGGGTGCCGGTGCTGCTGGCGGCGCTGGCCCTGTCCGGGATCGGGTCGGGGGTGGTGGGGCCACTGATGATGTCGGTGGCCTACGAGCGGGTGCCCGAGGAGGTGCGGGGGCGGGTGTTCGGCCTGCTGGTGGCCGCCGCGCTGGCGGCGACCCCGCTGGGGATGCTGGGTGCGGGCCTGGTCCTCGACGCCTCGGGGCTGGTGGCGGCCCTGCTGGGTACGGGAGCGCTGTACCTCGCGGTCACCCTGGCGCCGCTGGTCTTCCCGGTGTGGCGGGAGCTCGACGCCCGCGGCTCCGCCCGGACTTCGGAGCTCGCGGAGGGACCGGCCGGGAGCCGGAGCAGCTCGCCGGCCGCGCTGGTAGCCGGAATCGTGACCGAACAGGCCTAATTGGTCCGCTTTTGCGGCCCCTCACCATCGGGCCAGGCAGCTTGATGAGCTGTCGGACCCACCGCCAAAGCGCCCCGGGCACGGCAAGGTTGGTCCTGCACCGACCGGCGCGGACGGCCCACGAAGCAGTCCGCGCGCACACCAGACCGCTCGCCTTCCTGGGGATCCCATGCTCAAGCGTTTTGTCATCGCCCTGTCCGTGGCCGCCTCCGCCCTGCTGCTGCCTGCGGCCGGCGTCGCGCAGGCCGCCGACGACACCCCGGCCACGACCACCGCGACGACCGCCACCGGAGGGGAGAACAGCACCACGACCCCGCCGACGCACCAGATCGTGACGCCCGACGGCCGGGTGTTCACGGTCAACACCGGCGCGCTCGGCCAACGGGGCCGCGACACGGCCGACAGCTCCTGGGGCGGCTGACCCGGACAGCCCGTCAGGGCCTGCCGGCAAAGGGTGGAGGGAGGATCGCGTCGCGATCCTCCCTCCACCCTTTGCCTTTTCGTCCCGCTCCCCCTGGCCCGCCCGCCGTCAGCCGCCCTGGGGGCCGAGACAGACGACGGCGTACTGGGCTCCCTGCGCGTCGACGTACCGGCGCGACCAGCCTGCCGGTACGTACAGCAGCTCGCCCGGCAGCAGCCGGCACTGGAAAGACTCCGGCCGGCCGCTCTCGCCGGTGCGCATCAGCTGCCAGGTCACGGCGCCGGCGATCTGGTGGACCAAGAGGTGCTCCCGGCCTCCGGGCTGCGCGGTCCAGACGGCGTCCACGCCCCCGCCCGGGCTGGATCCGGGGGTCTCTACCCGGTCCAACCGGACGGACAGTCCGGTCAGGGCGCCCAAGTCGGCGGCGAAGCGGTCCGCCTGGGCCGGCCGCACACCGCCCTCCGCCGGGAGGGCGCCCGCGCCATCGGCATCGCCGAACGCGGGATTGTCGTACTCGGGCCAGAGCACACCCGGCGCCCGGTCCAGGTGGACCGAAAGGAACAGGACGATCTCCCGCAGGTGCGGGGTCTCCCGACCGCGGCCCGCGTCCGTCACATCCATGGCACGTCCCTCTTGCTTCGGCGACTCGGCAGCTCTCATCCCAGCAGCATGCGACACACCCGCCACCTGCGACAGACACGAGAACGCGTGACATCCGGGTCAGGAGGGTGCTAGGTCGTCTCCGCGCCCTCCGCCTCGGCCGCCTGTTCGGCTTCGGGGTCCGGGTCCAGCAGGCCGCGCGCGGCAGCCGCCACGCCCGCCTGGAAGCGGCTGCCCGCGCCGAGCTCGTGCATGATGTCGGCGATGTGGCGCCGGGCCGTGCGCAGCGACATGCCCAAGCGCCTGGCGATGGCCTCGTCCTTCAGCCCGGCCGCCAGCAGCCGGATGATCGTTTCGTGGATCTCCCGGGCCACCTCCTCCAGCCCCTGGCCCGCCGCGGCCGAGAAGGGCGAGGCCAGGTCCCAGGTCTGGTCGAAGATGCTGCACAGGTAGGCGACGGTGGAGGGCTCGCGGATCACCACGGCGCCCCAACTGCCGTCGGCGACCGGGATGAAGGCCAGCTCCCGGTCGAAGGCGATGAGCCGGCCGAACAGTTCGTGCGCCGTGCGGTACTGCGCCCCCAGGGCGGACGTGGCCGCGACGTAGGCCTGGCTCGGTCCGTTGAACCGGGCCGTGTGGTGGTAGAGGGTGCGGATCGAGATGCCCCGCTGGAGCATCGTCTCGTCCCGCCGCAGTGCCTCCTGCATCGCCTCCGGCACCCTGCTGCCGCCCCCGGGCTGTGAGCTGAGCATCTCGGTGGCGCACTTGAGCGAGGCCCGGTTCAGTGCCCCGCGCACGTCCTCCAGGCTCTCCAGGACCTCCAGCGACTCCCTCGTGGAGCGGCGGCCCAGGTAGCGCGGCAGGAAGCGCCCCAAGTCCTCACGGATGCCGCTGATCTCCCGCTGCTGGTCACGGATCCGCGCCTCCAGCGGCGCGACGAGCTGCTCGGCGGCGGTATCCGGCGCCACCGCGAAGGCGACCGACGGGTCCACCGGGCTCACGTGGAGCAGCCGCGACGCGCGTAGACGCTCCACGCTGCGCGAGACCTCCACCGGATCGAGCCCCGTGCCGGCGGCCACCGCGTCCTCGTCTACGGTGCGGTGTTCGAGCACCCAGCCGTAGACATCGATGTCAGCATCGGCGTTCTCCAGATCCGGCGCCACATCAGATTTTTGCATTGCCCTACTTTGCACTTTTCACCCCGGGTCGCTTTGCTGCAAGGCACCTTGGTGAGGTGCCCGCCCCCTGGCGCCAGGATATGCAGTGGGCAAGGCTGTTCGAGACGAACAGCGGCGGGGATCCGGCCACTTCAAGACCCGGGACGACCGAAACGGTGCGATCACGCACAGCATGATCGCACCGTCGCCCGGGGGCACCCTCCCCGTCCCCTTTCACCTTCACCATCGATCCGGAATCCGGAGCCCCACATGCTGGACAGCACCCTCACCGCCCCCCCACCGGAACTGCCCGCCCTGACCCCCCGCGAGCACGAGGTGCTCGCCTACCTCGCGCAGGGACACACGTACCGGATGATCGCCTGCCAGATGGGGTTGAGCCCGCACACGGTCGACACCTACCTGCGGCGGCTGCGCAGCAAGACCGGTTCGGTCAACCGAACCCAGCTCACCCACATCGCCTTCCGGCTCGGCTACTGAGTCTCCCGCCCGGCCGGGGCGACGGTGTCCGGATCCACGGCCTCGTCCTCGAACTCGCGCATCCGGCGCAGCGGGGAGCACAGCAGGACCAGCGGGGCCAGCGACAGGGCGGCGGCGCACAGCCACAGCGCGTCGCGCACACCCAGCAGTTCACCGAGGAACCCCGCCAACAGGCCGCTCAGCGGCAGGACGCCCCACACGAGGAAGCGCATCGTGGCGGTCATCCGGCCGAGCAGGTGCGGCGGGCAGACGGTTTGCCGGTAGGTGACCTGGCAGATGTTGTAGAGGGTGACACCTGCCGACTGGACGAACGAGCCCAGGACGAAGAGTCCGATCCTCCAGTCCTTGTCCGCGAGCGGGAGCAGGAGCCCGAACGGCATGGTCACCAAGAGGGACAGCCACGTGAGCCGGGCCGCGCCGACGGCCCGGTTCACCCGGTCCGCGACGGTCGCCGCGAGCACCGAGCCGATCGTGGCCGTCGTCAGCACCCAGCCGACGGCCGCGGGCGGCAGCCCCACGGTCCGGGTCAGGAAGAGCACCTCGATGGCCATCACCGCGCTGAGGAACAGGTTCACGGCCGCGGTGTTGAGGGCGATCAGGCGCAGGACGCGGTGGCTCAGGACGTAGTCCAGCCCCTCACGGATGTCCCGCAGCAGGTGGCGGCGGGGGGCGGGCTCCGGCTTCTCCTCGCGGACGCCGATCCGCCCCAGCAGCACCACGGAGACCAGCGAGGTGACGGCCTGGCCGGCCAGCGTCCCGGCGGCGCCGAGCAGTTGCACCAAGAAGCCGGCGATGCCGGGGCCTGCGAACTCGGCGCCCGACCGCACCGTCTCCAGCTTCGAGTTGCCCGCGGTCAGGGTGTCCTTGCCGATGAGCGTCGGCAGGTAGCTCTGGTCGGCGACGTCGCCGAACAGCCGGGCGCAGCCCAGCAGCAGGGCGACCGCGTACAGCAGCGGCATCGAGTGCAGGCCGAGCAGGTAGGCCACGGGCAGCGCCGTCAGCAGGACGGCGCGCGCCAGGTCGGCGGCCATCATCACGCGGCGCCTGCGCATCCGGTCGACCCATGCCCCGGCCGGCAGGCCCAGTACCAGGAAGGCCGCGTGTTCCGCGGCCGCCAGCAGGCCCGCCTGCATCGCCGAGGCGTCCAGGGTGAGCACCGCCATCAGCGGGAGGGCGACGTAGGTGATACTGCTGCCCAGCTCGTTGCAGATGTGCGAGGACATGAAGAGACGGAAGTCCCTGCGCTGCCGGTGCTCCACGCTGTGCACGGAATCGGTGGACTCGTCGGTGGTGACGGACACGGGTGCGTTCCTTGTATGGGTGCGGACGGGGTCCGCGGGTCGCTGGTTCATCGGAGGGCGGGCGCGGGAAGCGCCCGGGGGTCGAGCTTGCCGCCGGGGGTGCGCGGAAGCCTCTCCATCAAGGTCACGGTGGTCGGTACGAGGTACCCGGGCATTCTGGCCAGAAGGTGACGGCGCAGGGCATCCGGGGTCAGGGCGCTGCCGGGGGTGAGGGCGGCCCAGGCCGCCAGCTGCGGTCCGCCGGCCGCCGCGACGGCGCGGGCGACCACGTCGACCACGTCCGGGTGAGCGGCCACGGCCGCCTCCACCTCCTTGAGTTCGACGCGGTGGCCGCGGATCTTGACCTGGTCGTCGGCGCGCCCGAGGAAGACCAGCGGGCCGCCGGGTGCCCGGGTGACCCGGTCGCCCGTGCGGTACATGCGCGCGCCCGGGGCCCCGGCGAACGGGTCGGCGACGAAGCGCTCGGAGGTCAGCGCCGGCCGGCCGTGGTAGCCGCGGGCCAGGCAGGAGCCCGCCAGGTAGAGCTCGCCCGGGGTGCCGGGGGGCGCCTCGCGCAGCTCCTCGTCGAGGACGTAGGCGCGTACGCCCGCCAGCGGTTCGCCGAGCGGGATCAGTTCGTCGCCCGCGAAGCCGGCCAGTTCCGCCGCTCCGGGCTCGTAGGAGATGGCGGTGATCGTGGACTCGGTGAGGCCGTAGCAGCTGACCACCGGGGGGTGCCCGGCGGCCGCCCAGTTCACCAGGTCCGCGGTCCGGCCCGCGTCGCTGCCGATCACCACGCGGCGCAGCGCACCCGGCAGGGCCCGCGGGGCGCGCTCCAGGTCCTTGGCCCACTGCGTCCAGTACGGGGTGGGCAGGTTGACGACGCTGATCCGCTGCTCCGCGAGGAACGGCTCCAGTTCGGCGGGTGCGAGGACGTTGTCGGTGACGAAGACGGCCGTGCCGCCCGTGCACCAGGTGGGCAGCGCCTCCTCCAGGCTGACGTCGAAGGCGGGGGCCGCGAACTGCAGCACCGCGTCCCCGGCGGTCAGCCCGTAGCGTTCGGCCAGGGTGCGGACCTGCGCGGCGAGTCCGGCGTGGCCGACCGCCACGGGCTTGGGCAGCCCGGTGGAGCCGGAGGTGAAGAGCACGTAGGCGAGCGAGCCCGGGGCGATACAGGCGGGCGGTTCGGCCGCCGTGGCTGCGGCGGTGATCGTGGGGGCGGTGGTCGTGGCGGATGCGGTGGTCGTGGCGGCCCAGAACAGCTCGCACCCGGTCCGGCGTTGCAGCATCGCGGCCGCGTACGTGTCCGGGGCGACCGCGTGCCGGGTGCCGGCGGCGTCCAGCAGGGTGCGCAGCCGCTCGTCAGGGGCGTCGAGGTCCACGAGGAGGGCGGCCGCGCCCGCGTACCAGATGCCCAGCAGCCCCACCGCCCAGTGGATGCCCCGGCGCACCCCCAGGAGCACGGTGTCCTCCGGTCCGGCGCCGGTGGCACGCAGCTCCTCGGCCACCGCCCGGGCCCGCCGGTCGAGCTGGCGGTAGGTCAGCTCCCCCTCGGCCGCGCGGACCGCGGTGGCCTCGGGTGTGATCCCGGCCCGGTGCGCGATGCGCAGGGGCACGGGGGTGGTCTCGGTCGGGCTCATGGTGGTGGTGTCTCCTGGGGGTACGGGCGGGATGCGGGCGGCTCTTCCCGGGGGGCCGCGGCACGGCCGGGGCCGGCCGAGGCCCGTCGGGTGCGGTCGGGGCCGGTCGGGTGCGGTCGGGTGCGGTCAGGCCCCGTCGCGCGAGCGGGGGCCCAGGGCGGGGCGGGCGGGGGCGGCGGGCGCTTCGGCGGCTTCGGCCAGACGGGCGGCGATGCCCGCCGGGGTGGGCGTCTCGAAGAGGTCGCGGATGCCCAGCCGTACCCCGAGCTCGGTGCCGATGCGGCCGGTCAGCCGGGTGGCGAGGAGGGAGTGGCCGCCGTGGGCGAAGAAGTCGTCGTCCATGCCCGCCTCCTGGAGGCCGAGGACGGACGCGAAGATCTCGCAGACCGCCTTCTCCTCGGGGGTCAAGGGCAGCCGGCCGGCCGGGCGGTGCACGGTGGCCGGATCGGGAAGCGCCTTGCGGTCGAGCTTGCCGTTGACCGTCAGGGGGAAATGCGGCAGGTGCAGGAAGAGCGACGGCACCATGTAGTTGGGCAGGTTGCGGCCCAGTTCCGTGCGGACCTGCTCGGCCGTGGGCGTTCCGGTGAAGTAGCAGACGAGCCGCTGCTGGCCCGCGTGGTCCCGGTCGACGGCGACGACGGCCTCGCCCACGCCGGGCACGGCGCGCAGCGCGGTCTCCACCTCGCCGAGTTCGATGCGGTTGCCCCGGATCTTGACCTGGTGGTCCTGCCGGCCGAGGAAGTCGAGCTGGCCGTCGGCCCGCATCCGGGCGAGGTCGCCGGTGCGGTACATACGGCTGCCCGGCACGGCGCTGAAGGGGTCGGGGACGTAGCGCTCGCTGCTGCGGCGGGGGTCGCGCAGGTAGCCGGGGCCGACGCCGGTGCCGCCGATGAAGAGCTCGCCGGGCACGCCGGGCGGTACGGGAGCGAGCGCGGCGTCCAGCAGGTACAGGGTGTTGTTGCGCAGCGGGCGGCCGACGGGCAGCCGGCCGTGTTCCAGCTGGGCGTGCACGTCGGGCCCGATGAAGGCGTGGGTGTTGTCGTCGGAGCACTCGGTGAGGCCGTAGGCGTTGACGATCGCGGCCCGCGGGTGGCGCGCGTACCAGCGGGTGCACAGTTCGGGAGACAGCACCTCGCCGTTGACGACGAACCAGCGCAGCTCAGGCAGGGCCGGCGGCTGCACCCCGGTGTCCCACAGGTCGACGGCGGCGCGGACGAAGGACGGCACGGTCTCCATGACGGTGATTCCCCGGCGGGCGGCGTCGCCGAAGAGCGCGGCGGGGTCGCGGGCGGTGTCCCGGGAGACGAGGTGGACCTGCCCGCCGGTGATCAGCGGCGCGAGCATCTGCCACACGGAGATGTCGAAGGTCAGCGGTGCGTTCATCACCACGCGGTCGCCCTCGCCGAGGGCGAGGTCCTCGACCTTGGCCAGGAGGTGGTTGTTCATGCCCCGGCGGTGGACCATGGCGCCCTTGGGCTTGCCGGTGGAGCCGGAGGTGAAGCAGACGTAGGCGAGGGCATCGCGACCGCCCGCCGGCGCCGGGCGCTCGCCGGACACGGCTGTGTCGTCGACGTGGTCGGCGGAGTCGACGTGGTCGGCGGAGTCGACGTGGTCGGCGGAGTCGACGTGGTCGGCGGAGTCGACGTGGTCGGCGGAGTCGATCACGAGGACCGGCAGGCCGCCCGGGACGGCGGCGGCGATCTCCTCGGCGCGGGCGCGCTGTTCGGGTGCGGCCAGCAGCCGGCTGATCCCGCCGCTCGCGAGGAGGTCGGCGGTACGGGTGACGGGGCCCTCGGGGTCCAGGGGGATGTACGCCGCTCCGGCGCCGAGGATGGCGAGCATCGCGACGGGGACGCGGGTGGTGGGCTCGCTGAGTACGGCGACCAGGTCGCCGGGGCGCACCCCGTCGGCGAGCAGGGCGAGGGTGAGGGCGTCGGCGCGGGCGACGAGGGCCGCGTAGCTCAGCTCGCGGCCGGTGTCGTCGGTGGTGGCGACGGCCTCGGGGCGGCGCTCCGCCTGCTGCCGTACCCGCTCGACGACCTCCGCGTACCGCTCGTCGCGCGCGGTGTCGTTCCATTCGACCAGGACGCGGTGGCGTTCGGCCGGGGAGAGCAGGTCCACGGTGCCCACCGGGCACGACGGGTCGTCTGCGACGGCCTGCAGGAGCCGGGCGAGGCGTTCCAGCAGGGCCCGGGCGGTGCCCCGTTCGAAGACGTCGGGTCGGTAGTCGATCTGCAGACGCAGCCGGTCGCCGGGAATGGCGGTCAGCGAGAGCGGGTAATGGGCGGCGTCGTGGGGGTCGACTCCGGTGACCTCCAGCCCGCCCGCGCCGAGGGCGGCGAGGCCGGCCGCGTCGACCGGGTAGTTCTGGAAGGCGACGCAGGAATCGAAGAGCTCCCCGGCTCCGGCGAGCCTCTGGATCTCGACCAGACCCAGGTGGTGGTGGTCGATCAGCCGTGCCTGCTCGTCCTGGAGCCGCTCGAACAGCGCGACGAGCGGCTCCGCGGGGTCGATGCGGACCCGGACCGGCACGGTGTTGATGCACAGGCCCACGATGTCGGCGACGCCGGGCAGTTCGGGGTCACGGCCACTGACGATGGCGCCGAAAACCACGTCCTCCGAGCGGATCTGGCGGCCGAGCAGCAGCGCCCAGGCGCCCTGGAGGAGGGTTCCGGAGGTGATCCGGTGGCCGCGCGCGAGGGTGCCCAGCCGTTCGGTCAGGGATGCGGGGAGGTACGTCTCGACGCGGTCGGGCAGGACCGTGCCGGGCGGCGGGGACACGGGCGCGGTGCGGGTGCCGCCCGCGAGGCCGTCGAGCGCGCGGGTCCAGGCGTCCTGGGCGGCGACGGTGTCGCGGCTGTGGAGCCGGCCGAGGAAGGCGGAGTACGGGGTGACCGGGCCCAGGGGCGCGTCGTCGGCGTGGTGCAGGGCGAGGAGCTCGCGCACGAGGACCGGCCAGGACCAGCCGTCCATCAGGATGTGGTGGTAGGTCAGCAGCAGCCGGTGGGAGCGCGGGCCGGTGCGGATGAGGGTGAAGCGGAGCAGTGGCGGCCGGGCGAGGTCGAAGCGGGTGGCCCGGTCCTCGGCGAGGAGGGTGTCGACGGCGGCTGCGCGCCCGGTCTCGTCGAGCCCGGTCAGGTCCACCTCCTGCCAGGGGGTCCGTACGCCGCGCTGGACGACCTGGGCGGGTTCGCCGGTGGCCCGGCGCAGGAAGCCGGCGCGCAGGTTGGCGTGCCGTTCCAGGACGGTGTCGGCGGCGGCGCGCAGCCGGTCCGGGTCGAGGGGGCCGTCGAGGTCGAGGAGCAACTGGGCCACGTAGACGTCGCGTTCGTCCTCGTCGAAGAGGGCGTGGAAGAGGATGCCGTCCTGGAGCGGGGACAGCGGCAGGACGTCCTCGACCAGCGAGCGGGCGGCGGGAGGAGGGGTGGGAGCCGAGGCGGGCGCGGCGGTGGGAACGGGGGTGGACGGCGGGTGGTTCATCGTGGGGTTCCTTCTGGGGTCAGGCCGTCTGGGTGCGGCGGGCCTGGCGGACGATCGGCGGGTCCTGCGCGGCGGCGCCCGCGGCGGCCGCGGCGGGCAGGGCAGCGGCGAGTTCGGCGACGGTGGGGCCGCTGAAGAACTGGCGGATGCCGATGGCGGCTCCGCACCGCGTCCGGACCTCGGCGAGCAGCTGGGTGGCGAGCAGGGAGTGCCCGCCGAGGTCGAAGAAGCTGTCGTGGACGCCGATCCGCGGCAGGCCGAGGACCTGCTCCCAGATCGCGCACAGGGTGCGCTCCTCGTCGGTGCGCGGCTCTTGGTGGGCCCCGGCGGCTCCGGCCGTCGGGTCCGGCGCGGGCAGGGCGGCCAGGTCGGTCTTGCCGTTGGCCGTCACCGGGAAGGCGTCGAGCAGGGTCAGGGTGGTGGGCACCATGTAGTCGGGCAGCCGGGCGCGCAGGTGTGCGCGCAGTTCCGCCGGGGTGGGTGCGGTGGCTCCCCCGGCCGGGACCGCGTAGCCCGCGAGCGCGGCGCCGGCGGCCGTGTCCACGACGGTGACGGCGGCCTGGCCCACCGCCGGGTGGCCGGCCAGGGCGTGCTCGATCTCCCCCGGTTCGATGCGCAGCCCCCGGATCTTGACCTGCCGGTCGGCGCGGCCCAGGTATTCGACCTGGCCGTCGGCGTTCCAGCGGGCGAGGTCGCCGGTGCGGTACATGCGGGCGCCCGGGGGGCCGTACGGGCAGGCGACGAAGCGTTCGGCGGTCAGCGCGGGCCGGCCGAGGTAGCCCTGCGCGAGTCCGGCGCCGGCGATGTAGAGCTCGCCGGTGACGCCGGGCTCGGCGAGGCCGAGCCGTTCGTCGAGGACGTGGAGCTGCGTACCGTCGAGCGGGCGGCCGATGGGCACCGACCCGTCGGGGGCGTCCTGGCCGGGGCCCACGGCGAAGGTCGCGGCGAAGGTGGTGGTCTCGGTGGGGCCGTAGGCGTTGGTGACGGTGGTGCGGGGACAGGCCTCGCGGACCCGGCGGACCATGGACGGGGAGGCCGCCTCGCCGCCGGTCATCACCTCGCGCAGGGAACCGAGCGCGGGCAGGCAGTGGTCGGCGAGGACGTTGAAGAGGGTGGCGGTGAGGAAGGTCCCGGTGACCTCCTCCTCGGTCATCAGCCGGGCCAGCGCGTCGACGTCGAGGTCGCCGGGGGGTGCCACGACGACGAGCCCGCCGTTCAGCAGCGGCACCCACAGCTCGTAGGTGGAGGCGTCGAAGGCGTGCGGGGAACGGAAGAGGACCCGCTCGTGCGCGCCACCGCGCCAGCGCCGGTCGGTGGCCAGGGCGACGACCTCGCGGTGAGAGACGGCCACGCCCTTGGGGGCGCCGGTGGAGCCGGAGGTGTACATCAGGTAGGCGAGCGCGTCGGGATGGCCGGCCGTCGCAGCGCTTTCGGCGTCGCCTTCGGCAGGAGGCTGCGCCGGGCGCAGTACGTGGCGCACCCCCGCCGGTGCGGACCCGCCCTCCGGGACGTCGGTGACGAGGACGGCGGCCCCGGACGCGGCGATCACGGCCTCGGTACGGGCGCCGGGAGCCCGGACGTCCAGCGGCAGGTAAGCGGCTCCGGCCTTGAGGATGCCCAGGCAGGCGGCCACCAGGTCGACCGAGCGGTCCATCAGAACGGCGACGGCCTCGCCGGGGCGGACGCCGAGGGTGCGCAGCCGGCCGGCGAACAGCTCGGCCGCCGCGTCGAGTTCGGCGTACGTGGTCCCGCGGCCCGCGCAGAGCACGGCGGGCCGGTCCGGATGGGCGGCGGCCCGCTCCGCGAAGGCCTCGTGGACGGTGCGGGCGTCGGCGGCGACGGGCGCGCCCTGCCAGTGCTCGAGGAGGTCGGCCCGCTCCCCCGGCAGCAGTACGTCGAGTGCGGAGACCGGGGTCCCGGGCTCGCGGACGACGGCGCCGATCAGCTGGACGAGCCGGTCCAGCAGGCGCCGGGCCGTTGCCTCGTCGAACAGGTCGCTCGCGTACTCCAGGCCGAGGGCCAGGCCCGCGGGTGCTCCGGTGGCCGGGTCGTGGAGTTCCTCGACCTCCAGGGTGAGGTCGAACTTGGCCGTGTCGGTGCGCAGCGCCTCCGCCCGCGCGGTCAGGCCCGCGAAGGCGGGGATCTGCGGCTCGGTGCGCTGGGCGGCGACGGCGACCTGGAAGAGCGGGTGCCGGGCCGCCGAGCGGGCCGGGTTGAGGCGTTCGACCAGCGATTCGAAGGGCAGTTCCTGGTGGGCGTACGTCGCCAGGGCGGCGGTGCGCACCCGGTCGAGCACCTCCCCGAAGGTGGGGTCGCCGGAGGTGTCGGCGCGCACGATCAGGGTGTTGACGAAGAGCCCCACGAGGTCCGTGAGGGCTTCGTCGTCCCGGCCGTCGACGGGGCAGCCAAGCGGCAGGTCGGTGCCGGCGCCGAGGCGGGTGAGCAGGACCGCGAAGGCCGCCTGGACGGCCATGAACGGCGTGGCGCGGCCGCTGCGGGCCAGTGCGGCCAGACCCGCGTGGGTGGCGGCGTCGGTCCGTGCCTCCACCACCGCGCCCCGGTGGCCGGCGACGGCCGGTCGCGGCCGGTCGGCGGGCAGCGCCAGTTCGTCGGGCAGGCCGTCGAGGGCCGTCGCCCAGTGGGTGAGCAGCCGCGCGTGCAGGGAGTCGGGGTCCTGGGCCGGGCCGAGGAGTTCGCGCTGCCACAACGCGTAGTCCGGGTACTGGACGGGCAGTTCGGGCCACTCGGGCGGCCGGCCGGCCGTCCGGGCGGTGTAGGCGGCGGCGAGGTCGCGGACGAGGATGTTGACGGAGTGTCCGTCGCCCGCGATGTGGTGCAGGACCAGGAGCAGGTAGTGGTCCTCGCCCCCGTCGGTGAAGAGGTCGGCGCGCAGCGGTGGTTCGGTGCGCAGGTCGAAGGGGCGGGACGACGCCTGCGCGGCCCGCCCGGCGCGGTCGGCGGCCGGGCAGTCGGTGACGGTGAGCGCCGGGGCGGCGTCCGCCGGGTCCAGGACCCGCTGGTACGGGCGGCCCGCCTCGTCGGGGAAGACGGTGCGCAGCGCTTCGTGGCGGGCGCTGACGTCCGCGAGGGCGGCGTGCAGGGCGGCGCGGTCGAGGGCGCCGCCGAGCCGGAGCCCGACGGGGATGTGGTAGAGCGCGCCGTCGGCGCCGTCGCGGGCGTGGAACCACAATCGCTGCTGGGCGTGGGACAGAGGGATCACAGCAGGGCTCCGAGCTGGGATTCGAAGGTGTCGAGGTCGGCCTGGCTGACCCGGGTGAGGGACACGTCGGAGGGGGTCAGGCCGCCGGCGTCCGGGCGTGCGGCATGGGTGACGACGGCGCGCAGCATGGTGAACCACTCCTGGGCGAGGTCGTGGACCCACGGGCCCTCAAGGGCGTCGCCCGCCCAGGTCCAGGTGGCGCTGAGGGTGAGGCCGTCGGG
Source organism: Streptomyces sp. NBC_01264 (assembly GCF_026340675.1). Lineage (NCBI taxonomy): Bacteria > Bacillati > Actinomycetota > Actinomycetes > Kitasatosporales > Streptomycetaceae > Streptomyces > Streptomyces sp. NBC_01264. The sequence goes on from NZ_JAPEOX010000001.1 coordinate 189,980, forward strand.
GCCCTCGTGGGCGGCCGCGTTCACCTCGACGGCGTGCGCCATCGGAAGTCCCTCGTCGGCGTCGTCGAGGGCGAAGGCGTGCCCGGGGGCGGCGTCCCACGGCGCGTCGCCGCCCATCGGGAACCGGCCGAGGTAGTTGAACCCGATCTGGGGAATGCCCCGCGCGGCGAGGTCCCCTCCCGTGTGGGAGTTGAGGTGGCGCAGCAGGCCGAAGCCGATGCCCTTGTCCGGTACGGCGCGCAGCTCCTCCTTGACGAGGCGCAGGGCGGCTCCGATCGCCGGTCCGCCGGCCCGGGCCTCTTCGAGGTCGGGGCTGCCGAGGGCGAGGCGGACGGGGAAGACGGTGGTGAACCAGCCGACGGTGCGGGACAGGTCCGTTCCGTCGGCGATGTCCTCCCGGCCGTGCCCCTCGACGTCGACGAGGACGACTCCTTCCTCGTCCGGTCCGTCCGGTCCGTCCGCGCCGTCGGCGCCGCGCCGGCCGAGGACGGCCAGGGCGAGGGCGGTCAGCAGGACGTCGTTGACGGTGCCGTTGACGAGGCCGGGCGCGGTGGTGAGCAGGGGACCCGTCACGTCCGGGCCGAGGGTGAGGGTGAGCGTGTGCTCCGGGCTCTCGGGGTCGAGGCCGCCGGGCGCGCGGACCCCGGCGAGGGCGTGCGGGGCCTCGCGCAGGGCCGCCGCCCAGCGGTCGGCCTCGGCTGTCCGGCGGCCGGAGGTGGCTTCCGCGCGCAGCAGGTCGGCCCAGTGCACGAAGGGGGTGTGCGCCGGTTCCAGGACCGGCTCGCGGCCCGCGGCGAGGGCCGCCGCGCAGGTCCGCAGGTCGTCCTGGAGGATGCGCCAGGAGACTCCGTCGACGACCAGGTGGTGGACGACGAGCGCGAGGCGTCCCTGCTGTCCGGCTCCCCGGTCCATCAGGACGGCGCGCAGCATCCGGCCGTCGCGGGGCGAGAGCTGCCGCCGCGCCGCCCGCATCCGCTCCCGGGTCAGGGCGGGCAGTTCCGCGTCGCCCGCTCCTCGGGCGTCCACGTGGTCGAACAGGTCCGCCGCGGTGACGGAGCCCGCGGGGGGTACGACCGGCTCGGCGCCGGTCGCGGCGATCCCGTCGGGCAGCCGCAGCCGGAGCATCTCGTGGGTGTCGAGGAGGGCCTGTACGGTGCGTTGGGCGTCGGCCGCCCCGAAGCCCGGCGGGGTGCGCACCACGAGCGATTGGTTGTACGTGGCGACGGGACCGCCGAGTTCGGCGAGCCAGCCCATGATGGGGGTGGGGGTCAGCGGGCCCAGCCGGCGCGGGGGCACGGCCGGGCCCGCGGCGGCCCGTACCAGGCCGTGGGCGCGGGCGGTGGCGGCGAGCGCGGTCACGCTCTCGGCGCGGAGCACGTCACGGGTGGTGAGGACGAGGCCGGCCGCGCGGGCGCGGCTGACGACCTGGATCGCCTGGATGCTGTCTCCGCCCAGCCCGGTGAAGCTGTGGCCCGCGTCGACCTCGCCGTGGCCGAGCACGTCGGCGAAGAGGGTGCGCAGGGTCCGTAGGGGGTCGGTCCCGGCGGGCGGCTCGGTGCGGTGGGCGGGCTCAGCCACGGGGCGTGTTTCCGGCGAGGGCGGCCACCAGGGAGGCGGGGCGCATGTCGGTCCAGACGCGCTCGACGTGGTCCAGGCAGGCCTGGCGGCCGTCGGGGCCGTGCACCACGTTCCAGCCGGCCGGGACGGGGTTGGCGGCGGGCCACAGGGAGTGCTGGAGCTCGTCGTTGCGGACGACGACGTAGGAGGCGTTGTCGTTCTCGAAGGGGTTGCTCACGGCGGTTCGCCTTTCGGTTCGGGTGCGCGCGTACGGGGCGTACGGCGCCTCGTGGGAGGAACGGTGGTGGTGGATCAGGAGCGGGGCGCGGCCTCGATGTCGAGGCGGATCAGGGCGCGTGCCGCGTCGAGGGCCGCGTGCACGCCTTCGGGCTCCCCGTGGCGGGCGATCACGTGCCCGAGCCGGTCGGAGGCGTTGCGGGGGCTGCGCACGGGCGTGCCGGGGGCGGCGGTGACCAGCACCGACTCGACCCCGTCGACGGCTTCGGCGGCCCGGGTGCCGTGGGCGGCGGTGAGGATGCCGTCGGTGTCGGCGAGGAGGAACTGGATGCCGGCGTGGCCGGCGTCCTCGGCCTTCACGTGCGGGGGCAGTCCGAGTGCGGCGCGGAGCTGCTCGCCGAGGAGGTCGACCCCGGTGGCGAGCCGGATCAGTTCGGGGATCATGCCGCCGGCCGGGCGGGGGTTGATCTCGATGAGGGCGGGTCCGTCGGCGGTCAGTTTGACCTCGGTGTGGGTGGCTCCCAGCCGGATCCCGGCCGCGTCCAGGGCCGCCGTCACCGTCTCGGTGATCCGCCGCGCGGTGGTGGCGGGCAGCGGGGCGGGGAAGAGGTGGCGGTGTTCGACGAAGTACGGGGTCGCGGTCACCGACTTGGCGGTGATGCCGACGCACTCAGCCTGCCCGTCCCGGCTGAACATCTCGACGCTGTACTCGGGGGCCTCCAGGTACTCCTCGACGAGGACGGTGCGTGCGGTGGGCATGCCCCGCACGTTGGTGTCGGTGGCGAGGATCCGCTCGATCTGGGCGCGGGCCTCGTCCTCGTCGGCGCAGAGCAGGACGTTCGTGGAGCCCGAGTCGTCGGCCGGCTTGACCACGCAGGGCAGTCCGGTGAGCGTGACGGCGGCCGCGGCTCCGTCCGGCTCGCGGACCAGGGCGTAGCGGGGCTGGCGGACGCCCGCGGCCCGCAGCCTCTCGCGCAGGGCCGACTTGTCGCGGCAGAGGGCCACCGCCTCGGGCGGGTTGCCGGGCAGGCCGAGCCACTGGGCGATCCGGGCGGCGGCCGGTACGTAGAAGTCGCTGGTGGTGGTGACGCCTGCGATCTCCTCGCGGCGGAAGCGTTCCTGTACGGCGGCGCGCAGGGCGGCGTCGGAGTTGGTGTCGCAGCGCACCACCTCGGCGCCGGTGTCCGCGAGTCCCCGGTAGCGGTCCGGGTCGCCGGTCAGCAGGACGGGTACGGTGCCCAGTTCGCGGGCCCGCTCCAGCGCCAGCATGCCAGTGCCGGTGGTGTTGGACTCCACGAACAGCAGGTGCCGGCGGAGCCCGGCGGGCGGGGCGTAGGCGCGGGTGGACCAGGTGCGGACGGTCCCGTCGGGGCCGAGGGCGGCCGGTGCGGTGGCGGTGGGCACCTCGCGCAGCCTGTTCGCGTCCCAGTGCTCGTCGTTGTAGACGGTGTCGGCGTAGCGGTCGCCGCGGTCGGGCAGGATGCCGACGATCCGGGTGCCGGGTTCGGCGCGCTCGGCGAGGCCGGTGAGGACCCGGTAGACGGAGCCCGAGGTGTTGCCGCCGAAGATCTGCTGTTCGCGGGCGAGGTCCCAGGTGGCGGCGAAGGCCTCGTGGTCGTTGAGCCAGTGCACCTCGTCGACGAGGGTGCGGTCCAGGTTCTTGGGCAGCAGGCTGTTGCCCAGGCCGCTCTGCAGGCGCTGCGGTACGTCGGGCTGGCCGAAGAGCGCGCTGCCCACGCAGTCGACGCCGACGACGTGCAGCCCGGGCAGCGTGGCGCGCAGGGCGCGGGCGGTTCCGCAGAGGGAGCCGCCGCTGCCCACGGCACCGACGAGGGTGTCGAACCGGCCGAGGTCTTCGAGGAGTTCACCGGCAAGGGTGCGGTAGGCGCCGGGGTTGTCGGGGTTGGTGTACTGCTGCGGCCAGAAGGCGCCGGGCAGTTCGTCGAGCAGCTCCGCGAGCCGCTCCAGACGGGCGCTCTGCCAGCCGTGGCTGGTCATGGCCCCGACGATGTGCACCCGGCAGCCCAGGGCGCGGAGTTTGGCGAGGGTGACGGGGTCGATGCGCGGGTCGGTGACGATGTGGACCTCGTGGCCCAGGGAGCGGCCGACGAGGGCGACGCCGAGGGCCATGGTGCCCGAGGAACTCTCGATGACGGGGTCGCCCGGCTTCAGGGTGCCCAGCCGCCGGGCCTCCAGCAGGATGTTGCGGGCGACGCGGTCCTTCATCGCGAAGAGGTTCTGCAGTTCCAGCTTGGCGTAGACCTCCACGCCGCGGGCCTCGCCCAGGCGGAGCCGGACCAGGGGGGTGGCCCCGATCGCGTCCGTCACGGTGTCGAACAGCATGCTCAGATCTCCAGCTCGGTGGGGTGGACGGGCGCGGCCGTCGGGCTCCAGCTGTCGCCGCCGCCCAGGGAGCGGTGGACGGACGTCTCTCCGCCGAGGGCGGCGCAGCCGGCCCGTATGTGCTCGGTCTTGCCGGCGAGGGCGGGGTCGCCCGCCTCCAGGAGGACGCCGAGCATGGTGCCGCTGTGGGCGAGCACCAGGCCCAGGCCGTCGACCTCGCGGCACAGGGCGTGCAGGTGCGCGAACCCGGCGCGCCGGCGGCGGTGGGCGTTCATCTCCGCGCTGCGGGTGGCGACGGCGCCGACCTCCTGGAGGTCGGAGCAGGCCACGGCCGCGGTGAGCCGGTCCAGCAGGAGCGTGTACTCCGCGCGGTCCGTGGAGTCGATGGCCCGGGCGGCCCGGTTGTGCGCGACGGTGTCCACCTGCCCGCCCTCGTCGTGGGCGACGACGGTGAGCGGGGGGAGCACGCCGAGGCGGCGGCCGAGGCGCACCTCGCGGTGGTGGAAGGCGACGATCTCGTCGTACATGACCCCGTCGGCCGGTTCGATGCCGCGCAGGAAGTCCTCCGTCTCGGCCGGGGTGAAGGCGCGGCCGTGGGCGGCGCCGACGGCACGTACGGTCGCGACGAGGTCGGCGGAAGAGCTGGCGAGGCCCTTGCCCTCGGGCAGGTCGCCGACCACCTCCAGCAGGCCGCCGTCCGTGCTGCCGAGGGCGGCCAGGACGGCTTCGGCGACCCGGCGGGACTTGGCCTTGTGCGCCGGCCGCACCTGGACGCCCGGCCGGCCGGGCACGGGGTGGAAGACGGCGGTGGCCCAGCGTGCCAGCGGGAAGGTGACCAGGAAGTCTCCCTGCGGGTGGGACAGGGCGCCCTGGAGCAGTTCGCCGAAGGTGCCGAAGGCGCTGCCGGATCCGGCGGGGGCGGTGGAGATCGCCCCGGCGGTATCAGTGCGCGCGCCGTACGCGGGTGCGGGTGCCATCGCCGTCCTCCTGCTCCTCGGTCTCGGTGGCGGTGCCCGTGCCGGTGGCGGTGGCAGTGCCCGTGCCCGTGCCCGTGGCAGTGGCGGTGGCCGTGCCGGTCGCGCCGTACAGGGCCCGGTCGCCCTCCTCGGCGCCCGCCCGCATCGCGGCCGCGCGCCGTTCCCACTCGGCGGCGAGCCCTTCGTACGTCTCCTGCTGGGTGCGCAGGACGGCGCGTACGGCCTCGGGGCGGGCCGAACCGGCGGACACCATGCGCTCCAGGCCCCGGTCGACGTCGAAGGCCTCGGCGAGGAGCCGGGCGGGGTCGCTGAGGGTGATGCCGTGTCCGGCGGCCGCCTCGGCCAGCAGGGCGGGCTCGCCCGGGGCGGGAGCGGCGCCCGCCGTCGCGGCGAGCACGACGTACTTGCCGGCGACGACCTGCGCGGTGCGCCAGGGTACCCCTTCGGTGAGGCACAGGGCGTTGGCGAGGCTGAAGCCGCCGAGGAACTCGCGTGCGCACACCTGGCGCATGCGGTCGGCGCGGAAGGTGAGCCGGCGCAGCACCTCGGTGAGGAGGCGGACGGTGCCGTGGGCCGAGTCGAAGGCGTTCAGCAGGTGGGTGCCGGCCTCCTTGGAGACCTCGACGAGGTTGCAGAAGGGGGTGTTGCGCTGGCCCAGGAGCACGTCGAAGTGGAAGGCCGTCAGGTGGGCGGTGCGTCCGCGGATCCGCTCCAGGACGGGGTAGTTCTTCTTCTGCGGCATGGCGGAGGAGATGCCGGACAGTTCGTCGGGCAGTTCGATGAAGCCGTACTCGCTGCCGCCCCAGGTGAGCAGGTCCGTGGTGAAGCGGCTCAGAGCGGTACCCAGGAGGCTGAGCTCCGCGGTCAGTTCGGCGCTCCAGCGGCGCGAGGCCACGGCGGTCAGGGCGTGGGGCTGCGGCCGGGAGAACCCGAGCAGCCGAGCCATCCGGTCGCGGTCCCAGGGCAGTTCCTGGCCGGCCATGGCACCGGCGCCCAGCGGGGAGGCGTCGATGCCGTCGTAGGCGTTCAGCAGCCGGGCGTGGGTGTGCAGCAGGTGCTCGGATAGCGCGGCGAGGTGGAAGCCGGGGGTGATGATCTGGGCGGCCTGGAAGTGGGTGTAGCCCGGCATGGGCAGGTTACAGGTCTTCTCGGCCAACCGGTTGACGACGGAGCCGAGTTCGTGGAGGGCTGCGGCGAACCGGGTGAGCTGGTCGCGTCCGTACATCACTTGGGCGCAGGCCTGGAGGTCGTTGCGGCTGCGGTCGGCGTGCCAGGCGACGACCGGGTGGGGCAGGCCCGCCTCGACGTGCCGTTCGAGGGCGAAGGCGATGTCCGACATGTTGGCGCCGGGCTGCGCACTGAGGGTGTCGGGGCCGACGGAGTCCAGCAGGGCCGCGATCCGGCGGGCCTCCTCGGCGGTGATCAGGTCCATGCGGACGTACTCGGCGGCCAGGGTCTTCTCGATGGCGACGTAGTGGCGCAGCAGGTGGCGGGACTCGAATGCGAACTGCGGGGCGAGCACTTCGTCGTGGAGGAGTTCCGCGGGGCCGCCGCGGATGCGGCCGCTCAGTTCGGGGGCGGTGGGCCCCGGAGTATCGCTCGTCACGTGGTGTTTCCGTTCCTGTTCTGGTGCGGGGCGCGAGGTGCGTCGGCGCATGCCTCGTCGGCGTGCGGCGCGCGAGGGCGCGGCACGGGCCGGGGCGAGGGCGAAGTGGGTGGGCCTACGGGCCCGGCTCAGCAGTGGTCGGCCGTGGCGAGGGCGGTGCTCAGCAGGGCGGCGGCCCGGCTGATGTGCGGCGGCCGCATCAGCCCGTAGTGGTCGGTGGGGACGTCGTGGCGGGTGAAGCCGGCCGCGGCCCGCCCGGCCCACCGGTCTGCGGCGTTTTCGCGGCCCCCGGTGCGGGTCTGGAGGAACAGGACCGGGCAGGGGGCGGCCGGCGGTTCGTACGCGGCGGCGGCGCGGATCCCCGTACGGAACACCGCGTAGTGCCGGGCGAGGTCCCGCGGGTCCAGTCCGGGAGCGAAGCCCTCGCGTTCCACCTGTTCGGTGAGGACGGCGAGGCGGGCCGTGGTGCCGGTGACGCCCCGCAGCTCGCTGTGCAGGGCCGACACGCCCTCGTCGGACGGGTCGAAGCCGGCGGAGCGGGCCAGGTCCTCGTGGAACCACTCCAGCAGGTCGCACTCGTCCGCGGGGACGTGGGCGGGCTCCGGGTAGCCGGTGTCCAGCAGGGCGAGGGTCGCCACCTCCTGCCCCGCGGCCCGCAGCCGGACGGCCATTTCGTAGGCGAGGAGCCCGCCGAAGGACCAGCCGGCCAGATGGTAGGGGCCTTCGGGCCGGATCCGGCGCAGGGCTTCCACGTGGGCCGCGGCCAGCTCCTCGACGGTGGCCCCGGACACCGGGTCGGGGGCGGTGAGCCCGGGCGCCGTCAGGCCGAACACCGGTCGGTCGGGGTCCAGTTCGGCGGCCAGGGCCCGGTAGCAGAAGACGTTTCCGCCGATCGGGTGCACGAGGAAGAGCGGGTCGAGCGTGCCCTCGGGCCGGATGCGGACCACCGGGTCGGCTGCCGCCCCGGCGTGGCGGCCGCGCAGCAGGTCGGCCTGCCGGGCGACGGTCGGGTGTTCCATGACGGCCGAGACGCCGAGCCGTTCGCCGAAGGCCTGGTTGATCCGGCCGATCAGGCGCAGGGCGTCGATGGAGTGCCCGCCGGACTCGAAGAAGTCGTCGTGGACGCCGACCGGGCCGGCGGCCAGGAGCCGCTCCCAGATCCCGGCGAGGCGGGATTCGAGTGCGTCGCGGGGCGGAGTCGGCTCCACCCCGCCGCGCAGGTCGGCGGGGTCCGGGGCGGGCAGGGCGGCGCGGTCCAGTTTGCCGTTGGCGGTCAGCGGGAGGGTCTCCAGGGACACCCAGGCGGACGGGACCATGTACTCGGGGAGCCGTTCGCGGGCGTGGACGGCCAGGTCACCGGGGGCGGGTGCGGCGCTGGTGCCCGGGCCGGCCGATTCGGGGACGAAGTAGCCGACGAGGCGTTCGCCGCGGGGCAGGACGGCGCAGTCGCGGACGCCGGGGTGTTCGGCGAGGACCGCTTCGATCTCCCCCGGCTCGACGCGGAAGCCGCGGATCTTGAGCTGGTGGTCGGTGCGGCCCGCGTACTCCAGGGCTCCGTCGGGGCGGTGCCGGGCCAGGTCGCCGGTCCGGTAGAGGCGGCAGGTGACGCCGTCGGGGCCGGTGTGCTCGATGAAGCGCTCGGCCGTCAGGTCCGGTCGGCCGTGGTAGCCGTCGGCGAGGCCGACGCCTTCGAGGAAGAGCTCTCCGGTGACGCCGAGGGGGACCTCGGCGAGGCGCCGGTCGAGGACGTGGGTGCGCATGTTGGCGATGGGCCGGCCGATGGGCACGGTGTCGCCGCCGTCGGGCCGGCACTGCCAGTACGTGACGTCCACGGCCGCCTCGGTGGGCCCGTAGAGATTGTGCAGTTCCACGCCGGGCAGCCGCTCGAAGAACCTGCGCTGCACCTCGTACGGGAGGGCCTCGCCGCTGCACACCACCCGGGTGAGGCCCGCCGCCCTGGTAACGGCCTCGGGTTCGTCGAGGAAGACGCTGAGCATCGACGGGACGAAGTGCACCGTGCTGACGCCCTCGTCGTGGATCACTGCCGCGAGGTAGCCGGGGTCGCGCTGGCCGCCCGGGCGGGCGAGGACCAGGATGGCGCCGGTGAGCAGCGGCCAGAAGAGCTCCCACACGGAGACGTCGAAGGTGTACGGCGTCTTGTGGAGCACCCGCTCCCCCGGTGTCAGGCCGTACTCGTCCTGCATCCACAGCAGCCGGTTGGCGATGGCGCGGTGGGAGACCACGACGCCCTTGGGCTTGCCGGTGGATCCCGAGGTGAAGATCATGTACGCCGGGTCGGCGGGGCCGGGGCCCGTGCCGGGACCGGAGGCGTCCACGGCGCCGCTCGGGGTGGCCGTCGGGGCGGCCGGGGCGTCCCGAGGGGTGTCCTGAGGCCGTACGACGGTGACCCCGGAGCCCTCCAGCCGGTCCGCCCACGCTCCGTCGGTGACGACCAGGCCGATGCCCGATTCGGCGAGCAGGGACCGCACGCGCGGCGCCGGGTGCTCCGGGTCGAGCGGGACGTAGGCGGCGCCGGACCTCAGGACGGCGAGCAGGACGATGGGCAGGGCGAGGGAGCGTTCCATCAGCAGGCCGACGAAGGTACCGGGGCCTGCGCCCCGTTCGCGCAGGACCGCGCACACCCGGTCGGCCCCGGCGCCGAGGGCGCGGTAGGTCAGTTCGGCACCCTCGAAGCGGACGGCTGAGGCGTCGGGCGTCCGCTCGATCTGCTCATCGATCAGCCGGGTCAGGACGTGCGGCCGCGGGTAGGGGACGGCGGTCCGGTTCCACTCGGCGTAGCGGCGGTGCTCGGTCTCCGGGAGCAGGTCGGCGGCCGTGCAGTCGCGGTCCGGGGCCTCGGACAGGTCGCGCAGGGCGGCCCGGTAGGAGGCGTGCGCGCTTTCCATCTGTTCCTCGGAGAACTGGGCGGCGTCGAAGCGCAGGCCGAGTTCGAGCAGGGAGCCGTCGGGGCTGCGGGAGAACTCGGCGCCGAAGGCGACGTCGGTGCCGGCCTCCCCGGTCTCCTCCAGCACGGTGAAGGTCCCACCGGTGGGACCGTCCTGCTCCACGTGGAAGTGGGTGTAGTTGAAGAAGGTCTCGAAGAGCGGGCCGCCCCCGGACAGGCGCTGGATCTCGGCGAGCGGGAAGCGCCGGTACGCGTGCAGTTCGGCCTCCAGCTCGGCGACGTGCGCGACGAGACCGTGCCAGGGCGTCCCGGTGACCTCGACGCTCAGCGGCAGGGTGTTCAAGAAGGCGCCGACTACCTTGTCGCCGTCGGTCTCCTCGGCCCGCCCGTTGTGGACCACTCCGGTGGTGACCGCGTCGCCGCCGCCCAGCAGGGCCATGACCCGCAGGTGGGCGGCGAGCAGGACCGTGCGCAGCGGTACGCCGCACTCGGCGGCCAGGGTGGTCAGCCGGGCGTGCAGCCCCTGCGGGAGCGGCGCGAGGTACCAGGACATGCGGGTGGGTCCGCCGGTCGCCGCCGGGCGCGCCAGCCGGGTCGCGGGGGCGTCGGCGGCCTTGCCGGTCCAGAACGCGCGCTGCCCGAGGTCCGTCAGGGCGGCCCGTTCGAGGGCGACGAAGGTGGCGAACCGGGAGCGGGGGCCCGCGTCCGGGGAGGGGCGGTCCCCGGGGGTGCGGGCGGCGAGCGCCTCGGTGTAGCAGGAGGCCAGTTCGGTCAGGAGCGAGCGTTCGCTCCAGCCGTCGAGGACGGCGTGGTGCTCGGCGACGAACAGGCGGAGCCGGGTGTCCGAGAGCCGCTGTACGTGGAAGCGGATGAGCGGGGGGCGGTCCCAGGCGAAGGGCCGGTCGCGCTCGGCGGCGTAGCGGGCGGCGACGGCGGTGTCCTGCGCCTCGGGGTCGAGGCCGTACAGGTCCTCGAAGGTGATCTCGGGGCGGGCGCCGCGGTGCACGAGCTGGAGGGGTTCGGTGAATCCGTGCGGGTCGAAGGAGGTGCGCAACATCTCGTGCCGGGCGGCGAGGACGTCGATGGTGGTCCGCCAGGCGGCTTCGGAGAAGGGCGCCTCGACCAGGTAGGAGGCCACGTTGTGGTAGACGCGCCCGCCGGCCGACGGCAGGTCGCTGTGGTAGAGCATGCCGGCCTGGAGCCGGGTCATCGGGTAGGCGTCCTCCAGCCCCCCGGGCAGGGCGGTGCGGTCCTCGGGGGTGAGCAGCGCGAACGGCTCGTACGGGGCTGCGCCGCCGGGCGCCGGCGCCGGCCGGGTCACGACGGGGGCGAGCGCACGGGCCGACTGGCGGCGCATGAGGTCGGCGACGGTGAGGTCGAGGCCGCGTTCCCGGATCCTGGCGAGCACCTGGAGGGAGCGGATGGAGTCCCCGCCGAGGGCGAACCAGTTGTCGAGGGCTCCCACCCGTTCGTGCCCGAGGACCTGCGCGAAGACCTCGGTGAGCGCGGTCTCGATCGGCCCGCGGGGTGCTTCGTAGGCTGCCGTGGGGGTCCGGGCGACCGAGCCGGGGGCGGGCAGGCGGCGTCGGTCGGTCTTGCCGTTGGCGGTCAGCGGGAAGGTGGGCAGGGTGACGAACGCGCCGGGGATCATGTAGCCGGGCAGTCGCTGCTCGAGGTGGGCGCGCAGCTCCTCCACGGTGGGACCGGCGCCGTCCTCGGCCCCGGTCACGGCGAGGTAGCCGACGAGGACGTCGGTCCCCGCGGGATCCGGTGCGACGAGTGCGACCGCGGCGTCGACGCGGGGGTGGGCGGCCAGGGCCGCCTCCACCTCGCCGAGTTCTATCCGGAAGCCGCGCAGTTTGACCTGGTGGTCGATGCGGCCCAGGTACTCGAGGTCCCCGTCGGGCAGGGCGCGCGCCAGGTCGCCGGTGCGGTACAGCCGCTCGCCGGCCGAGAGCCCGGCTGGGGCGTCGGCCACGCGGCCGGCCGTACCGTCGGCGGGCACGGTGGGGAAGCGCTCGGCGGTGAGTTCGGGCCGCCGCAGGTAGCCGCGGGCCAGGCCCGCGCCGGCGACGTACAGCTCCCCGACGGCTCCGCGCGGGACGGTCCGGCCGCGGGCGTCGAGCAGGTGCAGACGCAGGTCGGGGATGGGCACGCCGATGACGCTGCCGCGGCCCTCCTCGGCGTCGCGGGCGGTCAGCGGCCGGTAGGTGACGTGCACCGTGGTCTCGGTGATGCCGTACATGTTGACCAGGCGGGGTGCGGTGTCGCCGTGCCGGGCGAACCAGCCGGCGAGGGCCGCGACGTCGAGGGCCTCCCCGCCGAAGACGACGTGCCGCAGGCTCAGTCCGGACCCGGCCGCACCGGCCGTGCGGTGGTGTTCCTCGTCGACGCGGGCCAACTGGTAGAAGGCGGAAGGGGTCTGGTTGAGCACGGTGACGCGTTCCGCGCGCAGCAGCCGGTGGAACTCCTCGGGCGAGCGGCTCGTCCCGTACGGGACCACGACGAGGCGGCCGCCGTGGGCGAGGGCCCCCCAGAGTTCCCACACGGAGAAGTCGAAGGCGATGGAGTGGAAGAGGGACCACACGTCCTCGGGACCGAAGCCGAACCAGTGGTCGGTGGCGGAGAACAGCCGGGTGACGTTGGAGTGGGGCACGAGGGTGCCCTTGGGCAGGCCGGTGGAGCCGGAGGTGTAGATGACGTAGGCCAGATGGTCCGGGGTCACACCGGTCTGCGGGGCGGTGTCCGGTTGGGCGGCCAGGAGCGGGGCGTCGGCGAGCAGGTCGACGGTGTGCAGGGCGGGGGCCGGGGTGTGGGGGTCGGCGGCGTCCGGGTCTGCCGCGTGCGCGGGGGCATCCCACAGATCCCGGGTGGCGGTGGTGCCGACGACGTGCGCGAGGCGTGCGTCGCCGATGATGTGGCGCAGCCGCTCGGGCGGGTTGTCGGGGTCCAGCGGCAGATAGGCGCCGCCGGCCTTGAGGATGCCGAGCAGACCGACGACGAGGTCGGCGGAGCGGGGCAGGCACAGTCCGACGAGGGTGTCGGGGCCCACGCCGAGGGCGCGCAGCCGGTGGGCGAGCCGGTTGGCCCGGGTGTCGAGCTCGCGGTAGGTGAGGGATGCGCCCTCGTGGACGAGGGCGACGGCCTCGGGGGTGCGGGCGGCGTGGTCCGCGAAGAGCTCGTGGACACAGCGGAGTTCGCCCGGGGCCTGCGGGAGGATTCCGCGGGGCGGGCGCGGAGCATCGCCGGTGAGCGGGGATCCGATGCCGGCGCGCTCGTCGCCCGACAGCATCGGCAGGGAGGCGAGCGGCAGTTCGGGGTGTTCGGTGGCGGCGCCAAGTAGGCGGGCGAAGTGCCGGCCGAACTGCTCGATCGTGTCCGCCTCGAAGAGGTCGGCGCGGTACTCCAGCCGGCAGCTCGTCGCCCCGCCGCTGCGTACGACGTCGAAGGTGAGGTCGAACTTGGCCGTTCCGGCGGGCCCTTCGAGCATCCGGGCCTTCGGTCCGGGCAGACCGTCGGTCATGACGTCCTCGTCGTGCAGGCCGAACATGACGTGGAACAGCGGCGCGTCCTCCCCCGTACGCCCCGGCGCGATCCGGTCGACGACCCGCTCGAAGGGCAGGTCCTGATGGTCCTGGGCGTCGAGCACGGTGTCCCGTACGCGTTCGAGGTGGATCCGGAACGCGGGGTTGCCCGACAGGTCCGCGCGGATCACCAGCGTGTTGACGAACAGGCCGACCGTGTCCTGGAACTCCTTGCGGTTGCGGCCCGCCACCGGCGTCCCCACGAGCACGTCCTCGGTGCCCGTGTACCGGCCCAGCACGATCTGGAAGGCAGCCAGCATCAGCATGTAGGGGGTGCTGTGCGTGTCGCGGCACAGGCGCTCCATTCGGGCGAGCACCGGGTCCGGCACGTCGAAGGAGTGCAGCGCCGCCGCGCCGGGCGCCGCTCCCGACCCGGGGCGGCCGTCCCGGGGCAGGGGTGCGTCGGGCAGTTCGCCACCCAACCGCTCCTCCCAGTGGGCGAGCTGGCGCCGGGCGGTCTCGCCCCGGAGCCATTCCTCCTGCCATTCGGAGAAATCGGCGTACTGGTACTCCGGGCCCTCCTCGGCCGGCTCCGACAGCGGACCGTCGGCGCGCCGGGCGTACGCGGCGAGGAGTTCACGGGCGAGGATCCCGACGGACCAGCCGTCGGCGACGATGTGGTGCATGGCGAGGGCGAGGACGGCGCCGTCGGGGGTGTGCAGCAGGGCCGCGCGGAAGAGCGGTCCGGCCTCCAGGTCGAAGGGCCGGTGGTGTTCGGCGGCCATCCATTCCTCGACGCCCCGGTCCCCGGCCGCGGTAGCCGAGGACCAGGCGAGCACGGCCCCGGTGTCTATGTGCTGCCACAACTCGCCGTCCCGCAGGACGAAGCGGGTGCGCAGCGCCTCGTGCCGGTCGATCAGTTCCTGCGCGCAGTCGCGGAGCGCGGTCTCGTCCACGGGCCCTTCCAGGCCGTAGAAGACCGGCATGTGGTAAGTCGGCCGGCCCTCCTCCATCTGCTGGAGGAAGTACATGCGCTGCTGGGCTGCCGATGCACGGAACGCGCTGAACGACGGCTCCACAGGGCGTTCGATCGGAACGTGACTGGCCAAGACAACTCCCTCGACGCCGCACCGGTGCCTGGTACGCGGCGCATGCTCCGCTTGATTGCCCCTTCAGCCTAGGAACGGTGCGGATTGGGGTGAAGTCGCCTCTTTACGGTCCCGGATTCACGTGACTGGCATCGCCCGGACGGAGACCTCGCGGCCTTGTCGAGCTCGGGTGGCGCAGAGCCGTGCCGCAGAGCGGTGCCGCAGGCCTGTTCAAGCCTTTTACCTGCTGGTAACTTAGACCGTGTCCTATGTGGTGAGGCGTCGTTGAGCTTTGCATGGGGCGGGGTACTTGGAGTTGGATTGTTCCGGACGGGCTGTGGGAGATCGCGGAGCCGCTGATCCCATCGTCGAAAGTGCGGCCGCAGGGCGGCGGCACCCCGGATACACCTGATGAGACGCTGTTCGCGGCCATCATCTACGTGCTGGTCAGCGGGTGCGCCTGGCGGTCACTACCGCCGTGCTTCGGGATATCGAAGTCGACGGCCCACCGCAGGTTCCTAATCTGGTCGAGAGCCGGAGTCTGGGGCCGACTGCACGAAGAGATCCTGCACCGCCTCGACGACGCCGGCCTCCTCGACCTCTCCCGCGCAGTCCTGGACTCCGCCCACGTCCGCGCTAAAGAGGGGGCGAACTCACAGGTCCGAGCCCCGTGGACCGGGGCAAGCCGGGCTCCAAGATGCACGTCCTGTCGGACGCGAACGGACTGCCCCTCCTCGTCGGCGTCACCGCGGCCAACACCCACGACAGCCTCGCCCTGAAGCCCATGATCACGGGTAACCAAACGAGACACGACCCACACCGTGGCCGCCACTTCAAACCCCAACGCCTCCACGCCGACAAGGCCTACGACATCCCCCACCTGCGCACATGGTTACGCGGCAAACGCATCGGGGTCCGTATCGCACGCAAGGGCATCGAGTCACCGGAGCGACTCGGCCGGCGCCGGTGGGTGATCGAGCGGACCATGTCCTGGCTCACCGGCTACCGCCGCCTCAACCACCGCTACGAACGCCACCCCCGCAACTACCTGGCCTTCTCGGACTCGCCGCCGCCATCTGCTGCTTCAAGCGACTCGTCCGCCTCACCACATAGGACACGGTCTAAGGCTTGCCCACGCTGCCGGCGGAAGGCTTACCCAGACGCCTGTTCGGATGTGAGCCCGGTGGAACCCTCGCCGGGACGTAGGGCTGTGGTCAGTGCCCTTCAGGGTCGGAGAGGTTGACGGGGTCGCCTGCGCAGTACGCGTAGGCGTTGAGGCCGCCCGCGCCGAACGGGGAAAGGTTGTCGGGGGCGTGGAACCGGGTGAGCTGAGGATCGAAGGCCCGGTAGCCGCCTCCCAGGAGCTCGGGGCCCGCGGCCGCTGCCGTGGCGTCGCCGGCGGATCCCATGAGCCTGGCCAGGCCGGCCGTGTCGGTGGCCGTGAGTCCTGAAGGGGCAGGTCGGCGTCCTCGGGCGTGAGAGCGTCCACCGTGGCCGGCAGGTACTCGGTGATCCTGGACGCGAACTCCTCTGGGGTCACGCCCAGGGAGCCGGCCAACCTGCGGAGCTGCTCGCCGCCCGCCTCCAGCACCTCGGCCGCGGTGACCGGCTCATTGGCACCCGCTCCGATCCAGGAGTGGCCCTGGTCGAAGGCCAGAGCCAGCTCGGCGTCCTGCGGGCCGGCTTGTTCGAGGTCCTCGCGGGTGAACAGGATCGTGACGGCCATGGAGCTGTCCTTCCGTAGACGGTTCCTGCGACGTTAATGGATCACCCACGGCCACAGCGGCGGTTCCAGGCTTCTCACCACTGCCTGTGCGCGGCCGTCCGCGGAGCACAGCGGCACCCCGCCCGGTACGCGAGCGCGGGCCCGGTACTCCGTCATCGGAGCACCGGGCCCGAGGGGCGGCCCGGTCGTACTGCCCCAGAGCTCTCTGGGCACCGGTCCTGACCCGCGCACCCATGTCGGCGCGGACTGATCACGACCCTAGCCCGGCCATCACCCACCTGACGGCCGAAGGGCAGAAGGGAACTCCAGCCGCCGGCTCCGAATGACAACCGCCGTGGCGCCCGTACCGCCTGCAACACCGACCGGGTCAGCCCGTGGTGGGTGATCGTCACCGTGATCTCCCCGGTGTCGGGCTCACCCTCCGCGCACACCTTTCGGGCGAGGCCGTCCACAGCCCTGGCGGCTGCCGGCGGCCAGTACCGCCTCGCCCTCCGCCTTCCCCTCAACGATGTCGATGAGCCATCCCTCTGCGACGCGCTGCATTCCGGTCCGTCGCTGGGGTGCGGATGGCGGCGAGCGGTGCGCCCTGGTGGGGCCGCACCCCGCTACGACCGTGTGGTGCGACCGGGATGGCGTAGAACGCGTAGTCGTCGTAGCGCGGGTTCTCGAGATCACGCACACGGTCTGCCCGGCCGAATGGTCCATAGGGGCTCCTGGCGGAGGTGTTGTCGTCCGGTTCAGAGTCGCGTTGACTGGCCACCTCACCCGGTCCCTTTGTCTCCCGTGTCGCTGCCCGACAGCGCAGAGCAAGTCAGCCCAATGGAGGCTGCGACGCCGGGCCGCGTCCCGGATCCGGGGCGGCGGACCGGGGGCAGGCCCCGGGTAGTGCTACCGCCCTGTGTCCATGTGGAGGCGGATCACGGTCCCCTGGTCGCGGGTGGAGCGGATCTCTACGAGGTCGCAGAGCTGGTGGGCCAGCCAGAGCCCGCGGCCACCGATCTGTTTGGGGGTGGGCCGGATACGGCCGGCCATGATGTCCGAGATGTAGCCGGCGTCCCGGAACTCGCACAGGAACGTCGCGTCCTGTGACCATGTGCGCAGGGTTCCGTGGCCGCCGCCGTGCCGGATGCTGTTCGTCGCGATCTCCGTGACGGCAACGGAAAGCTGACCCAGCTGGTCCTCGGGCACGCCCGCGTCGGACGCGCTCCGGGAGACCTTCGAGCGGATCGTGGCAAGGTCGCCGTGCGTGTAGCTAAGCTCAAAGGACGGGTCGCGGGGGCCGGCCAGGGCCTCGAAGGTGTAGTCCTCGCCGGCGAGGTAGTCCTCGTTGGGCGCGTGCTTCCCGTCGCGGCGGATCAGCGGGTGGCAGCGGGACATGGCGGCCAGGGCGTCCGGGTCCTGGTCGGCGTCGTCGTAGGGGCACAGCATCGACCAGGTGGAGCTGCGCGCGAAAGCCCGGTTCAGGAGCCATTCGTGGTAGCGCAGCTCCGCGAGGTGCGCAGGGTTGCGTGCCTGGCGCCAGGCGGTCTCGCCGATGCCCCGTACGGGGCGGTTGCCCTCGCCGCGCTCGTTCATCCAGGCCGCCCAGGCGGCGACGAGCCGACCGGGGTTGGGTCCGGCCGTCGTCGTGTCGACGAAGGTGACGGCAGCCTCGCCCGCGAGCTCGCTCCGAATCAGGGACGGGATACGCGGGGATCGCGGTTGCTTGACCGGAGACCACCTCACTAACGATGTCCTGCGGTACCCGGACTCAGACTTCCGCCCGGGCGATCCTGATGGCCCAATCCCTTCGTTCATCCCTCGGATGATCAACTACTTACCACTGGGAACTGCTGGTACTACGAACTACGTGTACTGCTCCACTCACAACTGCTGGCTCTGCTCTGTACTGCGAACTGCTCGTGGCCTGTCCGAGCGCCACGTTCCGGCAGCCAGCCCCGTCGCCCATCCTGCAACTGCTCTGGCTTAGAACCCCACTGCCGAACCTCCCGGTGGGTGCGCCCACACTTCAGCGCGCTCACCGAGTACTACTCACTGACTGCACTGCTGGGTACTGCGAACTGCTGGCACTGCCAATGCGTTAACTGCGGTACTACTCTCGGCGGCCCCTGATCACTGCGGGCCACCCGGTCCGATGGCCAGTCCCGTCGCCGTCCTGCAACAACCCTGGCTTCGACACTCCGCCACCGCACCGTCCTGCGCACTGCAACTACGGGTACCGCTTACTGCGTGGACTGCTGCCCGGCAGTCCGTCTCTGCCAGGCCCTGCTGTCTCTCTGGGCTACGAGAGAAACCATAACCACACCACAGCCCAATGTCTATTCCAGTCAACATAGATTTTTGGATGCCCGCCACTGAGGTAATCGGGTGTCGTTAGGTTCGACAACTGCGGTCCCGGGCACAACGACCGGGCAGGCACGGCCCGACGCAAACGACGGACCCGGAGCGCGCGATGACCACGACGAGCCCCGACCGCACCCCCCTTAGCTCCCTGAACGCCGTCGCTGGAGCACGCCAGACCGCGCAGGCCTTCCTGGAGGCCCTGGAGCACCCGGCGATCGCTCCGGACTGCGCCGACAGCGTGGTCCTGGTCGTCTCCGAGCTGGTGACCAACGCCCTGCGTCACGGCGGTGGCACCTACACCCTGCGTCGGACCGCCCACCCCGGCAGCATCGAGGTCGCCGTCGACGATCCCAGCGCCGAACCGCCGCGAATGCGAATCCCCGACCTAAGGGGCGGGATCGGTGGATTCGGCTGGCACATGGTCAACGACCTCGCCCTCGCCACCGTGATCACACCCAGACCCGAAGGCGGCAAGACCGTACTCGCGCCCCTCCCCCGCTAGGCCAGCGGGGCGCCGGCGCTCGAAGGGTCACGTCTCGCCAACGACAGGGTGCCCCGGTGGCTAGCGGGGATCGCTGTGCCCGCCGAGCCACTTGGCACGCCGGTGACCCGCGGCCGGAGCGGCCGTGGTGGCGGGACGGTCGTCGGCGAGTGCTTGGGCGGTTTGCGCGCGGGCGGCGTCGCGCTGCTCGATGAGGCCCTCGCGTTCGCGGTCCACGATCACGCTCTCCCGCTTCGAGGTGAGGGAAGCCTCGTGGCGTGCCAGGCGGTTGCGGCGGGAGGCTCTGCGTGCGGCCGCGGGCACTGTCACATTTAAACAATGACGTGCACATGGCGGGACATCCAGCTGTCTGAGTCCGCTCTGCGGCGGAAAATTTTGCGCAGGACCGGCGATCGGGACCCTCTCGCCGGAAGATCCACCGGCATGCACACGCCATGCGTCGTTAACGTGACAGTGCCCGTCAACCAGATGTAGCAGCCAGACCCAACCGGGAGCATGACCAACGACAGCCGCGCCTCAACGCCCCGCAGAGCGGCAGCAACCGGGGAAGAGGCAAGCACCTGCCACCGGTGGTTGAGCTGAGCTGGTGCGGCCGGGCCCCGGTTGCTCCAACTGCGGGCAGTGCGCCGTTGAAGTCAGACCGACCTCGCCGAGGCCTTTCACGCTGAAGACGGGCGCGACTCGTTCTGGGGCGCGGTCTACGCGTGCGCCGAGGTGAAGCGGGAAGCGCGGGCTTCAACGTCCCGCAGGCTCTGCTGGTGGGACCGCCGCTCACCGGCCGGGCGCGGGCACACCCGGAGGGGCTGGAAGTGGGGCAGCTGAAAGGCCGCACTTCCTGTGCTGGTGCCCGGCCAGCCCGCCAGGGGCATCCGGGGATGCCGGGGTGGCGGGGCTGGTCGAGCCCGGTCGCGGTCCCCAGAGGGGAGGATCTCGGCGTTGGTCGCGCCGAGCGTGTTCTGGAGACCGCGTTCGAGATCGCTGTCGCGTTCAGACGCACGATGAGACGGGGACGTCTGGTGGCACACCGCGCGCAGCGCGGGGGGTGCCGCTCTCGTCCGCGGCCGGACCTGGCCTTGGTGGGGATGCCGGGATCATGCGCTGCGGCGGGGTCTGCGACGGGGTGTCAGCGGCTCTGCTGCTCGACCGTCGACTTGAGCTCGCGCAGGAGTTCGGTGGTCTCCCGCTTCTTGCTCCAGTCCTCGGGGGCAGACTTGATGTTGGACTCGATCTTCCTGACCTGCTCCGCGGCATCCTGCATACCCTGCGACTTCTCCGGCATGAGTGTCACCTTTCAGGACGGCGGACTGCCTGAGTGCAGCCCGCCACATAAAACGTATATATCAGACAAATGATGCAGGTGTCGGCGCCGCTTAGCGGCAAGGCCACGGCAGGGGCGACGGTGACCGCTGCGGTCGCCGGCGGTCCCAACGTTCCCGCCTTGACCATGACCGCCGAGTCGGCTGGAACCTGGTCTCGCTCGCCCTGATAGGGCTGGAAGGCGGGCATGGGTGGTGCCGGATCGGGTCTGGTGTCTCCCAGGGAGTGTCTCCAGCGACGGAAAAGCCTGCGTGAGGCGCTGCCTATGGGGGTGTCTGATCGTTGAAGGGGATGCGGGGGATGACCCCGGCTTCCTGGGCTCCGAGCATTCGGGGGCCGGCCCCTCTTGTCCTGGCGTCTGTGGTGCCCCGCCGCACACGGGGCCCGGCCGCGCCATGAGCGGCGGTGCCGCAACAGACGCCAGGACCCCAAGCTCTGGAGCGGGTTGACCCGCCCACACCGTCCGCCTCCTCTCGGTGCCCCGGACACGGACCCGGGCCGCTACGCGCTTCAGCGCGCCGCATGCCAGCCCTACGCCGACCGAGCAAGGATGGGGGGCCCGCGGGTACGGGGCCTTCGGGTGACGGGAGCAGCACCTTGATCAACGTGGACATCCAGCACTGCCGCAGCGCGGTGGTGATCAGCGCCACCGGGGAACTCGACGAGGGCGCGGGAGAAGTCTTCCAGCGCGCTCTGGACCGCGTGACCATGGACGAACGCGATCTCCTGGTGGACCTGCACGCCATCACGGCCATGAACGTCGACGGCCTGCTCCACCTCCTGGAACTGCACCGGCGCGCGGAGCGCATGCGGCTACGGGTCCAGGTCACCGGCTGGCAGACCCAGCCCCAGCAGTGCATGGCCACCGTGGCCGGCATCCCCGGGCAGCTCCCGCCCCGAGGCCCAACCGGACACGATCCGCAGGACGCCAACGTGCAGGCCCCGCACCGCGCAGCACAAATCGCCACAGGGCCCGCCCACCAAAACCCGGCCCCGCGCCTCGTTCAAGGAACCGCAGCCCCACCAGTGAAGCCGTGGCCCCGCCCAAGAACCCGCCCGCGCCAGCAGCCCCGACTGCCTTCAACCCCCACCCACCCATGCGCCGAGAGCCACCTACAGCAAGCTCGCCGACCAGGCCTGCACCCCCGCAGACCACCCACCCACTCCCGAACCAACCCCCTACACCCACACAAGAAAGTCCGGGCAGTCACCAGCCAGAAAACAGGCCCTCACCAGGCAAAATGCACACCCGTCGCCTGCGCACCTTCCCCCCATATTTCCGGTCAAAGGACGGGGCCGTGCAGGGCGCAGCAGACTCCGGTGAGTGCGTATCGGCGGGTAGCCAGGCCAGTGTCGAGGTCCTCACCGATCGCGTCGCACAGCGGCCCCAGGACGTCGGCGGCGGTGGTGTCGGAGAGGTAAGCCGGGGCAACCTCGAGGAACGGCACTGTCACGTTGTCGAAAATAGCGTGAATTTCCCGTCCGGCTGCGCAGCCTAGGCCGTTTCCTTCGGATCATCGGATCATCCGATCGTTGGTTGATGTGTGTCGTTGACTGACGCCCAGTGGGCACGCATCGAGCCGTTGCTGCCGGACCGGACGCCTCGGCGGGGTGGGCGGTGGCGGGATCACCGGCAGGTGATCGACGCGATCGCGTTCAAGTACCGCACCGGCACGCCGTGGAAGGACCTGCCCGAGCACTTCGGTCCGTGGAAGGGCGCCCACAACCGCCTGCGCATGTGGGCCGCGGACGGGACCTGGGCGAAGGTCTTCACCGCCCTCCTCGCCCAGGCCGACGCCGAGGGCGACCTCGACTGGGTCGTCGCCGTCGACTCCACGATCGTCCGCGCCCACCAGCACGCCGCCGGTGCCCGCCAAAAGGGGCCCCGGCCGGCGAGCCGCACGACCACGCCCTCGGACGCTCCCGCGGCGGACTGACCACCAAAATCCACCTCGCCGCCGACAGCCGCCGCAGGCCGCTGGCGTTCGTGCTCACACCGGGCCAGGCCGGGGATGCACCCGCATGCGTGCAGGTCATGAACCGCTTACGGGTGCCTCGGCAGACCGGCCGTCCCAGAATCACCCCGGACATGGTGCTGGCGGACAAGGCCTAGGGCCTTGACCCCTGATTTTGCACACACGAGACACTGGATCCTGAGGATCTGAGAACGGACATCTCGTGGTCATGAAGAACTACCCGCCGGAGTTCAAGGCGGACGCGGTCGCGCTGTACGAGTCGCGGCCGGAGGCGACGATAACGTCGGTCGCCGCCGATCTGGGGATCAACCCGGAGACGCTGCGGAACTGGGTCCGGGCGGCCGGAGCGAGTCGGCCCCGCGGACGCCGGACGCAGGAACCGGCCCAGCCGCCGGCCCCGCTGGAGGCAGAGAACGCAGCTCTGCGGAAGAAGGTCCGTGAGCTGGAAGAGGAACGCGAGATCCTGCGGAAAGCGGCGAAGTATTTCGCCGGGGAGACGCGCTGGTGAACCGCTTCCAGTGCGTCGCCGACCATCAGCGCCGCTACGGCGTGAAGCGGCTCTGCAGCATCCTTGGTGTCAGCCGCTCGAGCTTCTACTACTGGCGCCGGACAGCCACGGGCCGGGCCGCCCGGCAGGCAGCCGACGCGAGGCTCACCGTCCGGATACGGGCCGTGCACAAGGAATCGGACGGCACTTACGGAGCCCCGAGGATCACCGCCGAGCTCCGCGAGACGAGCGGAGAAGCGGTGAACCACAAGCGGGTCGCCAGACTCATGCGGGCGTCCGGGATCGAAGGAGTCCGGTTGCGCCGCCGGCACCGCACCACCGTCCCCGACCCGACCGCGGCCAAGGCGCCGGACCTGATCGGCCGCGACTTCACCGCCGAAATCCCGAACACGAAGTACGTCGGCGACATCACCTACCTGCCCATCGACGGCGGGAAGTTCTGCTACCTGGCGACCGTCATCGACCCCGCCTCGAGCCGGTTGGCCGGCTGGGCGATCGCCGGCCACATGCGCGCGGACCTCGTCACCGACGCCCTGGCCGCAGCGATCCGCACGCGCGGCAGCCTTGCCGGATCGATCATGCACACCGACCACGGAGCCCAGGGCGGATTCAACTGGTCGTCGCAACACCTCGTGATCGTGGAGGTGTGGGGTGGTTCGTCGTCAGCAGGCAGCGGACAGGGCGGTGCGTCCGAAGTTGAGGTCTCCGGGGCATCCGAAGTACCAGCGTCATGTCGAGGCGGCGTTCTGGACGGAGATCGCCAAGGGCCTTCTTGCCGAGGAGGCCGCGGCCGTCGTCGGCGTGGCGCCGGCGGTCGCGACGCGCTGGTACCGCCAGTGTGGCGGCATGCGACCGTTCGATCCGAAGCCGCCTTCGGGCAGATACCTGTCGTTTCGCGAGCGGGAAGAAATCGCGCTTCTCAAAGCCCAGGGCAAAGGAGTGCGCGAGATCGCTCGAGATGTCGGTCGTGATCCTGGAACGAGTTCCCGGGAACTGAGGCGCAACGCGGCCACGAGAGCCGGCAGGCGTGACTATCGGGCGTCCGTTGCCCAGTGGAAAGCCGACATGGCTGCACGCCGCCCGAAAGCGGCAAAGCTCGTTGCCAACCCGCGGTTGCACGCCTACGTCCAGGAGCGACTGTCCGGTCAGATCAGCACGCCATGCGGCAGGGCTATCGCAGGTCCTGCAACAGGCAACTGGACGGGACGGAACAAGCCGCATCGCGCGGATCGGGCATGGGTCCAGGCTTGGAGTCCGGAGCAGATCGCGAACCGGATCAAGCTGGAATTCCCGGATGATGAGTCCATGCGCATCAGCCACGAGGCGATCTACCAGGCCCTCTACATTCAGGGCCGCGGAGCGCTGAAACGCGAGCTCATTCTGTGTCTTCGAACCGGTCGCGCTCTGCGTGCGCCGCGGGCGCGTTCACGCCGGAAGACCTGGGCGCACGTGACGCCGGAAGCGTTAATCAGCGAGAGGCCCGCCGAGGTCGAGGACCGTGCTGTTCCCGGCCACTGGGAAGGGGACCTGATCATCGGGCTGGAGCGTTCCGCGATCGGCACCGTAGTCGAGCGGTCGACCCGGTTCACGATGCTGGTCCACCTGCCCCGCGAGGAAGGGTTCGGGACAATCCCCCGAACGAAGAACGGCCCCGCCCTGGCCGGTTACGGAGCGATCTCCATGAAGAACGCACTCGCCAACACGATGTCGACGCTGCCCGAGCAGCTGAGGCGCTCTGTGACATGGGACCGCGGCAAGGAGATGTCGGCACACACGCAGTTCCGCATCGAGACCGGTATCCCTGTGTTCTTCGCCGATCCACACAGCCCATGGCAGCGAGGCACAAACGAGAACACGAACGGGCTCCTGCGTCAGTACTTCCCGAAAGGCACCGACCTTTCACGCTGGTCCGCCGAGGACATCGAAGCTGTCGCCCACGCACTGAACACCAGACCACGCAAGACACTCGGCTGGAAGACCCCAGCCGAGGCACTCAACGAGCAAGTACTGTTGCTCCAACAGGCCTGTGTTGCAACGACCGGTTGAGTCCAAGCAGTACACGAGCAGGGCATTCGCCGAAGCCTGCAGGTCAGCAGGGGTCCGGCGAAGCATGAGCGCGGTCGGGTCCAGCGCGGACAACGCACTCGCCGAGTCCTTCAACGCGACCTTCAAACGCGAAACCCTGCAGGGACGAAAGAGCTGGCCAGACGAGTGCGAAGCCCGACTCGACGCCTTCCGATGGCTGACCCGATACAACACCCGACGCCGACACTCCCGCCTCGGACAACGATCACCGATCGCCTTCGAAAACGCCCTCCACCTCACACCAACTACGCTGACACCAGCCGCATAACCCGTGTTCAGGATTCGGGGTCAAGGCCCGACCACGACCTCGCCCACACCACCGCCATCACCCCCACGCCCCAAGGCGGCAAGACGATCCGCGCACTACTCCCCCGATAGG
This sequence comes from Streptomyces sp. NBC_01264, assembly GCF_026340675.1. NCBI lineage: Bacteria > Bacillati > Actinomycetota > Actinomycetes > Kitasatosporales > Streptomycetaceae > Streptomyces > Streptomyces sp. NBC_01264. The sequence continues at coordinate 215,053 of NZ_JAPEOX010000001.1, forward strand.
ACGGGTTGAGGCGGAGCCGGCCAGCCGACAGGACGACCGTGTACTGCGATGCACCCACAGGTCTCCGTGTAGATGGCGGACGCAGCCACGTCACGTTCCGGAGGGTGTGACCGCACGCTGTCGGGCACGAGGTCGCCGAGGTCCAACGAGCAGGGTCCGGTCAGCCGCGGTGGAAAAGGTCGGGATCGCGTGAGCGGTGCCGGCCTGTCGCCGGACCGCCGGATCCTCCCAGAGCGGGAACCTCCCGGCCCTCCTGGAGCCATTGCCGTTCCACGGCGTCGTAGATCGGCGAATCCGACACCAAGCTGCCACCCAGCCGCAGCCCGGGCCCCGTGGAACACCGTGGTGCGGGAACGGTTCTCTGGTCCATGACCAGCCCAACGACGCGCCACGGGACACCGTGGCGGGCCGTGATCCACCCGTCACCTCACAGGCGTCGCGCGGGTGACGTGCGCGCAGCACTCCCACGCCGTCGGGCAAGCTCTGCGGGCAAGCTCGGTGAGACCGGTCAGGAGCCGAAGAGGCGCAGGACGCGTGAGGCGTCGCGGAGGTTCTCGGGGGCTGGTGCTGTGCCGGTCAGGGGCATCAGGTGCTGGTTGCCGCAGGTGCCGGGCTGCTGGTGATCGACCTCCCAGTCCCAGTCAGCCTCGGCGGTCGACGAGCCGGTGGCGTAGAGGGGCTGGTGGCAGGAACGGCACCAGTAGAAGGGGCGTTCGCTCACACGGTCTCCCGGCGAATGGTCACCACGGGGTGGTGGACGGGTGTGGGCGGCCCGGGGCGGGAAGGGCTGTCAGGGGCCGAGCCTGGAGCAGCACCAGGGATCCAGAATCTGTCATTCACATCTGCTGAAACGATCCCGCACCGCGCAGGTCACCCCGCCGCACCGAAGGCCGGGGCTCACTCGCGGTGGGCCAGGACCCGGTCCGCCGCGAGGTGAGGGCAGTCATCAGTGTGCCAGGTCACCGACGCCTTGCCCTGCACGATCCACACCGAACGGACCTCACCCTCCCGACCGGTAGCACCACACACAACACAGCGGACAGGCAGTACGAACACATCCAACATGGGCCATCCCTCCCCGACAGCGCCGACCACCCAATCCAGACCTGCCCAGAATTCAATCCCACGGACCCAGTCCACGAACCGTGAATCCGCGAACCCGGCAGCCTCTCGATTCCACCACCGCGTACACGAGGCCCCTGCCCCTCCCGAAGGGCAGGAAAGGCCACAAGCGGCCCGTACTGCACGCTCAGCCGCGGCGACGTCCCTCCACACGGAGCAGCAGTGCCAGGGGCGCGTCCGGGCCGCACCTCGGCGGCCAGGACAGGCCCGGGGCGGGGCCCAGGCCCTGCCGAGGAACGTGGCGGTTTACGCAGTGGTGAGCGGCCGTTGCGTGCCGGCCCTGTCGATGAGCAGCTTCGCTGCGGCGTGGTTTCTCGTCGGCCCTCATCATGTCGACCACGGCCCGGGTTGGATCGGGTATCGGGAGGTGCTGGTGAGTGCGCCGGCCAGGGAGTCGGAGGTCGCCGCCCGGGGTAGCGAGGTCCGCGAGCCCGCAAGGTGAGGCCACGGGGCAGGTCGCGTGCTCGTTCGACGCCGCAGCACGAGGGCCGGAGCAGGCCTGCGGCATCCCGGGGCCGACCGGCTCAGGCCCGGGGGCGGTGGGGGTGGGGGTGGATCAGGTGAGGCGCAGGACGCTCATGATCGTCTTACCGCGGGGGTGGCTGCGGATGTCGACGTGTGCCGCGAGTCGCTGGATGAGCGGCCAGCCGAACCCACCGGGCTGCTCCGGGGCAGCCGCCCGGGCCGTGGGAGCGTGCGGGCTCCATCGCTGACACACACGCGCAGGGCCTCGCCCGTGATCTCGGCGCAGAAGGCGATGAGTCCGCCGCCGTGGCGGATCGCGTTGGTGACCAGTTCCGAGGTCACCAGCAGCGCGTCCGCGGTGGTGACGCTGTCCAGGGCGATGCCCGCATGCTGCAGCAGAGCAGCAACCTCGTCGCGGGCCTCGGCGGCGGAGCGCGGCCGGGCGTCCGCCGCAGCGCTGCTGTCGCTGCGGCGGGTGGCTCCTTCGGGGGGCTGCTGTGGGCGGGTTCATCGCCTCATCGCCTGCCCGGGCCTAGGCACGGCATGCGGACACACGTCAGTTCGGAGAATGAGCGTGGTGGTCAGCATGTCATCGCGCTCTCCAGGCTGTCAGTGATCCGGAACGCGGCCGCGGTGCCGGTGACTTCGAAGAGGCGGCGGACGCCTATCTGCAGCGGGCCGGCCAGTACCAGGGATACCCCTGCCGCCTGGTGCAGGTTCTGGGCGTCGAGCAGGGCGTGCAGGGCGTGCAGGGCGTGGGAGTCCGCGAAGTCGGCGTCCGAGAGATCGACGACCGTACGCGATCTCCCGCTTGCCGCGGCCTCGGCGAGAGCCTGGGCGAGGCCGGGGGCACTGTCCTCGTCGATGGCTCCGCGCAGACGGATCAGCGCTATGTCCTCATGCGTGGCCGTGGTGACCACCGCTGCGGTGACGCGCGAGCCGTTGTGGCCGCCGGTGTGGAGTCCCAGTCCCGTCTCGCGTACGGGAGCTCCGACACCTGGCCCGGCACCCGCAACCCCGCCTTCGCCGACGCCGAAGCCCGCACCGCCCACCGCTCCGCCACCGCCGGCGAGACGTGGTACGAGCCCCGCACCGGCGGCGCCCTGCCCGACCCCTACCTCCCCGTCGCACTCGCCGCCGAACACGCCGCCGACGTCTACGGCATCACCCGCACCGAGATGGACTCATACGCCGTCCGCTCCCACCGCCTCGCCGGCCGTGCCTGGGAGAGCGGATTCTTCACCCCCGAAATCGTCCCCGTCCTCACCCCGGCGGGGGAAAGGGTCACCCGCGACGACTGCCCCCGCCAAGGGGTCACCCTCGACACCTTGGCCGCCCTCGCCCCCGCCGCACGCCCCGACGGCCGGGTCACCGCCGGGAACGCGGCCCCCCTCAGCGACGGCGCCGCGGCCGTCCTCGTCATGGACGAAGCCTTCGCCCGCGCCTGCGGCATCACCCCGCTGGCCCGGATCCTCGCCACCGCGGTCAGCGCCCACACCCCCGAAACCGAGGGCCCGGCCCCCGTCGAAGCCACCCGCAGCGTCCTGGCCCGTACCGGCATGACCCTCGATGACATCGACGTCTGCGTCGGCAACGAACCCTTCGCCGCCCAAATGCTCGCCTACTGCCGCGAACTCGACTGCAACCCGGACCGCTTCAACACCCGAGGCGGCTCCATCGCCCTGGGCGAGCCGTACGGAGCCGCAGGCGCCCGCCTGACCACCACCGCCCTCAACACCCTGCGCCAGGACGACGCCTCCACCGCCCTGATCCCGTCGTCGCCGCGGGCGGCATCGGCATGACCGCCGTCCTCGAACGCCTCGCCTGACGAACGCGTGGAAGGCCGTTCAGTCCGGCGAGCCGAATCGCCGGTGCAGCCCACAAAGCCAGATGCCGTCACCGCCTGGTGGACCGTCAGCCACCCGAGGGAGAGGAACATTCACAGGTCACGCCCGTCCTCGGTCGATCACCACCGCGACTGGCCGCGAGCGGAGCCCAGGGCGGTGGTCCGGCGCGGGCTGGAAGGTGTCGGGCGCCCGGAGGCCGGGAGTGCTGGAAACAATGGTCCGCATGCGGACGTGCTGGGTGTACCAGTTCCGGGAGGGCCCGGAGCGTCAGGTCGTCGAGGTACTGGCGGACGGGGACGGAATGCCCCGGCAGATCCAAGTACGACAGTCCCGCCCGCGTGGGCTGGGGGACGGGTACGTTCTGCGGCATGCCGACGCCTCCGCGCGGCTTGCCGTCTACACCTGGGTACGGCGGGGCGAGCCTGAGCTCGTGACCGCCCACCTGCTGGAGCTCTTGGCCGAGATCTGCCCCCAGGAGACTGCCTGATAGGTCGTAGGAGCGACCCAGAGGGATTCCGAACAGGAGTAGCACGAGGTCCGGACCGGCGGAACAACGGTTTGGTCGACGCCTCGGTCGGGGCACTGGTCGCGGATGCCGGTCGTCTGCCCCGTCTGCGACGCCCGTACCAGCCTGTTCTGCGTCCGCGACTCGACATCACCCGCAGAGATTCCGTCAGCCTGAAACGTCCTCATAGAGACGCTGCCGCAAGGGCAGAAGGACGGCTACATCAGCCACGGCGGCCAGCCGAGCCAACAGACGCCGAATAGCTCGGCTCTGGAAGCCGTCTGCCAGGCGCTCAAGGCCGCGCACCAGCCGCCCTCAAATACACCGGTGCCAACGGAGCCCATGTCAGCGGTGGGCTCTGATCCACTGGCCGCACTGCTGGTGCTGCGCGAGATCCGTGAGGAGCTCGCCGACTGGGAGAGCGGACTGATCGAGACCGCCCGCGGGCGTGGTGCAAGCTGGGCCGATCTCGCCGGGCCCCTCGGGGTCGCCAGCCGTCAGGCCGCCGAGCGCCGCCATCTGCGTCTGCGCCCTGGCGGCTCCGTCGGGCCGGCGACGAGTGGGCGCACGCTGGGCAGCGGCTCCATGGCATGGCACGAGGCGGGGCGGCAACCAACTGGTTGCCGCCCCGCCTCGTTCGATCCGCGTCCCGCGTCGGTTACAGCCGGTGCGGGCCGTCGTAGTAGCCGCTGACCTGGCGGTGATAGTCCGCGTCACCGAGATGCTTGTCCTTGTCGAACTCGGGAGCGTTCTTGATCTGCTCCTTCGTCCGGTCGACATAGATCTTCTCGTCGTTCGCGTCGATCCGGCTGATCGTGCCCGCCGGCAGGAGAACTTCCTTGCCGAAGATCCACGGACCGGTGTCGACCACGATGTACGAGGAGCCGACCTCGTCCGAGTGCTTGTCGACCTTGCCGATGGAACCGTCGCTCGCCTCGACCTTGTACCCCGTCAGATCCGCACCAGCCGAACGGCCGGCGGTCTCGCGGTAACCCCAAAAGTTCTCAGTCATGCGAAAACAACTCCTTCGGTCAAATAGGAGACGGAAGGGAAAAGGATTCCCGACCGGTCTTCCCTTTTTCCGTACTACGTTCACGGTTCACGGCGGAACTCCCGTTCCGGCCTGACCACCGCCTGCCCCGCATTTCGCCCCCTACACAAACGGGGAAGGCGGGACCGAGACGGCCGTCGATCATTGGAGGTGAGCAGGTCCCCTGCTGCGTCGCGGCGACCGTCCCGGCATCCTCCCCATTACCCCCGATATCCGGCTTCACCCGGTACGGCAAAACCAGTACCCCCAGCATGGCGACATGGCGGTGGCCTGTCACCCCCGGTCGGGGGGTGACAGGCCACCGCCACACCACATCTGAACTGCGCTTCTACAGATCAGCTACCAGCGATACCACCGGCCGCTGCTGCCCTTGGGACGTGCGACGAAGCCGATCAGCCACAGGATGAGGACCGCGATAGCGACCCACCAGAGAATTTTGATCGCGAAACCCGCACCAGCGAGAACCAGAACCAGCAGAAGAACAAGAAGCAGGGGAACCATAGTTATCAACCTCCACAGAACCGAATGCCCCTGCGATTCGAGACCATGCACGACTTCTTACCCGTTTCTTATCGGCTCAGGCGGGAAGCCGTATACGCCAGCCAGATCGCCTAGCTTTCCGGCCCCCAGTCAGGAGGAACCAGCCGCTCCACGTCGGGCCGTCTCGAGGCGCGCATGCAGCGCCCCGGCCAGGACCCGGTCCACCCCGAGACCGCCCAGCCCTCCCGCGGCAAGCACCCCGACGGCAAGGAACGCCGCCGCGAGGAAGACCTGCCCGGCAACGAGCGCGACCTGCGCGAGGACGACGTCTGAGCAGCCCCACCCCACACACGCAGAGCCCGGCCGGGCCCCACCATCAGACGGCCGGGCTCTGTCACGCACCCCACCAGGCTGGACGGCGACACGGCCCTCGCCTGACGGGGTCGTGCGTGGCACGACGCGTCGCGTGCTCAGCAAGGGATGTTGACCTCGTGGACCACCGAACTGGCCGGGCGGGTGGAGGAACGAGGCCTCGCCGAACGTGCCGCGGGCCCTTCGGGGGGTGCGGACAGCACAACGGCTCCCCCTCCGGCGAGGGGGAGCCGTTCTTGACTGGCGGGACCGGACCACTCGGGCGTGGCTGTGGTGTGTGGCACCCGTGAGGAGTCGGCCCTCAGAAACCGGTTCGGGCTTCCGCGAGACGGTCCTCGCCATCAGGGCCGTGCCAGTCCAGGCAAAGGACGGTGGCGTCATCCCTCACGCGACCATCGCTGGCGTCGGCGACCGCTGCGACCAGAGTGCGCACGACCTCGCGCGGATGCTCCGCCAGCGTCTTGCGGAGCAGAGCGGCGAGATCAACAGCCTGCGCCTGACGCTCCTGCATGCCGTCGGTGTAGAGCACGAGCCGGTCACCGGGACGCAGGTCGAGATCCTGCACCCGGTACGGACCCTGTTCGGCGATTCCGAAGGGCAGGTCCACGGCCAGCCGCAGTTCGTCGACCACCCCCGCCCGCAGCCGCAGGGGCCAGGGGTGGCCGGCGTTGACGAGCTGGGCGCCGCTCCCGTCCAGGGCGATGCGCAGCAGTTGCCCGGTGGCGAAGGTCCGGTTGCCGTGGTCCAGGAGCGCTTGGTGGGTCTGGCGGGCCTGTTCGGCGAGGTTGCATCCGGCGCGGCGGGCGCCGCGGGAGGCGTTGACGAGCAGGGTGGCCATGAGGGAGGCGTTGACGTCGTGGCCCATGGCGTCGGTGACGGACAGATGCAGGGTGTCGTTGTCGAGGCTGTAGTCGTAGGTGTCACCGGCGATGGTCGCTGCCGGGACCAGGGCGCCGGCGAGCGTGAACTGGGGCGCTTCGCAGGAGGCTGCCGAGGGGAGGAGCTGGTGCTGGATCTCGGCGGCCAGACTCACCACGGTGCTGCGGTTGCCCCAGTGGTAGAGGTCGGTGAAGCGCCGGTCGGTGACGATGATGTAGGCCAGCGCCTGCGCGGCTTCCTCGATCTGTGCCAGTACGTCCGCGGTGGCCTCGGGAAGGAACAGCTCCAGGACACCAATGGTGTCACCGCGGTTGGAAACAGGGGCGAGCACCCGCTGCCCCTGTCCGCCGTTCGCTGCCAGGACCAGCCTCTGGGAACGCAGGACCTCGTCGTAGACGGTGCTGCCGGCCAGGGGAACCTGCTCAGCGCGATCCTCGTGTGCTGTGGCCGCGGTGTCGTGGACCCGCAGGAGGCGCCGGCCGGCGACGTCGACGAAGAGGAACGACACGGAACGTGCACCGAACCGGTCGCGCAGCGTACGTGCCACGAGCTCGAGGGAATTCACCGGCGCGGCCGCCTTCGCCGCCGCCAGCGCCTCGGCCAGCCCGATCCGGTCAACCGCCACGCCAGCCTCCTGAAGAAACTCCCCCTCGCTCTGACACGACAGTACGTGCCGTGGCAGGCGATGGAACGGACGTCGACGGCCTCTGGTTCAGCGCGCCTCGTATCGCCGCCGGTAGGCGCCGCGCCAGGACGGAAACCCCGCGGGGCCTGGGCCGGGCCGGCGTACGCCGCGGCTGCCCGAATCCGTTCGTTGAAGCGGCCGGACGGATTCAGGGGTGACAGCAAGAAGCCTGTCCCATCTCCACCGAACGCGCGGGCCACACGCTTCCTCCAGAGACAACTGGCGTGTCCCGGCACACGGCCCTCTCCGCGCGCTCCAGCGCGCCGCATGTCGGCCCTGCGCCGTAGCGCGCCAGGATGGGGCCCCGGGGGTCCGAAGCCTTCGGGTGACGGGAGCAGCACCTTGATCAACGTGGACATCCAGCACTGCCGCAACTCGATGCAGATCAGCGCCACAGGGGAACTCGACGAGGGCGCGGGAGAAATCCTCCAGCGCGCGCTCGACTACGTGACCATCGACGAGCACGCTCTCCTAGTGGACCTGCACGCCGTCGCGGCCATGGACATCGACGGCCTGCTCCATCTCCTCAACCTGCACCGGAGCGCCGAGCGCATGCACCTACGGGTCCAGGTCACCGGCTGGCAGCCCCAGCCCCAGCAGTGCATGGCCACCGTTGCCGGCATCCCCGGCCCCAGAGCGGGCACCGGAGAGCGCTACGCCCTGGCAGGCTTCCGCCGGCTCCTCGAAGAGAAGGCACAGCGCGCACGCGAGCACTCCGACGTCACCGACGGCTGGCTGCCCCACATCTAGCTACGCCCCGACGTGGCTACGGGTCGGCTGGGATGTCAGCTGGGCGGTACGCGACCCCGATGCCAACGCCGTTGAGCACACCCGGCGCCAGCCCAGCCCAGCGCGTAGGGCGGGTAGACGATCCGCTGCGCAGGCGTGCGGCCTCTCCCCCGCCCTCCCCACGAGCACCTTGCCGCGTCCGACGGGTGCCTCATGACCGAGGAGCAGCGCGCGGCCTTTCACGGACAGTGCTGCCAGCTCGCCCGGAGGCGGGAGCCGGCCAGGGGGCTGGGGCCGGGCGCGCCCGGTCATGGGCGGGAGCGGGCGAGGAGCTCCCGGGACGTCGTACGGCGACGTCCCCAAGCTGCACCGCCGACCGGCCACACCGTCACACGTCGGCCCGGGCGGGCCACCCCCTTCGCCCGGACCAGCACGGTCAGCGGTACGGGCTCCAGCGTCCGAGGCGTGCCAGCAGCTTGCGGGCGGCGTCCTCGTCGAGGCCGAATTGGGCGGCGGCCTGTTCAGTGTCGAGGTCGTTGGCGGTACCGCGGGCGGCCCAGTAGCCGACTCGCTCGGCGGTGACTTCAAGGCGGCGGGCCGCACGTACCGCGGCGACCGGGGAGGTCTTGGTCAGCTTGTCGATCTCCTCCTCCAAGCGGGCCAGCAGCGTGGTGATGGTCTCGGGCAGGGGGACGGTGGTCGCCTCGACGTCGTCGGTGTGCCCGTACCAGTCCCGGTCGCAGGCGTCCGCCTGGTCCTCCCCGGCCACGGCCAGATCCCGGCCTGCGATCGTCTCCCGGTCCAGGCGGTGGTCGGGGCCGGCCCAGCCACAGGAGCACACCGCGCGCACCGCAGCGGCTTTCGGTACGTGGGGCCAGCCGCCGTCGTAGACGCTCCACTGGGAGACCGTGTCCCCTCCCCCGCCGGAGCCGCTGTCGAAATACACCGGGGCCGGCACGCTGCCGTCACCCAAGACGGCCTCGACCGCGCCGGTGTGGGAGGTGCCGAACTCCTCGGTCGTCCAGGTCTCGCGCCTACTCACCACAAGCCCGCTCTCTCCCTACCCCGTGTTCACGCAGCCCACGATGCGGGGCCACCTGACCACGACGATGCCGCAGCCCGACTGCGCCGCAGGCGAGTTTTCACGAAGTGGCTGCGGGGACCTCCGCGGCACCTCCGGCCTTCACGGCCTCGACCACGTGCTTGTGGAACACGGCGAGGCCGCCGGGTGGAAGGGGCGCGGGGCTGCCGGTGAGGGTGTACCACTCCTCGGCCCCGGTGTACTGAATCTGCGCCTGGGCCGTGCCGTCCGGGCCGGCCTCGGTCGTCAGGGTGACGTCGCCGGTGACGACGCCGACCTCATCGGTCATCGCTCCCCCGGGGCCCGCCTTGACGTGGTCGGTCAACGGGACCGCCCCGTCCGGGACGGTACCGTGCTCGGGCTGCGGGGTGCCTGCGGGCTGGTGGTCGGTCATGAGCACGTCTCCAGCATCTCGGTCAGCTTCTTCTTCTTCTCGCCCTCGGTCACCGTGAGCTGGTAGCTGGACTTCACGTTCGTCCACGCCGTGGCATACGTACACCAATAAGCATTCGCCGGGGGCTGCCACTCGTCGGGTCCCTGGTCACCCTTGGACCGGTTCGTCGCCGCCGACACCGCCAGAAGCTGGGGGCGGGTCAGGTCGTTCGCGAACTGCTTACGCCGGTCCGCCGTCCACGCACCGGCCCCGAACGCCAGGCATTAGCTAGGGGGACCATGTGGTCGATGTCCAGCTTCCCGGCATCAGTCACGGTGATCCCGTCGTAGACCGAGACCCAGGTCCCGGAGACGGCCTTGCAAGCGGCGTCGCGCTTCACGTTCTTGCCCGCCCGCTCCAGGACGACCTCGCGGGTGTCACAGCTATCGCCCTGCCCGGCCCAGTGCGTGAACTTCTCCCTGCTATACCCCGTCATCGCCTCAGACCCGCAACCTTCAACCCTGCAAGCTGGCTGCGGGCGACCGCGGTCGTCGACAGACCCGGAAGCGCCGGCGCCCCCTGAGCACCCTGCGCACCGCCCTTGCCCTGCCCAGGCAGCGACGGCTTGGCATCACCGCCCGCCGACACCCCCGGATTGCAGCCCGCGAGACCCGCCGCCAGCAGAACAGCCGTCACCATACGGACACCCACACGCATCTGACGATGCATAACCACCCCAAAACCTCTCGAAAAGCACCACCGCGACCCTACCCACCGCGCATACCCCGCGAAGACGTGCTCGGTCTCCACCGACCGAAGCGCTAGGGAGTGTCTTTCCGATCATCGGATCGTTGGTCCGGGCGTGAGGGAAGTCGAGTTGTCTGATGCCGCGTGGGCGGTGATCGCGCCGTTGCTGCCGCCGGCAGGCCGGGCCCGCGGGCGGTGGCGTGATCACCGTCAGGTGCTCGAAGGCATCGTGTTCAAGTTCCGTACCGGTGTGCCCTGGCGGGACCTGCCCGAGCGGTTCGGCCCGTGGCAGACCGTCCACGGACGCTTCGCCCGCTGGGCCACCGACGGCACCTTCGACCGTCTTCTGGCCGCCGCCCAGACCGAGGGCGAGGTGGACTGGCTGGTCTCGATCGACTCCACGATCGTGCGGGCCCATCAGCACACCGCCGCCAAAGGGGGCTCGACGAACGGGCCCTGGGACGCTCCCGCGGCGGGCTGACCAGCAAAATTCACCTTGCCTGCGACGGCCGCGGCCGGCCACTGGCGTTCGTGCTGACCGCGGGCACCCGCAACGACTGCACCCAGGCCGAGACCGTCATCAGCCTCATACGGGTGGCGGGCAGCGGGCCGGGACGGCCTCGCGTGCGGCCCGAGCGGGTCATCGCGGACAAGGGCTACTCGTCCCGGCCCTTCCGCGCCTACCTCCGCCGGCGCGGTATCAAAGCCACGATCCCGGAACGTGTCGACCAACTCGCGGGCCGGGCCCGGCGCCGGGAACGACCCTGCCGCTTCGACAAGGCCGTCTACCGGCGACGCAACGTCGTCGAACGCTGCTTCCACCGCCTCAAACAATGGCGAGCCATCGCCACCCGCTACGACAAGCACCCCGCCCGCTACCAAGCAGCGATCACCCTCGCCAGCACCCTCATCTGGCTCGACAAGTGATCGACAAGACGCTCCCTAGTACACCCGCTGCTCTCCCGACCCCCAGAGGCCGGAGGGGCAGCGGCCCGGGGCAGGGTGGACTGTGAAGATGGCGATACCGCCCAGGTCGTGTCAGGCGTCGGGATCGAGGCCGGCCTGGCGGGCCGCGTGACGGCGGACTTCCTCCGACGCGGGAATCCGCGGCGGTGTGAGCCGCACGAAAGTCAGGCCGTGGAACACGGTGCGGCAGGCCGTGACCAGCACGAGGACCAGGCTCAGGGTGAAGGCCAGGTGCGCGATCCGGTCGAAGCCGTAATGCGCCGCACCCCAGCCAACCGCGATAACCCCCGCGGCGAGGAGGAAGCCGTCCAAGGCAATCCGTTCCCGACGGCTCAACCTCATACCCTGTCCCTCCGACGTGCCACGCTGGACCCGTCAGAGCCTCCCACCGGCCACCGGCATCCATACCGAGCGCGAGAGTGAAGCCCTGGAAGCGTGTGCGGGCCGGACCATGGGCTTCGCCCTCCGCTCTACGACGACGCGCGCAGCGACGCCCACTTCGCCGGCCGGCCCCGCCCCACCCCCAAGAGCGGCACGGGCAAGACCTGTCCGAGGTCGCCGCGCCACCGGCGGCGACGAGACAGCTGGTGCGACGCGCCTGCGGGTACCTGGTGAGGCGTTTGAGTCAGAGACCTGCCGTTTCACTGAACCGGACAGGGCCATCGCCGAATGGGACATGCAGTTCCAGGAGCCTGCGGCCCAGGCCCCATCGGTGGAAGCCTCCCTGACCTGTGGCTGGGCACTCGCGCCCGCTGGCGCCTGCCCCGGTCTGGCGGGCAGCGGCAGCCCCTTTCAGGCCACCTCTACGCAGTTCGAAGTACCTCTTCGGCACAGACAGCGGCAAACGGTTCGGCGGATGCCTCTGCATAGGACCGGCTCCTTTCAGGAGTCGCGACCACCGATGGAAACCGCCGCGTCTATCCGGTCGTGTTCATCGACTGCGTCAACGTGAAGATCCGTGACGGTCAGGTGGCCAACCGCCCGATCTATATGGCGTTGGCGGTCACGGCGGAGGGCCACCGCGACATCCTCGGGCTGTGGGCCGGCGGCGAAGGCGGGGAAGGGGCCAAGCACTGGCTGCGGGTCCTGACCGAGCTGAAGAACCGCGGCGTCGAGGACGTCCTCATGATGGTCTGCGACGGGCTGAAGGGTCTGCCCGACGCGGTCGGTGAGGTCTGGCCCCAGACCGTCGTCCAGACCTGCGTCGTCCACCTGCTGCGGGCCTCGTTCCGCTATGCAGGCCGCCAGGGCTGGGACAAGATCGCCAAAGCCTTGAAGCCGGTCTATACCGCGCCGACCGAGGACGCGGCCACCAGCCGGTTCCTCGAGTTCTGTGAGGAATGGGGACAGAAGTACCCGGCGATCGTCAGGTTGTGGGAGAACGCCTGGCCGGAGTTCGTACCGTCCCTGCAGTTCGACGCCGAGATCCGCCGGATCGTCTGCACGACCAACGCGATCGAGTCCGTCAACGCCCGCATCCGCCGGGCGGTCCCGGCCCGCGGCCACTTCCCCTCGGAGAACGCCGCCCTGAAATGCATCTACCTCGCGGTGATGTCCCTCGACCCGACCGGCGCCGGCCGCAAACGCTGGACCACCCGCTGGAAGCGAGCCCTTCAAGCCTTCGACATCGCCTTCGACGAACGCCTCACCAACAACCGAATCTGATCCTACAAACCAACCCAGTTACACCGAAAACTTTACAGACCCGCACCGGAAGCAACCCATCACCGAAAGCCTCAATGGTCTGCAGCACCACAGGTCAAAGAAATGCCTAGAGACGGCCATACCGCAGCATGAATGAGAACGCACACAGTGGCAGCCAAAATCACCATCAATGCACGGTGAGACCAGCAACGACCGCGCGGAACCGGCTGACGCCCAACCAATTCCACCAGCCGCCCCATTCACAGAACCGCCTCGCTGCGCTCGGCGGGCCTCGGCTTCGCGGAGCCAGGGCCGGCCCTTCGGGGAATTACCGGAGAATAACCAGACCAAATGAATCATAGTAGAGACGATACCAGGCCGAAGTTCTGACCGAACCGGAACTTTTTCGACTCCGCCACCCGAATCTATACTTAAGGCAGGACAGGTCCAAACATCCACAATGCTCACGTCGGCTTGCTCCACATGGAAATTCTCTGGCTGCGGCTCCAAGCGGGAACCGATGCACATATGGTGCTGCACATACCGCTCGACAATGAGACACGAAATCGTCTCGCGCGACTCGAAGAGCTGGGCGGGGCTGATTCGTAGAAAGGCCTCGGCGGCCGGCCACACCTGCCCCTGCGGCAGGCCGGTAGGGCCAGGGAGACCCTCACCCCGCTCCACTCCTTGGGCGGGTACCGCCTTCGGCGGATCAAGGCTCGCCCGGCTCCGGTGGCCCAGGCGGCCGTCACCTGATCTGGCGAGAGCACCCCGTCCAGGGCGCCAGCGCAGCAGGTCTCGTCGACCACCGGCACCCGCATGCGCCGGGGCCGGCTCCTTCGACGCCGTCGGCCGGGCACCGATCGCCCATCCTGGTGCTCGCAATACCAGGAGAAACAAGGTCTGGCTACTTTTCCTTGGCGTCTGTAGACAAGCCTTGCGATGCGCATCGCACGCACGACAGGCAAAGAGGGCACGCATGGGTAACGGAAAGTTCTGGACTTCGAGGTGCCAGGGGTGGACCCAGGGCGCGCGCGTAAGAAAGCGCACACCTTGGGGTCATTTCTCGAGCCACCTGAATGGAGTGCCGGTCCTAAATAATCCACAGACTGAGGAAAAGATCCCGCACATGGCCAATAGAAAACACCGATATTCACGGAGGACGACATGGCTGGGGGCGGTCATTGTCGCATTTATCATGTCTATGACAGCGTTCCAGTATGCGAGCGCGGCAACCAAAGATGCTACACCACTTCCGGCCACTCCTCCGAATTTCAAGAACGGCAGCTTGGCGACACCGAAGGTCGCCCAGAACACTCGGGTCAAACCAGATTTCTGGGATGAATCTGAGATGCCGACTTTGTCTCCTGGCGGCCCGGCGCCCGGACAGCAGGCAGCCATCCTCACTCACGGTGACCTTAAACAATCTTTCAACACGGTAAAAGGGGCCTTGGTTCGATATAGTTTCGACGCAAGACGGGTGAATGTGGGGACCCAGTGGCTGGACTATCAAATCGGAACTTACCAGACGAAACCGAAGACCATCATGCTAAAGAGTCCGAGCCAGTGGGAGACCGTCACGGGGGAAGTGCACTTGGAATCGGAGGCGGGGTTGATTTTGTTTAAGCTGAGACCCGGCAATCAGATCGCGATCGCCAATGTGACATACGAATACATTCCTGTGGTCACGTCGCAAGTGTCGAAGATTACTCCTCTGGAGAGAGGAAATCCTGAAGACGTTGTGATCGATGTAAACCACGAAGGCGGTGCGATAGCGAGAGGAACATCTCTCGGCGTCACTCTTCCGCAAGGAATTGGTTACGACGGACAGGTGTGGATTCGTCGTGTTGCGCAGAGCGGTGATGAAGGGTGGAAAAAAGTCGATGACGCGATGATCGATGGGCAGGCGCTCACTGTTCCGATTGGTGGGGCAGCCGGAGGGGGAAAGATAGAGCCGGGTGATCACTATCAGGTCAAGTATGGGGTCAAGATCGCCAATGTGGACCAGGTGCGAGATGTTGATAAATTGACACAGAAGACCAGCCTGACTCTTGATGGCAAGACGACTCCTCAGAGTTCGACTGATATTCCCGTCGTTCGTGCCGATGTCGCTTTCGCTGACGGTGGCGGGTTTACGAAGCAGGGTGAATACCTACAGGGCGAGAAGGCTGATGTCGATTTTTTCGTAAAAAATTCTGGACCGGATACTGCACCGGGCGTCGTCCTCGATGTGAATCCGTCGGGAATCACCGATCTGAAGGGGCCGGATGGTGAGCCGTGCACACGTAGCAATGCCGACGGGTCCGTAAAATGCCAGATCGGGGAAATAAAGACCGGAGAGTCGAAAAAAATTAGGGTTTCGGGAATTGTGGCAAATGTAGGGGATCTGTCAGTCGAGGGCAAGGTTTCGTCGAGTGCTGTCGGCCCGAATAATCCGCTTGGCTCGATAAAGTATAAAGGCGCTTCCACGAATGCGCTTGATCTCCGTGTGCATACCAAGATCCTGGACGGTGAAACCGGAGGCCAGCTGGAGGAGGGCAGTGCAGTGAAGCCAGGGCAAAAGCTACGGCTTGTCGTCGATGCTGATAATTACGGACCTGCGTCCACTGAAAATTTCTTGGTGAAGGTCCCACTCCCTCCGAACGTTAAGCTGAATGAGGACGTTGCCGGCTACGACAAGACTTCCGGAGTGTGGTCCATCGGGGCGATGGACGCCAAGAAGAAGGCGGCCTTGACGCTTCCGGTGACGGTGCCTGGCAACGAGAAGAAGATGACCCTCAGGGCAGACATCGACCAGGAGTCGTCGTACAAGGATCGCGTGCAGACGGGCAATCCGGTCAACACCTCCCAGACGTCCGTGAACGTCGCGCGGGAGGCTCAGTTGAAGGTGGCTGTGTCGGCGGTGCCATCTGCTAGTGGTGAGTCGGGGGACTATACGCCGGGTGAGGCGGTCACGTATGAGATCGATGTGGCAAATGAAGGTCCGTCAGATGCCCCGGGTGTAAAGATCGGGCACGTCATGCCAACGGGCATGACGATGGGTACATGGGCCGGTCCGGAGGGAACGCACTACGCGAAGGGGGTGTGGACCATCCCGACCGTCGAGGCCGGAGATACAGCCAGGTTGACGGTGAACGGGGTCGTCCCCGCTGATGAAGAGAAGACGGTGCACCGGGTGTGTGTCGTGGGGACCGATCCTGGTTTCCCTGGTGAGTACAAGCCGTGTGACGAGAACAATGACATTGCAGGCCATATGGCGGTCAGTGAGCTGAATGTCGTGCAGCGGGCAGGTGTGCGCCTGACGGTCGTTCCGGACGGGAGTGCGGGTGTGCGCCCGCTGCCGGGGCAGAAGGTGGCCTGGACGGTGAAGACCTCCAACACCGGCGTGTCGAAGGCGAAAGGTTTGGAGATCGAAGTTCCGGTTCCTGCCGGGGTTGGTGAGGTCCAGTCCGTGCTGACGGGCGGGGGCTCGTACGAGGACGGTCTATGGAAGCCGGCTGATGTGCCGACCGGTGGTACGGCGGGGTTGAAGCTGACCGGCACGGTGCTGCCGGACCATGACGTACTGGATTACCAGGCGACGCTGAAGAAGTCGGAGACCGCGCTGGATAAGTCCGAGCCGAACAACAAGGTCGGTGACCAGGTGAAGCACCCAGTCGAGGTCCGGCAGGTAGCGGGTCTAGATGTTGCGATCGCGGCGGTGGACGGCAAGGACTCGGTCAAGGTGGGTGAGCAGGCCAGGGTGAAGGTCACGGTCGCCAACAAGGAGGGTCCGTCCACGGCCCGCGGGACCGTTGCCGAGCTGAATATCCCGGCGGTGGAAGGTCTCACCCATGACGGCGGGGCTGATTTCAGCACGGACGGGACGTGGAAGGTCGGTGATCTGAAGCCTGGTCAGGAGAAGTCATTGACGCTGACGTTCACTCCGAAGGAGGCGAAGAAGTTCACCTTCGATGTGCTGGCGGTCCATTCGGATGCTGCCAACCCGCAGGAATGCCAGGACATCTGCGCGAGTACGCAGGTGAAGGTCGCAGCCGACGAGCCGAACGACGACCCGGACAAGCCGAACGACCCAGACAAGCCGAACGACCCCGACAAGCCGAATGACCCGGACAAGCCGAATGCCCCGGACAAGCCCGGTGATCAGACCCCGCCGCCGGGTGATGGTCAGAACCCGCCGGCCGATGACGGCGGTGGCAAGGGCGGGGACGACGGCGGGAAGTCCCTGGTCGATCAGGTCCTGGCCACCACCGGCAGCAACGCCCTGTGGTGGGGTGCCGGAGCGCTGGGCGCCGCCGGAATCGGAGCGGCCCTGATCATCGCAGCACGACGCCGCCGCTGACCCCTCTCTCGCGGGCACTGTCACGTTGTCGGTGGCGGTCTGGGATGATCTTCAGGTTGTCGGTGTCCTGAAAGGGCGGGGTTCGTGTCGTCTGTGGTGCCGTCGTACGCGAACCATCGCTACCCGGTGGAGATCATTTCGCACTGTGTGCGGCTGTACTTCCGCTTCCCCCTCAGCCACGGCAGCTGTAGTTCGGGATCACGGCTGGTCGTGGAGGTGGTGTCGTTGCTGGTGGCAGGCGGTGGCGACGGCTTGGTGGTGGCGCCGCCAGGCGATCCAGTGCAGGACGTGCTCAGTGTCTGATTGGATACCTGGCGATCATGTGGGGCGTTGCTCGGGTGGCCAGGTGAGGTACAGGTGGCCCCACCGGGCCCGCGCGGCGTCGGCGGTCAGCTCATACGGGCGGCCGACGTCCGCCCCCGTCGCCCCCGCCGCGCGGTCGGCGATGACAGCGACGCGGACCAGTTCCCGAGCCAGGTGCGCGGCATCGGCGGCGGCCGTGCTGTGCAGCCCCGGGGCCGGCCGCTGTTGCTCGGCCGCGTCGGCCAGGACGAGCTCCAGAACCTCACACCGGTTACGGATCTCTCCGGTGATCTGGAGCAACGCCACCCGGGCCCGGAACGTGGCCTTCGCCCTGCGCCGCCCGCGGTAGGCGGCTGCCTGCACAAACGAGGCCGCGAGCAGTACCGGCGCCGCGCCCTCCTCCTGGAAGCACTGCCCCGCACCACCCACATGTGTCGCGCATAACCGAAGGATTCCCCCGACACCAGGCGACAGACAGGACCGTTCTCGCCGTTCGGATTCAGCGTCACCGAGACGCCGAAACGGAACGGCGACTACTACCCCTGCTGTCACATCTCCGGCCTGACCTGCGGTTTCGAGGTATCCAATCAGGCACTCAGCTTGTCGTTTATCCAGTTCGGCGGGGTTTGGTCCCGATTTTGTGGTGTGCTGGTCGGGTGTAGGGCTCGCCGGTGGCGAGGACGCGTCCGACGTCGTAGCGGGTGGCGGGACGCTGGTTCTTCGAGCCGGGAGGTCGGCCGGGGCCCGGGCGGGTCGGTTTTGGTGCACGGGCTGGTGTGCCGGTCCGCGCGTGCAGGTTCCTGAACCCTCTGCGGACGCGGGCCGGTGTCAGCCTGTTCGGTTCCGCTGGCTTCTCCCACGGCCGGCGGAGGTCGGCGGCCAGCGGGCGGGCAAGGCGGAGCCGGGCATGTGCGGCCAGGATGATCCAGGTCCAGCGGTCTGCCGCGTCCGAGCTGCGGAGCCGGGGCTTGGTCCAGCCGAGGGTCTGTTTGAACAGGCGGAAGGTGTGCTCGAGGTCGAATCGTCGGAGGAAGGACTGCCAGCAGCGGTCGACGTCCGCGGTGGTGGCGCCGGTGCCCGACCACCACAGCCAGACCGGCTTGTTGACCCCGCCGCTGGGCAGTTTCTCCACGGTCAGGCGGATGACGGTCCCCTCGATCACGGGCAGTTCAGCCCCGTGGGCGAGCCAGGCGGCCCGCCGGGTCAGCCTGGGGTGCAGCCGGTCCCACGCCCGCGCGGTCGCATTCCCGTAGAGGCGGGTGTCCGTGGCCGTCACGACATGCTCAGAGCCCCAGGTCTCGGGCTGGCCGAAGACGAACTCGCCGCCGTGCCTCGGTGGGCGTCCGCCGGCGGGATGCTGCCTGTGGAACTCCTCGCGGGTGGGAGCCGGCCGGCACATCACCCGGTCCGAACGCATCCGTCCCAGGATCTCGACGGGCAGGCCGGCCAGCAGGTGAGCGATGCGCGGAGCGTCGTATCCGGCGTCCAGCACGACCAGGATGTTCGGGTCGCCTGGCTTCCACTGGCCCGCTGCAACGAGTCGCTCGAGGACCTCGCGAATCTGGAACGTGGTCACCGCTGCCACGTCAGCGCCGGGCCGGAGACGGACCGCATCGAGCACTGCCGTCCACGAGGTGCGGCCGCTCTCCAGCGCGGCCACTACCGAGTACGGCCAGCCGGGCACCATCTGGTGTTTGCCCACGCCACGGCCGAAAGTGTGGCAGAAGGCCCGGTCAGCGCAGGTATTGGCGTCCGGCCTCAGCCACGGCGAGACGTCCACCGCCAGGACCAGCCTGCCGTCCGCCGCCCTCGGCAGTGGCATCCCGGCCAGGGCCCGGCGCAGCCGGGCGACATCGATCCGGCCCTGGTTGAGACCGCCGTACAAACCACCGTGACCACGGCGGTGTTCAGGCGCGAGCGCGAGATCTACGAGCGTCCGCACCGGTCCGTCCGTGCACAGCAACGCGTCGCACAACTCGAACAAGGCATCGCCCCGCACGGTCAGACACGCGTACAACTCCGACCGGAAGTGTGACACTTCCGCGAACGCGTCCCGCAGGACGTCCTGCTCCATCAGACTCATGACCACGGCCTTCGCGCTGATCCGCTCTGTGACGGAGCCCAGGATCAAGCGAAGGCCGCCTTCGCGTCCGCTGAACTGCGAAAACGCCGACCAAGTGCGAGTCGCGTTCGACATCGGACCATAAACGACAAGCTCAGCGGTTCCTGTCCGCGTTCACCGGGATCTCACCCCACTTCCGACCCCACCGGCACCTGATGACCGCCGGCCGCCACCGCTTCGAGATGACCGTCAGGTTCACCATCTGGGACCAGATCACCGGTGCCACCGGCATGCCCGCCACAGCCTGAGCAGCGGGCCGCCGACGGCCCCCGCACAGCCTGACGCACAATCAAACGATCACACCACCGACAACGTGACAGCGCCCTCGGCACGCTCGGCTTGGCTCCCGAGCACCGTGGTGCTGCCATCTCGGGCAGTGTGTCGAGGGGCACTTCGAGGGGGCGGATGCTAGAGCACGGGGGGGGTGATTCCTGCCAGATTCCCGATGTTCCCGTAGCTCCTGGCGTCGTGTGGGTAGCGTCTGCGGTCATCACTCGGCCGGCGCGTGGACACCGGCCGGGGCTGTCCAGAACAGAGGGAGCGGGTACTGATGCTGAGTGTGGAGACGTCTCTGAAGGAGGCGATGACCTCGATCGAGGGGAGCGTGGCGGTCGCGCTGGTCGATTACACGAGCGGAATGGCGCTGGGAACGCTGGGAGGGGGCAAGGACCTCGATCTGACGGTGGCCGCGGCGGGGAACACCGACGTGATCCGGGCGAAGGTCCGCACGATGGAGATGCTGGGTCTCAAGGACGACATCGAGGATCTGCTGATCACCCTCGGCAGCCAGTACCACCTCATGCGGCTGATCAGGGGCCGCGGGGGCAACGGCCTGTTCCTGTACCTCGTCCTGGACAAGGGTCGGGCGAACCTGGCCATGGCCAGGCACCAGCTCAAGCGCATCGAGGCCGAACTGGAGCTATAGCCGTCGCCCTGCTTCCCGGCTCCGCATGCCCGTGAGTTGAAAGAGTCTTCAACTCGGCACATCTGAATGTGATCAGGCCGGGGCAGGCCGGGCCGGGAGACGGGAAGATGGCTGGAGCCGGACACCAAAGATCCGGCAGGTCAGCTGCCGGCCCTGAAATGGTCGAACCGCGGGTGGAGAGTGTCGTCGCATGCAGGTGCCGCTGTACCAGGCCAAGGCAGAGTTCTTCCGCATGCTCGGACATCCCGTCCGGATCCGCGTTCTGGAGCTGCTCCAGAACGGACCCGTACCTGTACGCGAGCTCCTCAACGAGATCGAGATCGAGCCGTCCAACCTCTCCCAGCAACTCGCGGTACTCCGCCGGTCCGGCATCGTGATCTCCATCCGCGACGGCTCCACCGTCAGCTACGCCCTCGCCGGCGGCGACGTGGCGGAACTCCTGCGCGCCGCACGCCGCATCCTCACCGAACTCCTCGCAGGACAGAACGAGCTCCTCGCAGAGCTCCGGCACACCGACGCCTCGGCGCAAGCGGGCCCGCCCGGGCCGTGACCGCCCGACCCGAGATCCCTGTGCCCACGGGTCTGTCCACCCGTCACGGCACACACCGCCGGCCCGCGCCATCCCGGCCGGGCGGAGGCCCGGCCAGGACCTCCGGGCGTGAGTAGGTGGCGTACACGAAATCCCGGTGAGAGCGAGCGCAAACGATTCTGCGGGCGCAGGAGCCACGGCTTCCTGGGCCACTGTCTGTTCAACATCAAGGCCAGCAGCCCAGGGGGCACTGTCACGTTGTCGGTGGGGTCTGGGGACGCCGACGCCCTCCACACCCAGCGCGAACACGCGAAATGGCTGATGGACGTGAAGAACGCCCACTACCTCATGGTCGTCAAGGGCAACCAGCCAGGCCTCCACGCGGCCATCAAGGCCCTGCCGTGGAAGTGAGGTCACCGCGCCGCTACGACCGCGAGCGCGGGCACGGCCGACGCGAGACCCGCTCGATACGCACCCTCACCGTCACCGGCCTCGACCTGGACTTCCCCCACGCCGTCCAGGCAGTGAAAATCCTGCGGCACCGCACCGACCTGAAGACCGGCAAGGTCACCCGCCAGACCGTCTACCCGACAGGAAGCGGGGCCGGGCACGTCCCGCTGAATCGGCCCCGGGGTCTACAGGTTCACCTCGATGTAGTCGATGTCGGTGAACTCCACGAGGAGGCCCGGGGCGCGGTTCCCACCGTCCTTGAAGTAGGCCTCCTGGAGGCCTTCCGCAGCTATCTTCTGGAGCTGCGTTTCGGGGGCGCCGGCGTCCTGGGCGGCGAGCAGCCGGGCCGCGTGTTCGGGGGCCAGGTGCTGAGTGATCCGGCGCATCCGGCCGTCGTCCGACGTGCCGGGGGCCGCGGTGAAACCGAACCGGGCGCGGGTCTCGATGACCATCCCGGTCTGCTTCGCGGCCTTGTCCCGTGCGCGCTTGCGCACCAGGGGCTGCCACCTGCGCCGCACTTCGGCCGCCAACCGCTCCGCAAGCCCCTGCTTGGGCTTCTTGATCTGGTCTTTGACGTACCGCTCCACGGTGCGCTGCGCGACGCCCAGGAGGGCCGCTACGGCCTTTGTCGAGCCCTTGTGTTGGCGGACCAGGTAGCGGACCTGGGCGCCCGCTGACTTCGGTATGGGGCGGGTGAAACCGGCCTGCGCGGCGCGGTCCAGGCTGTCTCCGACGATGCCCATGAGGTTCTTCACTTCCGTCTCAGATGTGCGCTTAGGCAACACGCGTTCGCACGGGCCCCACTGAGCGTCCATCAGGCACACGTCGGACCCGAGGGCCTGAGGTGCGCTGGCGGGCGCTCAGTGGGGCGTACAGCGGCTAGAACGGGGCGGGTGCGTGCTGCCCCTCGGCTGCCTCGACTGCTGCAACGGCTGCTCGCGCGGCGGCTTCCCACTCCGCCACGACCCGGGCCCTGACCCTCTCTGCCTCAGCGCGGCACCGGAAGCAGAGTCCCAGGGTGACGATCTGCCGCCCGCACGGTTCTGCCGCACCGTCAACTCCGGGGCAGGTGCCCTCCGGGGTCGGCGGTGCTTCCACCGCCGCGTGGTGCACCGCCAGGGCGCAGGGCTCGCACATCCTGCCGTGGCGCAGTCGGTGACCGCACGTTCCCTCGCAGCGAGGCCACCCCGCGCACTCCGCGCACAGCTCCTCGCCGTCCTCCGGCGGCCGGCCGCAATCGGAGCACTCGTACCCCGTTCGGTGGGCAGTCGCCTCGGCGACCGTCCGACCCGCTACCCCGGTACTGGAGTGATCCACCGGATTGTCAGCCGGCCCACCCTGCGCCGGTACCCAAGAGGCGGTCGGGGAGGGAACGGGTCCGCGCGCAGCCTCGCGCAGCCGTGCGGAGACGATCGCGCCGACCGTACGGGTCAGCGGTACGGGCAGGTCGCGCCCCGTGATCACCTGCCGGATGCTCGCGGCCTTCCAACCGGCCTCCAGCATCCCCGTCACCATCAGGCCCTGATCCGCCAGGGTCTGACCCGTCAATAGGTACTCCGGGTGCCACGCGCCGATCTCCGTCAGCAGCAGCACCCCAGGGCTCCCCACCACCGGCCCGCAGTCAGCAACACCACCCGGGCCCCGAGCAGCCTCGGCTGCTGCTGCGCTGTTGTCATTCAGCGGCGCGGCGTAAGCCGCTGCCGCTCCCCCGGCCGGCTGCGCCTGGTCCTGGTCCTCAACCACAACTCCGCCGCCGCCGTCCGTCCCTCCATCCGTGTTCGCGCGCACGCCTCCACCTACAGACACGGACGGACGGACGGACGGAGGTGCTGTCGGGTTCTAGAGAGGGGTTCTGGACCTTACTGACTTCGGCTTTTCAGGGTGAGGGTGGTGCGTCGAGGGTCAGGCCGGTGCCGGCTATGAAGCCGTCGAGGGTGTGGGGCCGGTATTGAAGGCGTTTGAGGCGGTTGCGGACGAGGGCTTCGAGGCGGTCGAGGGCCATGACGGCGAGGTTGGCGAGGCTGCGTTTGACGTGGGCCCATACCCACTCGACTGGGTTGAGTTCGGGTGAGTAGGCGGGCAACAGGAACACGGTCAGCCATTCACGCTCGGCGACGAAGTCGCGCATCCTGCGGGAGACGTGGGTGTTCAGCCGGTCCCAGACCAGCACGATCGGTGCCCTGACCAGCTGGTGGACTCCGTCGACGAGCGCGATGAAGTCCCGCTCGCTCATGCTGCGACGTGTTCCCTTGCCCGCGGGATGGGTCCGTAGGCGGTGACACAGCCGGGTCCTCGAGCCTGGCCGCATCGCGATCAGCCCGGCCACCGACAGCCGTCCCGACCGCCGGCCGCTGATGGTGACGACCGGAGTCACTCCTCGCCGGCCCCAGGTACGCCCCCGGGGCGGCCTGCGGGTGAACCCGGCTTCGTCTTCGAAGCAGACGTAGCCCCCGCAGGCCGCCCTCGCCCTTTTACCTCCGGCCAGGTCGCCTCCCGCCACATACTCACGGCCTGCTCATCGCGTTCGGCGACCCGCCGGGCGGGGACCTGCGGGCTGAAGCCGAGCCGGTGCATCAACCGGGTAGCGCCCGAGACGCTGTAGGTGACGTGGAACTTCCGGCCGATCAGCGTGGCCACCCTCGACGCGGTCCACACCTGGTCCTCCACCCAGCCATGAGCGGCCGGGCCCTGCTCCAGATACGCGGCCAGCTTCTCCAGACACCGCGGGGACAGACGGCACCGTGGACCGCTCGGACCGCGGGAGGCCAGAGCCTGAACACCACCATCCCGCCACAACTGATGCCATTGATAAGCCGACTTCACGCTCACCCGAAGCCGCCGTGCGACCTCCGACGGATTGATCTTCTGCTCGAACAGCTCAGCCGCCTGCATACGAACCGTCTCCCGGCGCCGACGTCCCGCAGGAGTCAGCCCGCCCCCATCCGCATATTTCACACACCACGGATACAGCCACCCACCCAGACCCATCAGGGACTTCGCAAACATTCACCCCAAAGAGCTGAAGTCAGTATAGCCGAGTTGGGATTCACGGCCGAGATCGCGCGTAAGGGCGTGCCAGCCCCGATCCAAGCCGGCAAGCGCTGGGTGGTCGAGCGCACGCACTCGTGGATGAACGACTACGGCAAGCTGCGGCGCTGCACAGAGAAGAGCGGCAGCATCGTGGACTTCTACCTGTACCTGGCCGCCGCCCTCGTCACGCTCCGCATGCTCATCCGTCGAGCAACGAGCCGCTACCGCTGGGCCGACCGCCCCACCACCCGACGCCTCAAGTGATCCATTTGCCGGTCGGTCTAAATCGAACGGTGTTTCTGGGGTTGTTGGGGGTTCAGCGGCGGCCGGCGGAGAGCCGGCCGTCGAAGGTGATCTCGAAGGCGTTGAGAGCGGCCTTCCGTCGCTGTGACCAGCGTTTGCGGCCCTGCCCGGTCGGGTCAAGGCTCATGATGGCCATGTAGACGCACTTGATCGCGGCCTGCTCGTTCGGGAAATGTCCGCGAGCCCTCACGGCCTTGCGGATCCGGGCGTTCACGCTCTCAATGGCGTTCGTGGTGCAGACAACTCGCCGTATCTCGGTGTCGAACTGCAGGAAGGGAACGAACTCGGCCCACGCGTTCTCCCACAGCCTCACGATCGCCGGATACTTCTTGCCCCCGGCGTCACAGAACTCCAGGAACCGTTCCTCCGCGACGTCCTGCGTGGGTGCTGTGTAGACGGGCTTCAGCGCCCGCGCGATCTTGTCCCAGTCCTGGCGGGCCGCATAGCGGAACGACGCCCTGATCAAGTGAACGACGCAGGTCTGTGTGATCGCCTGGGGCCAGACCGTCTCGATCGCATCCGGCAGGCCCTTGAGCCCGTCACAGACGACCATGCAGACGTCTTCCGTTCCGCGATTCTTGATCTCGGTCAGCACCTAAAGCCAGTACTTGGCGCCCTCACCGCCGTCGCCGGCCCACCATCCGAGGATCTCGCGGGTGCCCTCGACGGTGACCGCGAGCACTACGTAGATCGGACGGTTGGCGACCTTGCCGTCTCGCAGCTTCACGTGCACGCAGTCGATGAACAAGACCGGGTAGACCGCCCCGAGTCCAGAGGCCGGTTCTGCCATTCCTGCATGCCCTCGAGCACCTTGTCGGTGATCGTGGAGATGGTGGTCTTGGAAACCTCGGCGCCGTAGACCTCGGCCAGGTGGGCGGAGATCTCGCCGTGGGTCAGGCCGCGGGCGGAGAGCGACAGCACCATCTCATCGACACCGCTCAGCCGGCGCTGCCGCTTCTTGACGATCTGCGGCTCGAACGAGCCCTCCCCGTCACGGGGAACTTCATTCTCGACCGGGCCGACCTCCGTCGTCACGGTCTTGGCTCGGGTGCCGTTGCGGGGTGTTGCCCGAGGTCGCCTTCTCGTGCTTCTCATGCCCGAGGGGGTCGGTGATCTCGCCCTCGAGGGCGGACTCAAGGATCCTCTTCGTCAGCTGCTGGAGCAGTCCGCCCTCGCCGGTGAGCTTGATCCCGCCGGCCTGGGCCCGGTCGACCAGCTGGCTGATCAACTGGTCATCCAGAGCGTCCGGCACCAGCCCCGCTGGCTCCGCTTCTTCCACGGCCTCAGCCGACACGGTCACGTCAATCATCAGGTGTCACTTCACGTTCAAGATCCACCGTTGACCGTACAGACCCCTACCCGGTAGAGATCATTTCGCACTGCGTGTGGCTGTACTTCCGCTTCCCCCTCTCCTTGCGCGAGGTCGAGGAGATGATGCTCGAGCGCGGGGTGATCGTCTCCTACGAGACCATCCGCCGCTGGTGTCGGAAGTTCGGTCAGACCTATGCCGATGCCTTGCGCCGCAGGCGTCCGCGGCCCGGTGACAAGTGGCACCTCGACGAGGTCTTCATCAAGATCGGCGGGGTGCACAAGTACCTGTGGCGGGCTGTCGACCAGGACGGCAACGTCCTCGACATCCTGGTCCAGAACCGGCGAGACAATGCTGCGGCCAGGCGTTTCTTCCGGAGACTCCTCACCACCACCGGGCAGGTGCCCCGGGTGATCGTCACCGACAAGCTCGCCTCGTACGGGGCGGCGCATCGGGAAGTGATGCCGTCGTGGAGGACCGTGCACACAAGGGGTTGAACAACCGGGCCGAGAACTCACACCAGCCCACCCGGCAACGCGAACGCGCGATGAAAGGATTCCGCAGCCCCGGCTCCGCGCAGCGGTTCTTGTCCGCGTTCACCGGGATCTCACCCCACTTCCGAACCGGACGCCACCTCATCACCGCCGGCCGCCACCGCCTCGAAATGACCGTCCGCTTCACCATCTGGGACCAGATCACCGGCGTCGCCGCCATGCCCTTCGCGGCCTGAGCAACCAGCCGCCGAAGGCCCCCCCCCTACCCTCCTGCAGTCACACTCCGACAAGGTGACAGTGCCACCATCGACGAGCACCGCTGAAGAATCGATGTCGACAACGTGACAACGCCCGTTTGCGGTCGTAGGAAAGAGGCTCAGTTCCGTCTCAAGATTGCGCAGGGGAGATCTGCGGGGTGCCGCTGTAGCGATACGACGCGGGGGCGCTGGCCTTCATTTTCGACTGACCGATCGGAGTGAAGTTCACGGCTACATCGACTTGCGTTCCATGGGTTGCGGTAAATGTCGCCGTTTCGTCGAAGTGGACTTTCTTGTTTACTGAGTCAAGCGTGATACTTTCCGGCAGTGGAGGGGCGCCCACCTTCTTCAGAGGCGGATTGCCCCCACCAGCAGCAGGGTGATTTGCCCAATAAATATCCGGCCCGAGGACGTTGTACAGAGAGTCGTCAAATGTGAGCGGGAGGAATCCAATCATTATCCTTACACGGCTTACACCTCCGAGTTCGGCGCGGAGGGTCAGATTTCCACTACTTGTCACTCTCTGGAGTCTAGCCGTGACTGTGGCTTGGGTGTGTGCCGGGACCTTGATGTTCTGTGCAGGAAGCGTATAGATTTCAGCTTCTGTCGAGGTCTGCATGGTGGTGTCACTGTAAGTGATCGCCTGATGGAACTCGGCCTCACCTTTCACCAGGAAATTGAATCCGGCGGTCACTTTTACGCCGGTTTCAATGCCGCGAGTTACCGAGGTGCTCAGAGAATTCGTGATCGTTTTGGCAAACGACTGCGACCTGAGCGTCTGTTCCATGTCGCCGTTGTTCGTCAGTGTTGCCGTACCGAAGAACAGTGTGTCACCCAGCGTCGCAACTGTTTCCCCGACCTGCTTTACGGTGGGATTTGTGACAGTGATATCGCTGTTGTTTACGGACAATGTCACACCCCTCGGGATGGGGGAGAATACAGTAAAGTATGGGGCCTGCTCTGTTGTCACCTGGTTCAGCTGAACCATTCCCTGATCGGCGTAAGCCGATGGAGCCATCAAACCGGCTACAAGCAGCCCGGAAAACCCAAGCGTTCCAATAGTCCGAGAAGTGAACCGAGACGTTTTGGGCATTAGTTTTCTCCAACCACCTTGAGACGCGACACGTCACAGCGTCACGCACTGCGGGGGATGGAACAGGACGCACACTTCAACGAGTCGACACCTACTGTCACGCTCTTCAGCGCGAACGACTCGAAACTCAGACTGTCGCGCTCACGCCCCGCTGGGAACGGCCGACAGGACAGCCCTAGTGTCTCGTGATCCTGTTCATGTCAGTTCGAGTTGTTATTGACAAGTTTCTTCACGTTGGTCGCGACGAGTCTGACCTTCGCAAGGATCTCGCCGGCAGTCGCGGTCCAGGTGAACGGCTTCGCCGTCGCGTTCCAGGAGCTGATGTAGTCACGGATCTGCGCGATCAGGACGTTGACGCTGGAGAACGTGCCGCGTCGGATGGACTGCCGGGTCAGGATTCCGAACCAGATCTCGATCTGGTTCAGCCACGAGGAGCCGACGGGGGTGAAATGGAAGTGGACGTGCGGGTTCTTGGCCAGCCACTCCTTGACCTCCGGGGTGGTGTGCGTGGAGAGGTTGTCCAGGACGACGTGGATGTCCTGCCCGGCGTGCGGCTTCACCGCCTTCTTCAGGAAGGCCAGGAAATCCCTGCCGTTCCGGGTCGGCTTGCACTCGCCAAGTACTTCGCCGGTGATCACGTTCAGGGCGGCGAACAGATTCGTGGTGCCGTGCCGGACGTAGTCGGCGGTGCGCTTCTCGCTCGCCGCGAAGACGACCGGCAGCACCGGCTGGGTCCGGTCCAGCGCCTGGATCTGCGTCTTCTCGTCGATCGAGAGGACCACCGCGCCGCCCGGCGGGGCCAGATACAGGCCGATCACATCGGCCACTTTCGCCGCGAACGCGGGGTCTTTCGAAAGCTTGAAGGTGCCGGAGCGGTGCGGCTTCAGGTTCTCCTCCCGCCAGATCCGCGCGATGTAGTGCCAAGACACGGTGATGTTCTCGGTCCGCCTCAGGTACTTCGCCAACTCGCGCGTGGACCAGTGCGAAAGGCCGGTGCCGTCCGGCGGCGTCATGCGCGTCAGCGCGATCACGCGGGCCCGCACCCGCGCCGGCACTTGCTCCCGGGCTCCGCCGGGCCGGTCGCCTTCCAGCCCGGCCAGTCCGAGCTCGGCATAACGCCGCTTCCAGCGGTCCACCGTCGGCAGCGATACGCCAAGCAGTTCAGCAATGTCCTTGCGGCGACGGCCTTCGCTCGACCACAGCACGATCCGGCCCCGCGTCGCTATGTCGGCGGGTACATCCCGGCTGTTCACCAACTCCCGCAACACGGCGGCCTGTTCTACGGAGAGCTCCACACCAAGCAACCCTGCCACACAAGATCAAGTAACGCCGACGGAATCACGAGACACTAGGGCGTGTCCGCAATGTCAGTTGGGGAGCCATAGCCGTAGGCAGGCAAGGGTGACCAGGGCTTTGTAGTGGCGGGCTCGTTTGTCGTAGCGGGTGGCCAGGGCTTGATCAAGTTCCGTGGGTGTCCGGATCGTGGGTGATGCCCAGGATGCCGAGTGCTCGTTGCGGTTCGTGGCGGATGGCTCGGGTGGTCTTGGCGATGTTGGCGGCGCCGAGGGTTTTCAGGGCGCCGATGGCGAGGTTGCGGAGAGTTGCCATCGCGCGGGGTGCGGTTCGGGTGTGGACGGTGGAGGCGTCCTCGGCGAAAGTGACGTCCCTGGTGTGGTGCGAGGAGTTCTCGATGCCCCAGTGCCCGCGGATTGCGGCGGCCAGGTCGGCTGGGGTGGCTTGGTGGGCGTCGAGGCTGGTGACGGCGTAGACGCTCTCCCGGGTCTCGCGCTGGCCGGTCTGCTTGCAGCGCCGGTGGATGCGGATGGCCAGGCGGGCGTGGGGAAAAGCGATCCCGCCGAGTTGGTCGGGGACGGCGCAGGTCTTGACCGAGCGGGACTCGCGCCTGCCGTGCCCGGTGGCGGAGGCGGTGTGCTGGATGGAGATGTCCCGCCACGGCAGGGATGCGAGCTGGCGGTGAGCCGTCGGCTGGTTGGTCTTGATCACGGCGATGTAGTGGGCCTTCTTGGTCTCGACCAGCCAGGTGATGTTCGCTCGGACCGAGTGGAGGGCGTCGAAGGTGACGACGGTGCCGGCCAGGTCCAGCGGTGTCAGAAGCGGTTGGAAGTGTGTGGTCTCGTTCGTCTTCGCGCCGACCTCCACCTGGGCGATGGTGACGACGGTGCCGTGTGTGACCGCGGAGAGCAGGTGTCGGCGCTTCGCGGTGAGACGGGCTGATCCCTTGAGTGCTTTGCCGTCGACAGCGATCACACGCAGCCGCTCCGACGCCGAGGGTGGTGTCCGGGTGGGCTCGGTGGCAGCACGGTGCCGGTCGGCCAGGTAGGCGCCCACCGCCCGGTCCAGCACATCGCCGTCGACAGCCCCCAGCACACGACCGATCGTGGCCGGCGACGGGGCGCGCCGCCATCCGAGCAGGTGACGGCGGATACCGATCACTGTCAGGAGTGTGTCCGAGGCGCGCTGGCCCCACTCGGCGAGCTCGTCGATGCTCCTGGCTCCCGAGACGACCGCGCAGGCACACACCAGCAGGACCGCGGTCAGTGAGTACCAGCGGCCCCGCAGTGAGCGCGGATCGGGCACTGCATCGAAGTAGGGGCGCAGATCAGCGACCCGGTCAGCGTCCAGCGGACCCAGCCTCACAAGCACAGCCGGGACGGGAGAAGATATGGCAGCAGGCACGGGCCACCTCATGATCAACGGGCGTAGACACCCAAATGATCACGAAGCCCGCGCCTGCTCCTCTAACCACCCCAACCCGCCACAACACCGACCGGCTCGCACGACCCCGGAACTTGCAACCGCCCTGGCGGGTGGCGAGGGCCTTGTTCTGCTTGAGCCGGTTGAAGCAGCGTTCGACGACGTTGCGGCGCCGGTAGACCGCACGGTCGAAACGGCACAGGCTCTCGCCGCGCCGCCTACGCCCGCTGATCTGGTCGACGCGCTCGGGGATCGTGCAGGCGATGCCGCGTCGCCGCAGGTAGGAGCGGATCTTGCGGGACGAGTAGCCCTTGTCGCCGACCACCCGCTCCGGCCGGGTGCGGGGCCGGCCGGGCCCGCACCGTTTGATGCGGATGCGGGCCATGACCAGCTCGAACTGCGTGCAGTCGTTCACGTTCCCGCCGGTGATCGTGAACGCGAGAGGCCGGCCCTGCCCGTCGCAGGAGAGGTGGATTTTCGTGCTCAGTCCGCCGCGGGAGCGTCCGAGTGCTTCGCCGGTCCAGGGCCCCCTTTTCGGGCCCCGGCTGCGTGCTGGTGAGCTCGCACGATCGTCGAGTCGACGCAGACGATCGTCCAGTCGACCTCGCCGATCGCATCCGCGTGCTGCTGGACGTGGGCCAGGAGCCGGTCCCAGGTTCCGTCGGCTGACCAGCGGCGGAACCGTTCATAGACCGTCTTCCACGGCCCATACCGCTCCGGCAGATCCCGCCAGGCCGCACCCGTGGACAGCTTCCACAGGATCCCGTTGAGGACCTGACGCCGGTCTCGCACCGGACGACCCATCCGGGGCGGAGCCAGCAACGGCCCGATGACATCCCAGGCCTGATCAGTCAGTTCATGACCTCGCACCACGAACGGAGTAACGACCGATCGACATTGCGGACACGCCCTAGTGACCTGAGTCTGAGGTTTGTCGTTGGTTTGGGTATGAGTCGTCCTGGTCCGAAGATTCCGCCGTTGTCGGTCACTGATGCCTAGCGTGCTGTCCTGGAGGGCTGGTTGCGTCGTCGCTCGACGGCCCAGGCTTTGGCTCAGCGGTCGCGGATCGTGCTGGAGTGCGCGTTGGGGCACTCCGTGATGGAGGTGTCGCGGCGGCTTGGGATCGCGCCGGGCACGGTCCGCACCTGGCGGCGACGGTTCATCGAGCACGGCCTGGACGGGCTGGGCGACGAGCCGCGGCCGGGTGCCCCGCGGAAGATCACCGATGCCGATGTCGAGCAGGTGATCGTCAAGACGCTGGAGGAGACACCGAAGAACGCGACGCACTGGTCGACCAGGTCGATGGCCGCGGCGACGGGCATGTCGCAGTCGACGGTCTCCAGGATCTGGCGTGCGTTCGCGCTGGCACCGCACCGGTCACAGACGTTCAAACTGTCGACGGACCCGCTGTTCATCGACAAGGTCCGTGACGTTGTCGGCCTCTATCTGGACCCGCCGGAGAAGGCTCTGGTCCTCTGTGTGGACGAGAAGTCGCAGATCCAGGCCCTGGACCAGTCCCAGCCAGTGCTCCCGATGATGCCCGGTGTTCCAGAGCGCCGGAGTCACGACTACATCCCGGCCGGCACCACCACCCTCTTCGCGGCCCTCGAAGTCGCGACCGACAAGGTCATCGGACCTCTCCACCGCCGCCACCGGGCGGCCGAGTTCAAGAAGTTCCTGACCCACGAGTGCGTCGTGGCTGAACCTGGTGGGGCGGTGGTTCGCCGAGCTCGCCCAGAAGAAGCTCAAGCGCGGAGTCCGCCGCTCCGTCCAGGCCCTCGAACGCGACATCCGATCATGGCTCGCTGACTGGAATGACCAGCCCAAGCCCTTCGTCTGGACGAAGACCTCCGACGAATTCCTCGACAAGGTCGCCGCCTACTGCCACCGAACCTCTGACTCAGGTCACTAGGCGTCGGCATCGTGGCTGGTCACAGAGCTCCCGTGAACGCCCCCCCCCTCCCGACAATGCCGTAAAAAGTGGGTGTGATTTGCGATAGTTTACGACCTTTTGCGCGCCCATATCGGTGCAGCTCGATGCGATCGAGGTGCTCTGAGTGATCGGGTAGCGCGGCATCAACATCCCTGCATCGAAGGGGAACTTGGCGGCTGTCGAGGCGCTGACCAGCAGAAACGCTGACACCTAGAGACACGCCATCTCGCTGTGACTTGCGCATAGGCCCTGGTCAACCTGCATTTGTGACTCTAGGTGACGAGACTTCTGCGGAACCCGGGTACGGGTCCTGTCACCGGACCGTGTGCGGGAGGCGCTGCTGCGCCGCACTCGAGACCCGCCAGTTGGGGCGAGACCTTGGAGATCCTCCTCGCCGGCGGCGCCAAGGAAGCGGTGAAGCTGCTCAAGGTGTGGGGCCGCGACGATAGTGGATTCCCCGAATACGGCAGGGAACCGCTGCAGCGTCTGGCCCGGATCGCCACGTCCAAGCAGTGCCGGAGCGACGTCAAGGAGGTGTGGAACAAGTTCGACCGGCAAATGAACGAGACGCGTACGCCGAACCGGAAGCGCAAGGAGCCTCCGGTCCCGCCCCGTGTCACGCAGGACAAGGGGCCTTACAAACGCCCGCTGCGCCGCCCTGACCCCTTCGGCCAGCCGAAGAAGTTCGATACACGCTCCCCGGAGGAGGGCGCCTTTCTGCTCGACACGATCCGCACGAGGCACCACCTGAGCGGGGGGCTCGCTGCGGCGCCGATGCCGACGTGGGTCGAATGCCTAGAATTCCTCAAGGCGGCCTATCCCTCCCACGCGGTCCCGGCCTACCTGGCGCCCTCCGTCCAGCAGCAGGCCTTGGGCGCTCCGGCAGCCTGGCAGGTGACGCTGGACGTCGACTGGGACCAGTTCCGGATCGAGCAGGAAGGACGGTTCGACCCCGCTCTCCTCGGGTACGTGGCCGTGCTCGTGCACAGGGAAGGCAGCGAAGCGAAGTCGACTCCGTGCCTGCTCAAGGTCACGTGGAACGATGGGAGCGGTTACACGCCCTACCTCGAAATGCCGCAGTGACCCTGGGTAGCAGCTGCAGCGGTGAGGATCTGTGCCGGTGCGCTCACCGGCACTTCGGCCGGTACGCAGGCTCAGGCGACGGCCTCAATCGTCCCGTACACAGCTCGCGGTCAATCAAGCGGCCTGGTCGAGTCCGGCGGCGGTCAGGTTCTGCTCCCGCAGCGGGGTGAAGTCGACGTCGAGTTTCAGGTCGCACTCAGGTTGAACTCGTAGTCGCCTGGAGGGTGTTCGTTTCTTGATCCCTGCGGTACGCCGTGGTGATGAGGTATGCGCAGGTGGGTGGGTACACGCCCAGGGGCCCTGTCACGTTGTCGGGGCAGGGTGAGATGATCTTCGGATTGCCTGTTCGGTAAGGGGCCTGATCCGTTTCGTCCAGCACGCCGTCGTATGCGAATCACCGCTACCCGGCCGAGATCATTTCGCACTGTGTGTGGCTGTACTTTCGCTTCCCGCTCTCCTTCTGTGAGGTGGAGGAGATGATGCTTGTCAATGCTCCCGCAGAATTGGTTCTGACCCACTTTCAGTGCAGAGCCACGGAGCGTCACCAGAACCGCGATCATGAACGATCGTGGCTGACGAACTCCTCCAAGACCTCTGGTTCCACCAGGCCGCCGACGTCGCGGTCGAGGCCCTCACCGTCCACACCACCCCGCCCGCCGGCCCCTGCGCCGCAGCGCCCCGCAGGCCGGCCCGGCCACGTGAGCATGACCCGCATGCCGCCGGCCCCTGACCAGTACCGCTCGACCACCCGGACCTCCCCCAGCACCGCCACCGGGCCCGCCCGGCAAAAGGGCGCAGCGCACCGCTGAGACAATAGCGGGATGATCAGCAATGAGATCCGGTTCGACTGCAATCCCCGAGGCGACGGCGGCCCGCTCGTGGTGGTCCCTCACATCGACGGAGCACCACTCACCGGGCTGATCGACGGATTCGAGATCTCGGCCAAAATGGAACCTGCAGGTGATGCCTACGGCGGTCTGATCCCGGCGTTCTTCCGGTTCGGACCGATGCAGGACCACTTCCTCGGACGGTCCACCAGCGCCATGGGGCCCAAGACACCCGTCCTCGGTTGCGAATGCGGCGAGTGGGGATGCTGGCCGCTCATGGCCCGCATCACCGCAACAGCCAACCTCGTGACCTGGGACGCCTTCGAGCAACCACACCGCGAGACTCGCGACTACATGCCATTCGGCCCGTTCCGATTCGACCGTCACCAATACGACGATGCCCTGCGGGCCCTGATCGCGGCGATCGGCTCCGACAGCGACGACCCAAGTGCATGAGCACTGCCGTCAGCCCGTCCTACCGACCGCCGTGGCGTCGCAGCAGCGCAGAGCGAACCTCTGACGTACCTCTGAGCGCGGCCATTTCCTCCGGCCCCCGCACAACTCGACACACCCCCGTGTCCTGGTCGACGAGGATGGGCCAGCTCCCTCCGACCCTGATCTGTCGCCCCTGTTCGTCCTTCGCAGTGGGAGACCAGGTGAAGCCATAGACGCCCGTGACCGCCGGTGTCGCCCACAGGTCAAGCCTGAAGGCCCACTCGTCCCAACGGTCGGTCAAGGTTCGACCGAAGTCTTCAGCCAGCCTCCGTGCTTCGCTCTCCTCCAAGAGGCCCCTCCATCACTCGTCAACACTTGAGAGAGCAGACGTTACGGGACTCGAGCAGGCCACTGAACGGGAGCTGCTGCGGTGCACGTATCTCTGTACTTGGCGGTGCACGCAACACGGAGGAGTGCGCGGACGACTGGTTCAGAGAAGTGACCAAGCCAAAACTCACGGCCCCGTTCCATGTCGGTTTCAGGGACCTCCGTCACCGTAGCCGACCCCCTCCCCAGCGTCCCACCGGCGAGGACCTCCTGTGACCGAGCACGATGAGATGGCCCTGGAGGACAACTTCGATGCACAGTTCGTGGCCTGGCCCGAACCTCCTCCTCGCGCATGCGGCAGGGGCCGCTACCCGGTCAGGCGTAGCGACCCCTGGTCAAAGGGACTCGCAGACTCCGTACAGGTCAGGGATCTCCCACCTCCCGCCGATGGAGGAGCGTGTCTGAAAGATCGTGTAAGTCCGTGATGTGGAAGCCTGGCCCGGGGCTCGGCCTCGGGCCTGTGGGCCAGGCGGATCGGACGAGTCATGGCAGACAAAAACGAAGCGGCCGCGTCCGTGGCCAGCGATAATACGGTCGACGAGGTGGTCGAGCGGCTGCTCGACAAAGCTGACGCCTCGGGGGCGGCCCTGCTCGGTGAGGGCGGGCTCCTGACCGAGATCACCAAGGCCGTCCTGGAGCGGGCTCTGGACGGCGGCAGCGACCGCCAAGCGCATCCGCTGACCAGCACGTAGATGATCGCTGCGAACAGCGTCTCATCAAGCGTATCCGCAGTTCCGCCACCCTGCGCCCGCACCTTCGAGGGCGGGATCAGCGGCTCCGCGATATCCCACAGCCCGTCCGGAACAATCCAACTCCAAGTACCCCGCCCCATGCAAAGCTCAACGACGCCTCACCACATAGGACACGGTCTTAGACCCAGACGCCATCTACAACACCCAGGCACTTCCCCAACCAACCCGCAACAACCCCAGGTCAAGCCGCCTCTGATGCCGCAAAGCCGTTCTCACGCAGACCTGCAACACCCCATCTCACCAACCCACCGGTACCGCGTTGACCATCCCCGTCAGTGACATCGCGTCCTCCGTGCGCCGCCGGGCCCCATCAGGTCGAACACCCACGATCAGAACCAACCAGCCGTCTCGACAGACGAGAACGCTGCAGCCCTGCCGTGCCTCCTCGGCCCCGACCGTGCCGGTCGCGGGGGCTCGATCCCGCGTGGGCGGTCCTATTCGTGGGTGAGTACGAAACGGAACGGTGCGTCTCCGCTTCGCATGCGCTCGATCGCCCTGTTGATGTCCGACATCGGCACGACTTCCGTCTCCGCCCAGATCTGGTGGCGTGCTGAGAATTCCAGCATTTCAGTCGTTGTCGCCCGGCTGCCGGCCGCACTTCCGACAAGCGAATACTGGCCCATGATGAGCATTGCGGCCGGTACGCCGATCGGGCCCATCGAGGCACCGACGAAGCAGATTTTTCCGTCGGGTCGCAGAAGGTTGAGGTAGTCGAGCCAGTTGAGGTCGGCATCGACCGTGGAGAGGATGAAGTCGAGCGAGCCGGCCGCTCGGCGAAGTTGTTCGGCGTCAGAACTGGCCACGAAGTTGTGGGCACCGAACCGACGGGCCGCATCAGCCTTCCGCGGGCTGGTAGAAATCGCGGTCACCTCGCTGCCGCGTGCGGCAGCGAATTTCAGTGCCAGGTGTCCGAGTCCACCGATGCCGATGACGCCGACGTGGGATTCCGAGGTGGTGTGGCGGCTGATCGGGGCGTAGGAGGTAATGCCCGCACAGAGCAGGGGTGCGGCGTTCTCCGAACCGAGCGAGTCCGGGATCGGGAAGGCGTAGGCCGCCGGTACGTGGACGATGTCGGCGAACCCTCCGCGCCGTCCGCCGCCGATCGTGAACTCCACCTTCGAACAGACATTGTCCCGACCGCTTGCACAATATTCGCAGTTGAGGCAGGTGTTGCAGATCGGTCCGACTCCCACGCGCTGCCCCACGCGCAGATGGGTTACGGACGATCCGACAGCGCTGACCTGGCCGATGATTTCATGTCCTGCGACCAGGGGGTAGGACGATGTGCCCAGTCTGTCGTCCAGTGCGTCCAGATCGCTTCGGCAGAGCCCGCTGTGACTCACTTCGATGCGTACCTCATCGGGGTGGAGATCGCCGAGCTCGTAGTTAAGGATCTCGAGCGGGCGGCCGGGGCTCGTGGCGGCATAGGCGCGGACGGGAACGGTCATTCGTGGCCTCCGGAGATGGCAGGGAATAGGGAAGGCCACCAGCATGCACGATCCGAAGTCGGGAGCACTCGACGGAGGACCGGCAATAGACGATCGAATGAGAGCGGGCCGTCGAACGGCCTAGTACCAATGGCTTCGGCCGGTGCTGTCACGTTGTCGGTGGCGGGGTGGGGTGATCTTCGGAGTGTCCGTCTGGGGAGGGGTCCGCTAGTGTCGTCGAGTGCGCCGTCGTACGCGAACCACCGTTACCCGGTCGAGATCATCTCCCACTGCGTGTGGTTGTACTTCCGCTTCCCGCTCTGCTTCCGTGAGGTCGAGGAGACGATGCTCGAGCGCGGGGCCGTCGTCTCGTGCGAGAGCATCGGGCGTTGGTGCCTGAAGTTCGGCCAGACCTCCACCAACGCCCTGCGCCGCAGGCGCCCGCAGCCAGGTGACCAGTGGCATCTCGACGAGGTGCTCATCAAGATCCGCGGAGTGCGCAAGCACGTGTGACGGGCCGTCGACCAGGACGGGAACGTCCTCGACATCCTGGTGCAGAACCGGCGTGACAAGACCGCGGCCA
Organism: Streptomyces sp. NBC_01264; assembly: GCF_026340675.1. NCBI lineage: Bacteria > Bacillati > Actinomycetota > Actinomycetes > Kitasatosporales > Streptomycetaceae > Streptomyces > Streptomyces sp. NBC_01264. Next base: position 253,298 of record NZ_JAPEOX010000001.1, read on the forward strand.
GGCGTTTCTTCCGCCGGCTGATCAAGACGACCGGGCAGGTGCCCCGGGTGGTCGTCACCGACAAGCTGCGCTCCTACGAGGCCGCGCACCGCGAGGTGATGCTCTCGGTGGAGCACCCGCTCCCACAAAGGATTGAACAACCGGGCGGAGAACTCCCACCAGCCCACCAGGCAGCGCGAACGCGCGATGAAAGGATTCCGCAGCGTCGGATCGGCGCAGCGGATCCTGTCCGCGTTCACCGGGATCTCACCCCACTTCCGGCCAGGGCGGCACCTGATGACAGCCGGACGTCACCGCTTCAAAATAAGGGTGCGCTTCATCATCTGGAATCACATCACCGGCACAGCCGGCATGCCCGCCGCAGCCGGAACCACAGCCGCCGACAGCTCCGGAGCTCCGGCAGCATCGAGGGCGCCGTCAACCGCATCAAGTAGATTGAGCGCCAGCTCTACGGCCGAGCTGGATTCGAACTACCCCGAAAGATGATCCTGCTCCAGGTAACTGAGGGGCCTCGCGTTTTTCGGACAGGGATCTGACCGTTCATTTCACGCGGCTATTCGCAACCTTGCATACTCGGCGTGGACTTCCTGCGGAGGCCGGTAACCGACAGCCGAGTGAAGGCGTTTGCGATTGTACCAGAATTCGATGTAGCGAGTGATGTCCTGCCGGGCGGCCTCGAGGGTCAGGTAAGTCACACGTGAGACACGCTCGTTCTTCAGAGTTCCGAAGAACGATTCGGCCATCGCGTTGTCGAAACAGATCCCGGTGCGCCCAGACGATCTGCGGAGGCCGAGCCGGTTCAGCGCCTTCCCGAACTCGGCTGACATATAGTTACTTCCGCGATCGGAGTGAAAAATTGCCCCCTTGGTGAGCTTCCTGTTGCGGGCTGCGTTGCGTATGGCCCGGGATATCAAAGGCGTCTGGTAGTGGTCGTCCATCGCATACCCGATGACTTCCTTCGTGCAGCAGTCGATGACCGTCGCGAGATAAAGCCAGCCCTCGCCAGTCGGAATGTAGGTTATGTCTCCGACGAGCTTTTCACCCGGGGTGTCGGCGGTGAAGTTCCGGCCGACGAGGTCGGGCACTGCGCCCGCCGCAGCCTGGGTCAGGCTGAACCGCTTCGGGCGGGGCTGGCAGGGCATCAGGCCCAGTTCACGCATGAGCTGGCGCACGAGCTCCAGGCCGGCGGCGTGCCCCCAGCGCGCCAGCTGGGCGCGGATGCGCCGGTATCCGTACGTACTGTCGGACACCTCGAAGGCTTTCTTGACGAGCAGTTTCAATTCCTCGCGCCGCTGAGCCGTCGCAGAATCAGGACGGCGTCGCCAGTCGTAGTAGCCGGACTTGGACACGTCGAGCCGCTCACACATGAACTCGACAGAAAATACGTACTCCGCGGTGTCGAGTCGCATCGTTTCGATGAACTCGTACTTGCGTGCTACCGGGGATCCTTCGCGAAGTACGCCGCGCATTTTTTCAGGAAGGCGTTCTCCATCTCGACTTCGCGAATGCGGCGTTCGAGTTCCTTCAACCGGGCGCGTTCACTCACCGTCAGCTCAGCGTCAGCGGCCGGCTCACGCCGTTTCTGGAACTTTTTCACCCAGCCCCGGAGTGTCTCCGGGTTCAATTCAAGCTCTCGGGCTGTCTCCGAGACGGTCTTGCTGGAGCGGAGCGCGATCTGGACTGCTTCCTCGCGGAACTCCGGGGTGTACTTGCTGGGCGGTGCCACTTCGTGCTTCCTCATTCCCTTGACAGGACAACCCTATTGGGCCCCTGTCCGAGAACTTCGGGGCACCTCAAACGCCGCAACGTGCTGATACGGGCTGGGCGGCCCTACTTGGCCACCATCGAAGTCTGCCGCGCATAAACGTTCAGCCCGCACGGACGTGGGCAACTGCAGGCTCCGACTGCCACGAGCTCCGCCCGCAGGGCGTCCGAGGCATTGGGGTGATGAACGATGCGTTCGCGAAGAACGAACCATCTCGTGCCAGCCTCCTTCGCCCACAGATCTGCGAGCCGGCGCAGTGCGGTGTCCGGCAGGTTTGGGTTGATCAGCGCATTCCACTGAACCGACGATTCCATGTCCCGTGCGAGCCGATCGAATGCATCAGGCGGTGCCAGGGGACTGCGCCGTCCACAGCCGCACCGGTCGAATCTCATGGGCCTTGACCCCTGATTTTGCACACACGAGACACTGGATCCTGAGGATCTGAGAACGGACATCTCGTGGTCATGAAGAACTACCCGCCGGAGTTCAAGGCGGACGCGGTCGCGCTGTACGAGTCGCGGCCGGAGGCGACGATAACGTCGGTCGCCGCCGATCTGGGGATCAACCCGGAGACGCTGCGGAACTGGGTCCGGGCGGCCGGAGCGAGTCGGCCCCGCGGACGCCGGACGCAGGAACCGGCCCAGCCGCCGGCCCCGCTGGAGGCAGAGAACGCAGCTCTGCGGAAGAAGGTCCGTGAGCTGGAAGAGGAACGCGAGATCCTGCGGAAAGCGGCGAAGTATTTCGCCGGGGAGACGCGCTGGTGAACCGCTTCCAGTGCGTCGCCGACCATCAGCGCCGCTACGGCGTGAAGCGGCTCTGCAGCATCCTTGGTGTCAGCCGCTCGAGCTTCTACTACTGGCGCCGGACAGCCACGGGCCGGGCCGCCCGGCAGGCAGCCGACGCGAGGCTCACCGTCCGGATACGGGCCGTGCACAAGGAATCGGACGGCACTTACGGAGCCCCGAGGATCACCGCCGAGCTCCGCGAGACGAGCGGAGAAGCGGTGAACCACAAGCGGGTCGCCAGACTCATGCGGGCGTCCGGGATCGAAGGAGTCCGGTTGCGCCGCCGGCACCGCACCACCGTCCCCGACCCGACCGCGGCCAAGGCGCCGGACCTGATCGGCCGCGACTTCACCGCCGAAATCCCGAACACGAAGTACGTCGGCGACATCACCTACCTGCCCATCGACGGCGGGAAGTTCTGCTACCTGGCGACCGTCATCGACCCCGCCTCGAGCCGGTTGGCCGGCTGGGCGATCGCCGGCCACATGCGCGCGGACCTCGTCACCGACGCCCTGGCCGCAGCGATCCGCACGCGCGGCAGCCTTGCCGGATCGATCATGCACACCGACCACGGAGCCCAGGGCGGATTCAACTGGTCGTCGCAACACCTCGTGATCGTGGAGGTGTGGGGTGGTTCGTCGTCAGCAGGCAGCGGACAGGGCGGTGCGTCCGAAGTTGAGGTCTCCGGGGCATCCGAAGTACCAGCGTCATGTCGAGGCGGCGTTCTGGACGGAGATCGCCAAGGGCCTTCTTGCCGAGGAGGCCGCGGCCGTCGTCGGCGTGGCGCCGGCGGTCGCGACGCGCTGGTACCGCCAGTGTGGCGGCATGCGACCGTTCGATCCGAAGCCGCCTTCGGGCAGATACCTGTCGTTTCGCGAGCGGGAAGAAATCGCGCTTCTCAAAGCCCAGGGCAAAGGAGTGCGCGAGATCGCTCGAGATGTCGGTCGTGATCCTGGAACGAGTTCCCGGGAACTGAGGCGCAACGCGGCCACGAGAGCCGGCAGGCGTGACTATCGGGCGTCCGTTGCCCAGTGGAAAGCCGACATGGCTGCACGCCGCCCGAAAGCGGCAAAGCTCGTTGCCAACCCGCGGTTGCACGCCTACGTCCAGGAGCGACTGTCCGGTCAGATCAGCACGCCATGCGGCAGGGCTATCGCAGGTCCTGCAACAGGCAACTGGACGGGACGGAACAAGCCGCATCGCGCGGATCGGGCATGGGTCCAGGCTTGGAGTCCGGAGCAGATCGCGAACCGGATCAAGCTGGAATTCCCGGATGATGAGTCCATGCGCATCAGCCACGAGGCGATCTACCAGGCCCTCTACATTCAGGGCCGCGGAGCGCTGAAACGCGAGCTCATTCTGTGTCTTCGAACCGGTCGCGCTCTGCGTGCGCCGCGGGCGCGTTCACGCCGGAAGACCTGGGCGCACGTGACGCCGGAAGCGTTAATCAGCGAGAGGCCCGCCGAGGTCGAGGACCGTGCTGTTCCCGGCCACTGGGAAGGGGACCTGATCATCGGGCTGGAGCGTTCCGCGATCGGCACCGTAGTCGAGCGGTCGACCCGGTTCACGATGCTGGTCCACCTGCCCCGCGAGGAAGGGTTCGGGACAATCCCCCGAACGAAGAACGGCCCCGCCCTGGCCGGTTACGGAGCGATCTCCATGAAGAACGCACTCGCCAACACGATGTCGACGCTGCCCGAGCAGCTGAGGCGCTCTGTGACATGGGACCGCGGCAAAGAGATGTCGGCACACACGCAGTTCCGCATCGAGACCGGTATCCCTGTGTTCTTCGCCGATCCACACAGCCCATGGCAGCGAGGCACAAACGAGAACACGAACGGGCTCCTGCGTCAGTACTTCCCGAAAGGCACCGACCTTTCACGCTGGTCCGCCGAGGACATCGAAGCTGTCGCCCACGCACTGAACACCAGACCACGCAAGACACTCGGCTGGAAGACCCCAGCCGAGGCACTCAACGAGCAAGTACTGTTGCTCCAACAGGCCTGTGTTGCAACGACCGGTTGAGTCCAAGCAGTACACGAGCAGGGCATTCGCCGAAGCCTGCAGGTCAGCAGGGGTCCGGCGAAGCATGAGCGCGGTCGGGTCCAGCGCGGACAACGCACTCGCCGAGTCCTTCAACGCGACCTTCAAACGCGAAACCCTGCAGGGACGAAAGAGCTGGCCAGACGAGTGCGAAGCCCGACTCGACGCCTTCCGATGGCTGACCCGATACAACACCCGACGCCGACACTCCCGCCTCGGACAACGATCACCGATCGCCTTCGAAAACGCCCTCCACCTCACACCAACTACGCTGACACCAGCCGCATAACCCGTGTTCAGGATTCGGGGTCAAGGCCCCATCGACCGCGAGCGAACGCAGACGCTCAGCGGTCACGTCCGGACTCCTTGCCTCAAGGACGCGGCGGTATCCACTAAGACGTTCGACCTGGGTTCGCACAACTCGTCCTCTCACGGGCCTGATGATGCCACGGGCCATCGGCCGCAAACGCAAGGGATCACCGATCCGGAGATCGAACGCCGATATGACGCTCCGCCCGACCGCTCCCCAAGATATGTGCCAGAACCAAGACCTGAGAGCGTTTGTTGACGAGCTTGGAGAACGGTTGCCGGCGGGCGGGCTGGGTAATGTCGCCGAGAACCGAGAGCACCGTGTCGTTTCGGGGGCGCGTTTCGGGGGCGTTTGGGGGTGTCAGTGGCTTCCGTTTGTATTGCTCTGTGACCGTCTATGAAGTGATCGCGCAGCTGCCTGCTCCCGAGATCGTCCGTGCCCGCTCGCAGGCAATGGCCATGTTGGATGCCGTCCTGAGCCCGGGGTGGGAATTCCGGTACTACTCGTATGACAGGCAGTGGGCGCCGTCTGAGAAGCTGGCCTCGATGAAGGACGGAAGCGGCAACAACCACGTCATCGTCTTCTCCGAGCCCGGGGTCTACGCCCAGGCCACCTCCCACGAGTCACCGATCAACGCCTACCGGGTGTCGCCCCCGGCGCCATGGCCCGGTCTGTTCGACTCGCTGCCGCAGACCTTGCGGCCCTTCGCCCAGGAGGTCGCCTTCCTCGATCCCCACGGTGTTCAGCGGGCCACCGTGTGCTTGTGGCGCGAGGTCACGGACTCCGAGTGGAAGTGCGGCGACGTTCAGGTGCCGAGCGAGGACGAGGAAGACGCGGACGGTGCTGAGTGGCTGTTCGGTCTCCTGTTGGAAGGTGGCGCCGAGGCCTATCTGGAGTTCGCCGCGGACTACTACGAGGTGGCACCGGACTTGGATGCAGTCCAGCACATCTATGACCTCAAGCCGCTGACGCAGGAAGTCGTCTCGACTCTGAACCCCGCGGTTCGGCTTGAGGACCTTGCCGACGACATCAACCAGATCGGCTATCCGGGGTAGCGGTGACTGTCGCGCGCTGGTCAGCCGGCTGCTTGCTGTTCGGCGCGGGTAGTGGCGAGACGGCAGGAGCCGGTGCCGGTCTCGATGATGTTGCCGCCGAAGGGAACAGATAGCAGCGGGTGGGCACCCCGGCCAGCACGATGTGCACGTCCCCAAAGTCCACCGCGGCCTCCGCGCCCGGGGATGTGCGACTGCGGGATGAACACCGACTCCTGCCCCCGGCCGGCGAGCAGCAGGACCTGCAAGAAGCCGTCGATGATCCGCTTGTAAGGGTCCAGCCGGGTCGTCCGGGGACGGTGTTTCTTGCGCGGTTCTGGCCACTGAGAATCCAGAGATCTGCGAACCGTCCACCAGGTCACGCCGTACTTGTGCTCCAGCGCACGCATCGAAATGCCGCCCGGACGGTGGTCGCGACGGATCGCCGCGTACAGCCCGACCTTCGACTTCGGCATGCGCATGGAGACCCCCAGCAGGAGAAGCACACCCAGAGTCCCACCACAAGACTTCAACTGCCGTCAAAACAAAGCAACATCAACAGGCTCGGTCAGGACTGCCTTCCGCACCGTCAACAAACGCCTCCCCCAATCATCGACATAGCCACAGGCGCGACCGGCACCTGATGGCTGCAGGCCGGTACCGCTTCGAGATGACGATGCGCTTCACCCTCCGACACCACATCACCAGCAGTACCAGCCTGACCGCCGCGGCCTGAATCGCAGCCCCATCCGGGCCTGACCTACTGGGCGCAGACCGCCACCGCTTCGAAGGTCGCCTGCGTGTCCGAAGGCCCGACCGTCACCGTCCAACCGTTCTGCATCGGGTCCAGGTGCGATGCCCGAACCGTTGAGTTGCCCTGAAAGAACCGATGGCCGCCGCCGGTCACCTTGGTTCCGGAAGGGCAGAGTGCGGTGACCGTGGTGTCGCCTTCGGTGTTCGTGACGGTCTGGAGACTGGGGACCCTCTGCACGGAGGCGGGTCCTGCCGGTCCGGGTGGACCCTGCGGACCGGGGAGACCTTGCGGGCCCTGAGGCCCCGACACTCCGGGCAGGCCCTGCGCTCCCGGAGGGCCGGGCACACCCTGGGGCCCCGCCGGACCGGCGGGCCCCGGAGGACCCGCAGTCCCGCAGCCCTTGTCACCCGGCTCAAGCGCGGGGCGGTACTGGCCCGGAGCACAGTACGTGTTCGCCGCCGTGGCCGGACCGTCCGTAAACGGAGCCGCCGCGGCGGGCACGGCCGCGGCGAGTACCAGAGCTGCCGAGAACAGGGCCCCGGCTGCCCGCCACGGCGTCGGACCCGAGGGGCGTGGTGAGGTGAAGTCCGGTGAACGAAGCATGCGCAAAGACCTCCCATGGTCAAGGGTGGGGGTGAGCCCCACCCCGATGGATGCCTCGCGAAGGTCGCTGCGTCCCCCGATGGCCAGGAGACGCCCCCGAAGGAGCAACAGCTCGCCCTGTTCGGCCTACGCCCGCGCCGCAGGCCGGCCTGACACCCGGCGGCGGGCTCACGGCGTAGTACGTGTTGCGATCCCCTGATTTGGCTGCTCGGACGGCCTAGTGGTGAGCGTTGGTGCCGGGGGTGTGATGAGGCTCTGACGCCGTGGGCCGGTCCGGGTGCGGTGTTGCGCCCTTCTGCTTGTCGTTCCAGGTCATGGCGTCGTCAGCAGAAGCGGCTCGCGGCGGTACGAGACGGGGGCCGGCATGGTGGAGTGCACCGTCTGTGGGTCCGGGTGGATCGCCGGGTTGGACCGGCGGTCGAATGCCTTGTACTGCTCGGAGCGGTGCAAGGTGAGGGCCTGGCGAGCCGGAACGAATCGTTCGGCGAACGGTCACGGTAACCGGCAGGGCGAACGCCCATCCGGTCACGCTATCTCCAATTCCGTTCATCTACACGAGGTTTGTTGCGATCAGAGATTTTCCGGTCTGACGCTGTGAGGGCGGCGGACCGCGTCCCGTCAGGGTCTTGAGAGCCGTGCCCGGTCCGCTCGGGGTGGTGAAATCCAATGCCCGAGAATCACAACGAGGTCGGAAGCGTCAGCCAACAGCGATACGAGCAGATCGTCGCTGAGCTGCGTGAAGTGGTCGAGCAATAGTCCCGGGGATCGTTCGTCATCAGGGACCGAGCTCTGGAGATCGAGCCGATGCGTGAGATCGGCGGACGGACTGCGGGCCCCGCTCCAAGGAAGTGGCACCGTCCCGCTGTACGCGTACCGCAGGAATGACGGGGTGACGCGCCTGAGCAACAACGCGAACCTCCCCCTGGGATCGGCCTGGAGCCGCGCGACCCTCGCCGGCTACGTCCCCATCACACCGACCACCGGAACCACCCCACTCCACGAATTCGTCCGGGCCGGCCAAAAACCCGCCATCGTCGACATCATCTACACCAGCACCCAGAACGAAATCGACACCCTCCAGGGCCGCGGGTACACAGCGAACGGCGTCATCGCCAACGTGTACACCGCTCCCATCGAGCTGTAACCCCGCACCAGACACGGGCGGGCCCGGTTCGCCAGCCCCCGGCGGCACGGCCTCGGGAGGTCAGACGCCGCGCCCAGACGCACAGCGCGTTCGTGGCGGCCACGGACCAGTGGCCGGCCGAACTGGCAACCAGCTCCCGCCCGCCCGCCTTTGCCGGCCAGCCGGCATACGAGTGCCCTCCGGCGGGCCCTCTGCCTCCAGGCCCTCACCTGCGCCCAGGACGCCCCGGCGCCGAGCCCCTCCAGCTGCTCGAACACGCCGCGCGGGCGTTGGGCCCGACTTCGGTGGCCGGCGCAAGCGCTGGCAGCGCACCCGGCTCGTCTTCGACGTACTCGCCCGCAGCTTCGGCGACGAGCCCGTACCCCTGGAGGGACATTTCACCGTCCTGTTCAAGTACGTTGAGGGCGATATCTACGGGAATCGGTTCGGAGGCTCCGTGAACGGTCCAGGTATAGCCCGCCGCAGTCTCCTCAAGACCGCCGCGGCTACAGGCATCGGAGCGGGGATCGGCGCGTTGACCGCCCCGACCGCATCCGCGTCGGCAGCGACTCCCCTGGTGCGCCACGAGTTCACCGACCGCGCGGAAGCCTTCGCCCAATGGGGACGACGCGACGAATGCATCCGTGCCCTCCTCCAGGCCGAGTATTGGGCCCCCAAGAGACCCACGCCCGCCCCGCCGTGAAAAGCCTCATCTCCGGCCTTCTCATTTCGGGGCGCACCACACCCGAACTCCGAGGCATCGCCGCCCGTACCGGCGTCCTGCACAGCTAGGGCGTGCCTCTTGGTGGGTTGGCCAGTTGATCGGACATGTCTGTCCGATTAGTGATTACTGATGCGATGTGGGCTCGGATCGAGCCGCTGATACCGGCCGATCTGGTCCGGGGGCGGCGGTGGGCTGACCACCGCCGCACTCTTGAGGCCATCACGTGGAAGTACCGCACCTGCTCGCCTTGGCGAGACCTGCCGGACGAACTGGGCTCGTTCCAGACAGCTCACAAGCGGCTTACCAGGTGGGCCGTCGACGGCACCTGGGAACGGATCTTCACCGCCGTTCTGACGACGGCCGACGCTGGCAACGACATCGGCTGGACCGTCTCGGTGGACTCCACCGTCTGCCGGGCCCACCAGCCTGCCTCCGGGGCCAGGAAAGGGGGCGCCCGGCCGGTCGGAACCAGACCATCATGGACTCGGACGCTCCCGCGGCCCTGAGTACGAAAGTTCATCTGGTCGGCGACAGCCGTGCCCGGCCATTGGGCTTCCACGTCACCGCAGGTCAGGCTGGTGATGCGCCAGCCTTCGAGGCCATCATGGCAAGGCTCCGGGTCCCGCGGAGCGGCATCGGGAGACCCGGAACCCGACCGGTCGCTCTTCTTGCAGATCGCGCCTATTCGTCCCGCGCCATTCGCGGACATACTCCGGTCGCTGATGATCGCTGCACGAGCCCCGTCCCCCACCGCACCAACATGATCAGGGATCAAGCCACGGCGTCGCACCGCCAACCATGCACGAGCTCGTTAGACCAGCGGGAGCGCGAGGCCCGCCGGCCGCAGTGGAACACTGCATCGAGGACGCGACTCGGCACCGTCATCGGCGGGAGCACCATCGCGTAGGTACGCTCCGCCCCGCGCAGGCTCGGCGAGGGACGCAGCTCCGCCAGATCTGATCGGTCAGTCGCAGTCGGCCTCGTCATCGCGGAGTCGGCGGGCATGGTCGCCGAACCAGAGTTGCGCCCACGCCCACAAAGCGTTCGTCGCATTCGCGTCCAGGCCGTAGGCGGTGAACTCTGCGTCGTCGATCCAGTCGGCGCCGGCCAGGCGGCTCTGGAGGTCCTCGGGGCTGAACCGGCCTCTTGCGTGGCGGCGGCCGAACTCTTCGAGACCAGTAGTGGTCCACCTCGGGAAGCGGCGTACACGTCGAGGAAGTCGCGGGCAGCGCCTCGGTCAGCGAGGGGCCGCCAGAACACTTCCTTCAGGACGTCGACCTCGCACACGTCGGCGGTGAGCGGGTCGGTGACCTGGAAACGAGCAGCCAGCGGCGCGATCTCAACGTCGGCAACCCGCCAGCCGCGTTCCGTGGGCCCGTCACGCACGGCCTGGGCAATCCCTTCCATGGGCGTCGCGGACTCGGTGGCAACGTCCAGGTCCTGGCTGACCCGCTCCAAGAGCCGATGAGCCTGCACGGCGTAGCCGCCAGTCAGCGCGAGAGGGAAGGGGGAGCCGAGCGCGAGCACGTCGGCGAGGAGCCGTGCGTGCAGGTCGGGCATCTTCACGCCGCGGCCCGCTCCTGGAGCTCGGGGAACGGGCTGCCGCTCTCACTCGGCATCTCGGGCGCGAACATGCACGACAGCCTCGGTCTTGTACCGCTTGCAGCTCCTCGAGTTGCCGCCGTTCCTGCCCGCCGGATCGTGCCGGTTACAGCCGAGATGGTCCGTCATCTCGCCCTCCAGAGCGGACTCCAGCAGCGGCTTCGTCAGCTGCTGGAGCAGCGCGCCTTCGCCCGTCAGCTGCATGCCCTCGGCCGGGGCCCGGGCCACGAGCGCATTCAGAAACCGGTCATCCACGCCCGCCGCCGCGGCCTCCGCCTAACTGATCGTTTCAGAATGAGATTGGTTGCGGGGCTTGGCAGTTGGGTGTGGTGTCGGCAGGATTTGGTGTGTGTCTGCTGATCTCGTGCCTGATGACCTGTGGGAACGTGTGGCCCCATTGTTGCCGGAGCGGCCGGCCAGGCGGTTTCGGTATCCCGGGCGGCTGCCGGTAGACGATCGTGCGGCGTTGAGGGCCATCGTTTACGTGCTGTGCAAGGGCGTGAGCTGGCGGGACGTTCCCGCTGAGCGGTTCGGCTGCAGTGGTGTGACGGCCTGGCGCCGGCTTCGGGACTGGACCGAGGCAGGCGTGTGGCCCCGCCTCCACGAAGTCCTCCTGGCCGAGCTGCGGGCCGCCGGGCTGCTGGACATGGATGACGCCGCGATCGACGCCTCGCACGTCAGAGCCCTCAAAGGGGGGCTCACACCGGACCTTCGCCAGTCGACCGCGCCCGCCCGGGGAGCAAGCACCACCTCATCGTCGACCGGCACGGAACCCCACTCGTCGTCTCCCTGACCAGCGGAAACCGTCACGACGTCACCCAGCTCATGCCTCTGCTCAACGCGATACCCCGCATCCGCGGGCTTCGAGGACGGCCACGTCACCGACCCCGCCGACTCTTCGCCGACCGCGGCTACGACTTCGACAAGTACCGGCGCCTGATCCGGGCCCGCGGGATCACCCCCAGGATCGCCCGCCGCGGCACACTTCACGGCTCCGGCCTGGGCAAGACCCGCTGGGTCGTCGAGCGCACCTTCGCCTGGCTCCACCAGTTCAAACGCCTTCGAATCCGCTACGAGATACGAGCCGACCTCCACCTCGGACTCCTCCAACTCGCCTGCAGCATCATCTGCTTACGGCGACTCCGAACCTCATTCTGAAACGATCAGTAAGGCCGTGTCCTATGTGGTGAGGCGGACGAGCCGTTTGTAGCAGCAGATGGCTGCGGCGAGGCCCAGAAAGGCCAGGTAGTTGCGGGGGTGGCGTTCGTAGCGGTGGTTGAGGCGGCGGTAGCCGGTCAGCCACGACATGGTCCGCTCGATCACCCACCGGCGCCGGCCGAGTCGTTCCGATGACTCGACGCCCTTGCGTGCGATACGGACCCCGATCCGTTTCCCGCGTAACCATTTTCGCAGGTGGGGAATGTCGTAGGCCTTGTCGGCGTGGAGGCGCCGGGGCTTGAAGTAGCGGCCACGATGGGGGTCGTGTCTCGTTTGGTGGCCCGTGATCACGGGCTTGAGCGCGAGGCTGTCGTGGGTGTTGGCGGCGCTGATGCCGACGAGGAGGGGCAGTCCGTTCGCATCCGACAGGACGTGCATCTTGGAGCCCGGCTTGCCCCGGTCCACGGGGCTCGGACCTGTGAGTTCGCCCCCTTTTAGCGCGGACGTGGGCGGAGTCCAGGACTGCGCGGGAGAGGTCGAGGAGGCCGGCGTCGTCGAGGCGGTGCAGGATCTCCTCGTGTAGCCGGCCCCACACTCCAGCCCTCGACCAGACCAGGAACCTGCGGTGGGCGGTCGACTTCGATATCCCGAAGCACGGCGGCAGCGACCGCCAAGCGCATCCGCTGACCAGCACGTAGATGATCGCTGCGAACAGCGTCTCATCAGGCGTATCCGCAGTTCCGCCACCCTGCGCCCGCACCTTCGAGGGCGGGATCAGCGGCTCCGCGATATCCCACAGCCCGTCCGGAACAATCCAACTCCAAGTACCCCGCCCCATGCAAAGCTCAACGACGCCTCACCACATAGGACACGGTCTAAGACGGCGTGACTATGTTCTCGCTGGTCACAGGTGCAATCCTCCATGATCGGCGACGGTTGAGCGCTGAACGGGTCTAGTGCAGCTTTGGCTGACAGTGCCTCATCAGTCAGGATGGAAAGGGCTCATTGTCGGGTGTCGGACGCCATCAAGGTCCGCAGCAGGAGTTGAAAATCCTCCGAGGAAACGCTGAATGCCCCACGGAATGGGTTGTCCATCGCCACGACGAGCGCCAGGACGAGGCTGCTGAGCACCGCGTATGCCACTGTGATGAACAGATGCGCCTTGACGCTCTCGACGGGGAGGAACCAGACGAGGGCGATGCTGATCAGGATGCCAACGGTCAGAACGGCCCACAATAGGTCGGGGAGGCGGTCGGTCACCGCATCGAGCCTGTCGCGCCGGGCGTCGGCAAAATTGTTGAACTGTGCAATCGCAGCTTCAGTGAGGGCTCGGTCGCCTTCGGCGGGCTTGTAGGCCAACAGGGTGTTCTGGAACTCTGTTGTCCGGGCCACTCCCTCTCGCGGAACGACCCCTCTCTGCTGCTCAGGCCAGGCCTCGTCCACGGCGTAGTGCGTGTAGTCCTTGAGCTCCTGCTGGAGAGTAGAGCGGGTCGGCTCCGAGAAACCGGAGACGTCCCGGTAGAGGACACTCAGAGTCGTCGCTTCGCGGGAAACAGTCCGCTGTGTCTCGCTGTAGCTCTCGTACGCCGCGACTGCGAGCAGTGCGAGCAGCAGACTGTAGAAGATCGTTGCCAGGTGGAGCGTGAGGGTGAGGACCTCAGCCCAGTGTCGCTCCTCACCGAAGAGCCGCTGCGCCATTGCCCTGCCGGCCCAGAGGCCGGCCGCTCCGAAGGCAGCGAACGCACCGACGAAGATGATGGGCATCAGCCAGATCGGTAGATCGTAGACCCACCCCACTTGTGATGGCGAAAGCGGCTGACCAGCCCTACTGGTACCGACAAGCCGCATGACGCAGGCCCCAGGACCCCACGGCGCAAGACAATGCGATGGTGAGCGCCCCGAACTTTCCGGACTGGGGCCCTGTTAGGGCCGGGTAACGGGTCAGCAGGTGATGTTGAGCGTGTAGATGCCTCCGGTGGGGGCTCCGTTTTCGACGTGTACCTCGCCGCGGGCGTTGGCGTACTTGTCGGTGCCGCCGGTGATGGCGTTCTTGGTGTCGGAGGGGGGCTGGTTGTTGGGGAAGGTCTGCATCGAGGAGAAGGCGATCTGTCCTTCTTCGAGCTGGAAGATGCCGCCGCCGACGGTGGTCTTGTCGTTCGGGTCCTGCTTGATCTTCGTGAAGGTCATGCCGAGGGTGCCGGCGGGCTTGCCGTTCTCGAGGAGGTCGGCGGTGATGACGCTGAGGTCGCCGATGCCCACTCCCGGCGTTCCGTTGTCGACGAGGGTGAACGTCCCGTTAACCGTGGTCAGGTGAAGCGTCTCGGAGCATCCCTTGTGGGGGGACGTGCCGGTGGGCGCGGCCGCGGCGGTGCCGGTCAGGAGCAGGATGCCGGCCGTCGCGGCCGTCATCGCGGTCGAGGAGATGCGCATGTCGTTGCTGCCTTTCGTGCGGAGGGCGGCTCCGTGCTCGGCGTGGGAGGCAGGTTTCGCCCTTCATGCCCAGCCGCGTCGGGTGCCGGTGTGGAAACGGCACGGTTTCACCCCGGCCCGGCTTCTGTCGTGGCGCCTCGCCTCTGGTGGGGCTGCTGTCACCCGATCGGCAGGACGTCGCGGTGAAACGCGACAGAACAGCGCCCCAAGGCTTATCCCTGGCCATTCAGCGGAATTGGCCGGGTTGACGTCCTGACCGCAGAAAGGGGCGCTGTTGACTTCTGTCCCTCCGGTACTACTCAGGTTGAACTCGTAGTCACCTGGGGGTGTCCGTTTCTTGGAGTTTCCCCGTGATCCTGGGCCCTCGACGTCTACGCCGCGAGGGCGTGCTGATGCCGCTGCCTGGTCCCGGCCGGGCGTTGTCACCTTGTCAGTTCCAGGATCGCTTGATGGTGCGTCAGGGTGTGCGAGGTCCGGTGGGGGCTGTGGTTCAGGCCGTGGCGGGAGGCCGGTGCTGCCGGTGGTGTGGTTCCAGGTGGTGAAGCGGAGGCTCATTTCGAAGCGGTGGCGGCCTGCGGTCATGTACTTCTGCACTCCGTTGATCTTGATGAAGACCTCGTCCAAGTGCCACTTGTCGCCAGACTGCGGGCGCCGCCGGCGCAGCGCGTTCGCTTAGGCCTGGCCGAACTTCAGACACCAGCGGCCGTCTCGTACGAGACGATCACGCCCCGCTCCAGCATCAGCTCCTCGACCTCACGGAAGCCGAGCGGAAAGCGGAAGTACAACTACACACAGTGCGAGATCACCTCGACCGGATACCGATGATTCGCGTACGACGGCGACACGGACGACACGACAGACCCCCACGGACAACCCGAAGACCATCCCACCCCCACCCCGACCCATCGCCGCGCCTGCTTGTCCGGCGTCCTGTTCGGAAGCCCTGCGTGAGGATGCCGCGTGGGGTCACGTCCGCAGTCTGGTTGCCGAGATCGAGTCGCTCACCGATCCGCGTGGAGCCGACGGAGGGCACTACCGGCTCTCTGCCCTGCCGGCCTGGTGGCCTGCGCGATGACACCTGCGGTCCGGGACTCAATAGCCGCGGCAGCGCAGTGGTGCCGGCCGACGAGCCCCAGCAGATCCGGCGGCTGAACGACCCCTCAAACTGACGACCCCTGCGAACCGGCACCGCGTACCGCCCGCCGACGGCCTGTACTCCAGATGGTGGATCTGACGTCATTTCGAAGCGGTGGCGGCTGGTGCCGGCACGCGGGCGGAGCCGGACCCGCGCTCACTCGCTGCTCCTGACTCCCTGGACGGCGCCTTGGTCTGCGTCAAGAACCGTCGATTCGGTGTTCGGGCAGGTGCCACCGGTGCGGCGTCGCCAGCTCCCCGATGCTGTCTGGTCCCCAGCTGCCGGGGGCGTAGAAGTGGACGGGCGGGGGCTCCTCCAGCAGGGGGGCCGACACCTCCCACAGGCGTTCGATGCCGTCCGAGCGGGTGAAGAAGGACTGGTTGCCGAGCATGGCCTCCAGGAGGAGGTGCTCGTAGCCTTCCAGGGAGTTCTCCGAGGCGAAGGACGTGCCGTACTGGAAGGACATGCCCGCCTGAACCAGCCGCATCGTGGAACCCGGCTCCTTCACGAGAAGGCGGGCCGTGAGCGAACCGGGGTCGGCGAAGTCGATGACCAGCATGTTGCCCCGCCCCTCCCCTGCGTCCAGCGCATCGAGCGGGAACATCTGCAGGACCGGCACGCGTAGGCCGATCGTGACCCGGTGCCGGCTTTCAGCGAGTGCCTTGCCCGTGCGGAGCTGAAAGGGCACACCGGCCCAGCGCCAGTTTTCGATGCTGACCCGCAGGGCCACGAAGGTCTCGGTGTCCGAAGCGGGATCGACGCCACGCTCGGCCCGGTAGCCCTGGTACTGGCCCCGGATGACCTGTGCCGGGTCGAGTGGCCGCATGCTGCGGAAGACCTTCGCCTGCTCGTCTCGCAGCGACTGCGCGTCCAGCACGACCGGAGGCTCCATGGCAACGAACCCGAGGAGCTGGAAGAGGTGGGTGACGACCATGTCCCTGAAGGTTCCGGTGCCTTCGAAGAACTGCGCCCGGCCCTGGATGTCGATCTCTTCGGGCACGTCGATCTGCACATGGCTGATGTGCTCGCGGTTCCAGACCGGCTCGAAGAACCCGTTGGCGAACCGCAGGGCGAGAATGTTGTCCACCGCCTCCTTGCCGAGGAAGTGGTCGATGCGGAACACCCGGGACTCGTCGAAGACGGCATGGATGGTCGCGTTGAGCGCACGCGCGGACTCGAGGTCGCTCCCGAAGGGCTTTTCGACGATGACCCGCGCATCGCGGGCGAGACCGGTGGCGCCCAGTAGCTCGATGACGGAGGCGAACGCGACCGGCGGGACAGCCAGATGGAACAGCCGCCGCGGCGTGCCGCCCACGGCACGTTCGGCTGCGCGTACCGCCTCCACGAGCGGCTCGGTTGCTCCCGGATCCGCCGCGCCGAAGGACAAAGCGGACTCGAACTGCTGCCACGCGGCACCGGTGGGCTGCGCGCGCCCGAACTCCACCACCGCCTGTCTTGCGTGCGCGATAAATTGCTCGTCGGTTAGTGCGGAGGCCGCGGGCGTGGTGCCGACGATACGGAAGTGCTCGGGCATCAGGCCCGCCCTGGTGAGGTGGAACAGCCCCGGCAGCAGCTTGCGCCGGGCAAGGTCCCCGGTGGCGCCGACGAGCACCAGGACGTGGTCGTCGGGGCGCGGGGCAGCTGCGGACCAGGTGGTTCCTGGCGTGCTCATTGCTCCGTCCCCGGCTTCTCGTCGTGCCCGCCGAACTCGCTGCGCATCGCGGACAAGACCTTCGCCGCGAATTCGCCGAGGCCCCTCGACGCGTACCGTTCGTACAGGGAGGCGCTGATCACCGGGGACGGCACGCTCTCCTCGATGGCCGCGAGTACCGTCCAGCGGCCTTCTCCGGAATCGGATACGCGGCCCGCGAAGTCGTCGAGCCCCGGGGAACGTGCCAGTGCGTCGGCGGTCAGGTCGACCAGCCAGGAGCCCACGACCGAGCCACGGCGCCACACCTCGGCGACCTCTGCCACGTCGATCTCGTACATGTAGGCCTCGGGGTCTGACAGCGGGGCCGTTTCGGCATCGGTCCTGCGCGTCCGCAGACCGGCGTCGGCGTGTTTGATGATGCTGAGCCCTTCCGCGAGGGCGGCCATCATCCCGTACTCGATGCCGTTGTGGACCATCTTGACGAAGTGGCCTGCGCCGCTGGGCCCGCAATGGAGGTAGCCCTGCTGCGCGGTCCCGTCAGCGCGCGTACGGCCCGGGGTCGGCTCGGCGCTGCTAGCCCCCGGTGCGATGGTGCGGAAGAGCGGATCGAGCCTTCGGACAGCCGCGGCTTCGCCGCCGATCATGAGGCAGTAGCCCCGTTCGAGGCCCCAAACCCCTCCAGAGGTACCACAATCGACGTAGTGGATTCCGCGCCGGGTGAGGTCCCGGGCGCGGCTGATGTCGTCCCGGTAGTAGGAGTTGCCGCCGTCGATCACGGTGTCGTCCGCCTCGAGCAGGCCGACGAGCCGGTCCAGTGTCGGCTGCACCACCCCGGCCGGAACCATCAGCCATACCGTGCGCGGCGGCTCCAGGCGCTGAACGAGCTCGTCGAGAGAGTAGGCGGCTGTCGCCCCCTCGCTCTCCAGCCTCCGCACGGCGTCGGGCGTGACGTCGTTGACCACGCATCGGTGTCCGTCACGCATGAGCCGGCGTACGAGGTTGGCACCCATGCGTCCGAGTCCGACCATGCCTAGCTGCATCGGAGCTTCAGAAACCATCATCGTCTCCCTCGCCCGGCCGCCTTCGGCAGCGCTCAGTCCCCCAGTCCACTGTGCAGGTTCCACGCCGGTGTGGCACGCGGGGACTCGTCCGCCGACCGTAGGGCCCGCTGTGACGCGGGGCTGGCGCCGATGCGGCGGGGCGGAGCGCGGCAACCGGGGTCCCCGCGGTCACGACGGGCAAAGATGCCGCGAAACGGGTGCCCGGCCGCAAGCGGGGACTGTCCGTGGACGTCCTTGGCCTGGTCATCGCCGTCATTGTGGTGGCCGCGAGTGTCCACGACAGCGCCGCCGGTGTCGCTCTGCTCGACCAGGTCGCCGTCGCGGCGGGCGGCTCGGTCAGCAAGGCCCTGTGCACTGTTGACGTGACAACGCCCGCCGACCTCGCCCTGCACCCCGTCCTCATGCGTTCTCTCGCACCGGATGTCGCTGTCGACCGGGCCCCGGGTCGCACCGCCCCCGTGATCAGCCTCGCCGGCCACCGCCGCAAGGGTGCCCGCCTGCAAGCCCTCTGACCGGCCCCACGAGGAATTTCAGGCCGAAGGCATGGACACCCTGGCGGGTGCAGGCCAGGGGGACCTTGACCCCGGATTTTGGACACCGGAGACACTTAGATCTTGATGTTCCAGGAGAACCGAGTTCCTGTGGGGATGATTCCTAATACCGTTTGTCAAGCCTCCAGGCCAACGGGCGGCACGGGTTCGTAGCGCCGTTCATCCCTCAGTAGAGCCCAGAGGACGTTGACGCGGCGGCGGGCGAGCGCGAGGACGGCCTGGGTGTGGCGCTTGCCCTCGGCGCGTTTGCGATCGTAGAACTGGCGGGACTCCTCGCTGTGCTGAATGCTGAGTAGGGCGGAGTAGTAGAAGACGCGTTGAAGTCGGCGGTTGTATCGCTGGGGCCGACGCAAGTTACCGCTGATCTTCCGTGAGTCCCGCGGAGCCGGGGCAACACCGCCGAAGCCGGCGAGCCGGTCGGGAGTACCGAAGACGCTCATGTCGCCACCGGTGGCGGCCACGAATTCGGCGCCGAGGGTGACGCCCACTCCGGGCATGCTGGTGATCATGTCGAAGTGTCGGTGGTCGCGAAAACGGGCCTCGATGAGCTTGTCGAGCTCGGCGATGCGCTGGTTGAAGGTCATCACGTCCTTCGCCAGCGTCTGGACCATTTGAGCGGTCAGCTTCTCCCCGGGCAGGCTGGCGTGCTGACGTTCGGCGGCCTGGAAGGCGGCCTCGGCAAGCTGGTCGGGGTTGCGGACGCTGCGGTTGCGGAGCCAGGTGGTCAGGCGCCCGGCGCCGAGCCGCCGGATGCCTCCGGCGGTTTGGTAGCCGGTCAACAGGGTCAAAGGACCGGTGTGGGTGAGGTCCATGGCCCGCTCCAGGCCAGGGAAGATGCCAGTCAGCTGACCTCGGAGCCGGTTGACGGTGCGGGTGCGATCGGCGACCAGGTCCAAACGCCGACCGGTGAGGATCTTGAGATCGGTGGCAGTCGCATCGCCAAGCCGTAAGTGCTGAAGATCCCGCCGGACACGGACCTGGTCAGCGATGACGGCTGCATCTTTGGCGTCGGCCTTGCCTTCACCCCGGTAGCCCTCCGACGCACGGTTGATGGCACGCCCGGAGAGGTAGAGCACCGCTTGCTCGTGGTTGAGGAGGATCGTGATGGCCAGGGCAGCTCCGCCGTCGGCCAGGTCGATGCCCCAGGTCACTTCGTCGCCCAGTTCCAGGACGTCTGCGAGGAGAGCTAGCAGTTCGGGTTCGTCGTTGGCGACGCGTCGGGACAACAGCTGACGGCCGCTCTCGTCGATCGCGACGCAGTGGTGATGAGTCTTTCCCGCGTCGATGCCGGCCCAGATCGCGGCCATGTGGTGCCTCCGTACGGTTGGGTGCTGGTACCTCCCGACGGACGACCTCGCTGTCGATTCCCTACGGTGCGATCATTCGCAATTCCTAATTGGCAGCCGAGTCGTCGTGGGGCGACGGGCGGCCAATCATCCATAGCCATCGAAGGCAAAGCATTACAAGCCACGCCCGTCGCCCCTGGGTGGGAGAACCATACGAAGGGCTCGCCCTGTCCCGCAGAACAACGTAGGGAAGCATTACCCGGCCGAGTTCAAGGCGGACGCGGTCGCGTTGTACCGCTCGAGGCCGGGAGCGACGATCAAGTCCGTCGCCGATGATCTCGGGGTGAACACCGAGATGCTGAGGAACTGGATCCGGGCCGCCGACGGCCGCCGACCTGGCGCCCACTCCGCACCGCCAGCCACCTCGCAGGCCGTCGGCGACGCCGTTCAGGCGGAGCTGGCCGCCGCCCGCAAGAGGATCCGTGAGCTCGAGGAAGAACGGGACATTCTACGCAAGGCGGCCCGGTATTTCGCGACGGAGACGCGCTGGTGAGGAGCCGTAAGGGAACTATTGCTTGATCTGGGCAAGTTACCTGGTTTCGTATGATAGTTGCCTTGTATGGCGATTACGGATGAAGTCCTTGTGATGTTGGATGTGAAGTTCGCGGCGGTGTTACCGCATCTGGATGAGCGGCAGCGCCGTCTGTATCTGGCTTCCGAGGCCGAGGCGCTGGGCCATGGGGGAACCGGGGCCGTGGCCAGGCTGGCGGAGGTCTCTGAGTCGACCATCGCGCGGGGGCGTGAAGAACTGGCGGGTGGAGCGAAGGCGCTGGGACGGGTGCGCCGACCCGGCGGCGGACGGAAGTCTGCGGCCGAGCGTGACCCTGGGCTGGTGGCGGCTCTCGAGTTGCTGATCGAGCCGCGGGTGGTAGGTGATCCGGTATCGCCGTTGCGCTGGACCACTGCCTCGCTTCGGGATCTGTCACGGGAGCTCGGTGATGCGGGACATCCGGTCAGCGCCCCGGTGGTCGGCGGGCTGCTGCGGGCAAGGGGCTTCAGTCTGCAGGGCATGGCCAAGACCCGGGCCGGCAGCCAGGTGCCCGACCGGGACGCGCAGTTCCGGCACATCAACACCGCCGCCGAACGCTTCCCGGAGGAAGGGCTGCCGGTGGTGAGCGTGGATGCGAAGCAGAAGGAACCGATTGGTGACTTCGCCCGGCCCGGCCGCACCTACCGCCCCAAAGGCGAGCCGATCAGCGCCCCCGACCACGATTTCATCCGACCCGATACCCCGCTCGCCATCCCGTACGGCATTTACGATCTGGGGCGCGACAGCGGCTGGGTGAACGTGGGAACCGACCGGAACACCGCTGCCTTCGCGGTGGAATCCCTGCGCCGCTGGTGGAAGGCCCAGGGGCGCAGGGACTATCCCGCAGCGGACCGTCTGCTGGTGACCGCGGACTCCGGCGGGGCCAACTCAGCCGACTCCCGCCTGTTCAAGATGGGCCTGGCCGGCCTCGCTGATGAGTCCGGCCTGGCCATCACCGTAATGCACTTTCCACCGGGTACTTCAAAATGGAACAAAGTCGAACACCGGTTGTTCTCCCGGATCACCCACAGCCTGCGCGGGCAACCTCTGACCAGCTACGAAGTGCTGCTGGAGACCATCTCGGCCACCCGCACCCGCACCAGCGCCGGCCTGACCGTCACGGCTGCACTCGACGAGAACGCTTACCCCACCGGCCGTGTCCTCTCCCGGGCCGAACGCAAGAGCGTCGACCGGCGCGTCAGACGAGACGACTTCCACGGCGAATGGAACTACACCATCGCCCCACGAGCCCCTGACCAGATTCTTTCAGAAGGCCCATACGACGAGTCGGGACCGCCGATCCCGGCCGAGGCCACCTTTCTCCTCGCCCATCCCGTTCTGACTGGCCTGACACGCGAAGAATTTGACGAGCTCCTCCTCAGGCTCGAACCGTGCCGCCAAGTCCTTGCCGAAGCCCAACGCCAAAGAGAGGGGCGAGATCGGCGAGGTCGTAATCCCGGCTTCGGCATCCTCGACCACCTCCACCGCATCCTGGTCGCCCTGCTCAGAAGCCGCAACACCGTGACCCTGACCTTGATGGGCAAGATCCTCGGCTACGACCGCAACACCTTGAGCTACCACGCCAAGACAAGCAGGCCACTGCTGGCCTTCGCCGGAAACGATCTCACTCCCACCCTCACCTCACGAACGCACCCGCCACGAACGCTTGAAGCTCTGAAGCACGTGATCGAACACCACGACAACAACATCAACTCAGGCAGTAGTTGAATTACGGCTCCTGAACCGCTGCCAGCTCGTTGAGGACCACCAGCACCGACACGACGTGAAGCGGCTCTGCACCATCCTCGGCCTGGCCCGCTCAAGCTTCTCCTACTGGCGCCGCACCGCATCTGCGAGAGCGGCCCGGCAGAGCGTCGAAGCCGGGATCGCTGCCCGGATACGCAAGGTCCACCAGGACTCCGACGGCACCTACGGAGCCCCCAGGATCACCGCCGAACTCCGCGACGAGTGCGGCCCGGCGGTCAACCACAAGCGCGTCGCCAGGATCATGCGGGCCATCGGGCTCGAGGGGGTGCGTCTGCGCCGCCGGCACCGCACCACCGTCGCGGACCAGACCGCGGCGAAGGCACCGGATGTGCTCGGACATGACTTCACCGCATCCGAGGAGAACATGACGTACGTAGGCGTCATCACCTATCTGCCGGTCAGTGGCGCGAAGCCGCCCTATCTCGCGACCGTCATCGACCTCACCTCGCGCCGGCTGGCAGTTGAAGAACCGCGGCGTCGAGGACGTCTTGGATGCTGGTCTGCGACGGGCTGAAGGGCCTGGCCGACGCGGTCGGCGAGGTCTGGCCCCAGACCGTCGTCCAGACCTGGGTCGTTCACTTGCGGCGGGCCTCGTTCCGCCATACCGGCCGCCAGGACTGGGACAAGATCGCCAAAGCCTTGAAGCCGGTCTATACCGCTCCGACCGAGGACGCGGCCACCAGCAGGTTCCTCGAGTTCTGCGAGGAATGGGGACAGAAGTACCCGGCGATCGTCCGGTTATGGGAGAACGCCTGGCCGGAGTTCGTCCCGTTCCTGCAGTTCGACGCCGAGATCCGCCGGATCGTCTGCACGACCAACGCGATCGAGTCCGTCAACGCCAGGATCCGCCGCGCGGTCCGTGCCCGCGGCCACTTCCCTTCGGAGAACGCGGCCCTGAAGGGTGTCTACCTCGTGGTGATGTCCCTGGACCCGACCGGCGCCGGCCGCAATCGCTGGACCACCCTCTGGAAGTGGGCCCTCCAAGCCTTCGACATCGCTTCGACGGACGCCTCACCAACAACCGCATCTGACCCACGAGCCAACCACGGTTACACCGTTTACTGGACAGACCCACAGTCCCGCCGAGCTGGCCGGCCGGTCTCATGCGAGCACACACGGGACTGACCCGTTCCCCACGAGGACTACCGACTGCGTCTCCGGGAGATCTTGGCACTCCGGTCTTGTCCCGGTACGTTTCTTCGGCCTTCTGCCCGTCGGGCGAATCCGAGCACCCAGATTGTCGCTACTTTCTTCCCGTGTCTCGCATTCTCCCAGCTGGAGCAAAGAGGATCGCGTATCCCGTTGCTTCCTTGGGATGGCCCCTGATTGCTCGGAGGGCCAGTGTGTGAGGAGGCCGTCCGAGGGAACGTGAGTAGGCCACACCTGACGAAGCCCGTTGGGTGATGTCCGGCACGAGATAGTCGGCTTCATGACTTCACTGGAAGCGGTCAAGCCCTGGAACGACGTCCGTGCCGGTCGGCGTTCCTTCCTCACGGCCATGGGTGCCGTCGGTGCCAGCATCGCGACTGGCGTCCCTGCGTACGCGTCGGACGACGCCCGGGACGTCACTAAGGCCGACGGCTACGTGGATGTCCAATTGGTGAACATCACGGATCTGCACGGCTACCTGGCCGCGGCGCCGGGCAGCAACGCCACCATCCACGGCAACGGCGGCCAGACTTACACGGTCGGCGGAGTCGCCTACATGGCTGCACATCTGAAGGAGCTCAGGGACGGCAGGACGAACTCCATTTTCTTCAGTCCCGGCGACAACTTCTCAGGGTGGGAGTTCGATACGGCGGTCTTCGCTGACGAGCCGACCATCGAGGCGCTCAACCTGATGGGGCTCGATTTCTCCACAGCAGGCAACCACGAGTTCGACAAGTCCCCCGCCATGATCACGAGGCACATGGAACAGGGCATCCCCTTTCCCGTGGTGGGTCAGGACACGTCGTTCATCGACTCGACGGGTCACCGGTTCCGTGGGGCGGACTTCCTTTACTACACGGGGAACGTGGAGTGGCGTAGGGATGGTGCCGACGTGCTCCCGGCATACAACATCCGGCACGTCACCGGGCCCGGGGGAAAGAAGATCCCCATCGCCTTCATCCACTTGACAGCCATCGGCACGGAGGTCAGTAGCACCGCCTACTTGCCCGCGGTGAAGACGCGTGACGAGATCAGGACCGTCAACCGCTTGGCCGCGATGCTCAAGAAGCGTGGAATCAACGCGATCGTGCTCAGCATGCACGATGGGGCGGTCGCAGGCGCTGATTTCAACGCCGGACGGAATCCCTCAGGACCTGCCTACGAGCTCGCCCTGCACGCCTCGCCTGACATTGACGTTATCGTCACCGGCCACTGGCACACCCGGTTCAACATGATGCTGCCCGACCCCAACGGGGTCCCCAGGCCCTTTGTGGAGGCCGGATGCTACGGCCAGCTCATCAACGAGATCAACCTCAAGCTGGATCCGCGGACCGGGAAGGTGGTGCGAGAGCTGACGGTGTCCACGAACCACCCGAATACGCGTACCGGCATCGCGCCAGACCCTGAGATGCAGCAGGTCGTGTCCTACTGGAACGTACAGGCGACCGCACGGGCTAATTCGACGATCGGCAGGCAAAGCGGCTCGTTCCTCCGCG
Source organism: Streptomyces sp. NBC_01264 (assembly GCF_026340675.1). Lineage (NCBI taxonomy): Bacteria > Bacillati > Actinomycetota > Actinomycetes > Kitasatosporales > Streptomycetaceae > Streptomyces > Streptomyces sp. NBC_01264. The sequence continues at coordinate 278,311 of NZ_JAPEOX010000001.1, forward strand.
CGCGGAACGCTGCCGGGGAAAGCACCATGGGGGACCTTGTCGCTGACTGGGCCCTGTGGGCCGGCAGTCAGCCCACGGACAAGAACTTCAACGGCAACCGTTACCCGAACGTGCCGGCGCAGCTGGCGATGGTGGCCATCGCCCCCACGATCGGGCAGACAGTCATCGCCGGAGACCTCGTCTACAACGCAGCCACGAACGGCGCCGTCCAGTTCGTGCATGCCTGGCGGGGTGTGGGCTTTGGCGACCCGGTCGTCAGCGTCTGGGTCACCGGACAGCAGATCCACGACGCCCTGGAACAACAGTGGACGACGAAGGAGGGCGGAGGCATGCAGTACGCCCCGTTCGCCGTGTCCAAGAATGTACGCTACAGCTTCAACTCGGTTGCTGGGGTGGGGTATCGGGTCGACCCCTACGACGTCTACATCGATGGCAAGCGCCTCGGCCTGAAGAAGCGCTACCGGCTCGCCACGCTGGCCTACACTCTGCTTGGGGCGGATGGGTATCCCGCTCTGACCGAGTTCGAGGAACCGTTCACCCACCAGCGGGACTTCGAAAGCTTCGTGAATTTCGTCAGGCAGGCGGGGACTCTCGTTCCGGCGCCGGCCAACCGTGTGTCGGTGATGTCGTCCGGGGAACTGGAATCTGAGCTCGGGGAGATCGTAGATCCGGTGGAGCCTATCCTCTCCGACGGGACGCCCATGCCGCGGCCAGAGGCAGCAATCGTGACTGCGGCAAGGCCTGACGACCAGCCATATCCGCCCTGCTGACGGGCCGACTGGCGCTAAGAGGCTTCTGGTTCATGTAGTTCGTAGGTGGTTGTGGTTTATGCGTCTCGCCAGGTCGGGGTGATTTCACCGGTTGCGCGTTTGGCGAGGGTGGAGATCGCGGCGAGGCGGATCATGCTTTCGGAGTGTGAGGCTTTGGTCTCGTAGTCGCGGGCGAGTCGGCGGTGCATCATGATCCAGCCGAGGGTCCGTTCAACCACCCAGCGTCGGGGTAGTACGGAGAAGCCCTTGACCTGGGTGTTTCTGGGGACGACGTCGATGCCGAGTTTCGCGCCGCGTTCGACGGCCGGTTCTTGTAGTCGGCGTCGGCCCAGCCCTTGGTGATCTTGGGATGGGCGGCCGCGGTGCGGGTCAGGAGCGCTTGTCGGCCTCGTTGTCGGCGACGCTCGCCGCGGTGACCGTGACCAGAAGTAACAGGCCGAGCCGGTGCGATTTATCGCCCGGTTTGTTCAACCCTCGTGTGCACGGTGCTCCCGGCGACGCACCAGCCCGCGGTGCTGACGCGAAGGCTACTTGATCAGACAGATGCTGGCAGACTGACGGCACATCGAAGCTCCCGTTGGCGCAGGCGACTTGGCAAGGTCACCCGCATCACGGGAGCTTCCTTGCGTTGTAGCGCCTCCGCCGGACACCGTCACACTGCCATGACCAGCACACCTACAAGATCAATCCCACTTTGGCTGGAGGTCCTTGCCGATCCGCGTCGGCGGCAGGGGCGTCGGTACCGTCTCGGCGCGCTGTTGCCTCCGTGTGCCGTCGCTGTCCTTGGCGGTGCTGCCGCGCTGGTGTCCATCGCCCGGTTCGCGGCCGGTGCCCCGCCCGAAATCCGGACCCGCCTCGGCCTGGAGGGGAGTCTCCCGGGGGCGCGCACGCTGGGGCGGCTGCTGACATGCATCGACGCCGACGCTCTGGACCGGGCCCGTCGGTGACTGGCTCGGCGGTCAGCTGCAGCCCGCCGACGGACTGCGGGCCCTGGCCGTGGACGGCATGTCCCTGCGCAGCTCGCGGACGCACGCTCACACTGCGGTCCACCTGCTTGCTGCGGTCCTTCACGGGGAGAAGACGGTGATCGCCCAGCGTCCGGTCGACTCCAAGAGCAACGAAATCACCGCCCTTTCGCCCCTTGCTTGCCCCGCTGGAACTGGTCGGCACCCGTCACGTTCGACGCGCTGCTGACCCGAACCGATCACGCCCGCTTCCTCGTCGAGGAGAAGAAGGCTCAAGAAGCTGCCCTGGCCGGACGTTCCCCTGCTGGACAAGACCCGCACCGCCGGCCATGGTCGGGACGGGATCCGCCGGCTCAAGGCCGCCACCATCACCGGCCTCGCCTTCCCCCACACCCTCCACGCCCTCCAGGCAGTACAGATCGTGCGCCGCCGACGAGATGTCCGCACCGGCAAAGCGACCCTCGAACGCGTCTACGCGGTCACCAGCCTGCGAGCCGGGCAGGCCAGCCCTGCCCAACCCACCGCCGCCGTCCGCGGGCACTGACAGATCCCTGCACCACATCCGCGACACCACCCTCCGCGAGGACGCCTGCCGGGTCCTTACCAGCAACGCTCCACGCGCCCCGGCCGCCCTTGCGCAACCTCTCGATCACCCTGGCCCACCTCACCGGCCGGACCAACCACGCCCACGCCACCGATCACTACCAGTCACACGCCGAACACGCACTCAACCTGATCACGCCCACCACCTGAGAACGCTCGCGCCGTGACCAACAGCGTGCGCCGGCGACGCCCGCAGCCCGCGATATATGGTTCTAGACGAGGTCTTCACCAAGGTCAACGGGGCGTGGAAGTACTTGTGGCGGGCCGTCGACGCCGACAGTAACGTCCTCGACACCCTGGGTCCATAACCGGCGTAACAAGGCCGCTGCCAGGCGTTTCTTCCGCCGACTCCTCACCACGACCGGGCAGGTGCCCCGGGTGATCATCACCGACAAGCCCGCCTGCTCACAGACCGCCCGCGGCCTCTCCCTGCCCTCAAACAATCACACCCCCGACAACGCGACACTGCCGTACGGAAGGCTCGCGCGCGACAGATCGGTCGGTATCCGTGACCGGATCGTCGCGCCATCCCCCGGACCGCCGCCGGATCGCGGTACTGGCAGCGTCACCGAGTCTGCTCCAGGCTCGGCTGCCCGGGCTTGCGAGGTGCGGCGTCATCGCTGTCAGGCGTGGGTTCGGTGATTCGGTGACGTGGTCACCACCGGGCTCCACCTGGGCGCCCTCCGACCGCCGGGCGGGCGGGCGGGAACGCGCCGCGACATCCGGTCGGTGGACGGGAGACGGCCCCCTGCAGTGGGCCGCTCGCCCGATGAATCGATCCGATGCCGTCCTTAGCGTGGGTGTACGACCAGGCGCCCCCTGTGCCCAGACGCTCACCCGACCCGCGAACGACGGGAAATGTTGTGGAGAAGAAGCTCGCCCGGGCACTTGTAGGTGCCCTCGCCGTCGCGGCCGCGGCCGCGGTTGCCGTCCCGGCGTTTGCCGCGGGGCAGTCGCATGGACCCCGGCCCTCGGACATCACCTGTACGTCGCCGGGCGGCAAGGGCCCGGGGACCTCTCCGTACGGCCACCCGCTGGAAAAGAGCCTCCAGAAGGACATCGCGCGCGCCATCGGCACCCACAAGTACGTCGCGGTCGCCCTCACCGACCCCACGGCCGGTGTCCAGTGCGCGTTCCGCGCAAACAGCGAGTACGACAGCGCCAGCATGGTCAAGCCCTCCATCCTGGCCGCGTTGCTGTACGCCGAGCACGGAAAGCTGACGCCGGGCCAGCAGGCAGAGGCCACGAACATGATCGAGAACTCGGACAACACGGCCGCCACCGCACTGTGGAAGGATTTGTCCGACCTCGCGAACCCCCATCAGGCCAACACCGAGAGTTTCCGCGCGTTCCTCACCGCGGCCGGGATGCAAGAGACCACGCCGGCCCCCGACCAGCTCTCTTGGGGCCTGACCCGGACCACGGCGTCCGACGAGCTCAAGCTGCTCGACCTGCTGAACGGGACGGACAACAAGGTTCTGGACGGCGCGTCCCGGGCGTACATCCTTGACCTCATGCGCTCGGTCCGGCCGGACGAGCGGTGGGGAAGCACGGACGAGGTCCCCGCGGCGGCGTCGACAGCTGTCAAGAACGGCTGGCTCCAGCGATCCATGACAGGCCCGGATAACGCCTTCGACCGCGGCGACTGGAAGGTCAACAGCATCAGTACGGTCAGCAGCCCGAAGGGCGGACCGTACCAGTCGAGCCTGGTGGTACTGACTGAGGACAACCGAGTCCCTGCGGGCAAGAAACCCTTCTACGGCTTCAAGCGGGGAGTCGACGAGATACAGGCGGTCGCAAGCGCCGTCAACAAGGACTTGTATCCGAAGCTTGCCGACAGCCAACGCTACACGCCGCAGTCGGTCCAACCGTCCACATAGGAGACCGACACGTCACCGACCGTCACCGCGGAGCGTCAACACCGCGCCTCGCCCGGATTTTTATTCGCACAACCATTCGTGGACCCGATGCCGGTGATCGGCACCTCGGCCGGCGCCCTGTTCCTCTTGATCCCGAACGCAGGCAGGCAATCACGGCCGCGCTGCGGGCCGCCGTCCAGCAGGTCTCCGTCCCGTCCCCGGCCGACAGCCCCGCCGCTCGGACCACAGCCGCTGCGGATCCTGAGCTGCGGCAGGCCGTGGCAGCCTCCTACGCGGGTCGCCCTACGGCCGTCAGTGCTCTGGGCAGGTTGATGGCCACGCGCCCCGATAATGGTTCCCACCTGGAGCAGGTCCGCCAGAGGGTGGATGAGGAGTGGCCCGCGGAGGATCTGCCCCCTAGTGGCCCGCGAAGTGTCCGCGGCGAGGTTCCGCTGTTCCTCGCGGTGGCCAGCTCTTCGGCGGCTGCCAGACGCACCGGTCCTGCCTCCGTTGGTGGAGAGCAGCACATCGACGGCGGCTACCGATCTCTCCTCAACTCCGGCCTCGCCCACAGCGCCGGCACTGTATGGGTGCTGGCGCCGGCGGGGCTGGGGCCTTCACTCCGGGGCACTGTCACGTTGTCTGGGGTGTGATTGTTTGAGGGCAGGAAGAGGCCGCGGGCGGTCTGCTGCTCAGACGGTGGTGGGTACGCCGGCGGCCCCGGTGATCTGGTCCCAGATCGCGAAGCGGACCCTCATTTCGAAGCGGTAGCGGCTGGGGCTACGCCCGGTTGTTCAACCCCTTGTGCGCACGGTGCTCCACCGAGGGCATCACCTCACGATGCGCCGCCCCGTACGAGGCGAGCTTGTCGGCGACGATCACCCGGGGGCACCCCGCCCGGTGGAGGTGAGGAGTCTCCGGAAGGAACGGCTGGCCGCAACCTTGTCACGTCGATTCTGGACGAGGATGTCGAGGACGTTGCCGTCGGCATCGACGGCCCGCCACAGGTACTTCTGCACCCCGCCGATCTTGATGAAGACCTCGTCCAGGTGCCATTTGTCGCCGGCTGCGGGCGCCGCCGGCGCAGCGCGTTCGCGTACGACGGCGCCACAAACGACACGAACCCCACCTATCCCGCACACCGACAGCCCAAAGATCGTCCCAGACCGCCGGACAAGGTGACTGTGAGCTCCCCACAGCTCCCCAGGCATCGACTTTGAATTAGCCCTGGCCCCAGGGACTCCCGAGCTGCGCGCGGGAGGTGACCCCGTTTCACGGGGTCCGGGCGTACGGCCCGTTGGGCGGGTCCCCCGCGCTCTGCGCGGGCTGGCCTCGATTGGCGCGTTCGGCCAACAGGCGCTGGCACTGTCAACCGATAGAGGCACGAGAGACGCCAGCCAGCCGATCCCAGCAGGCCGATCTTGCTCCACGATGCTCCGATGACTGTGTCTCGCAGCGATCAGCTCCAAGACGCGCTGACACGGTAGTCGCCGATAACCGTTGAGCGCAGAAAGGACTTGTCGCCGTGCCGAAAATCAGCAAGGAACACACAGTCCATGCCTCCACACCGGACTGTCCGGCGCGCAGTCGCGCTCACCGCATGCATCCTCGCGATCCTCAGCACCCCCGCCGCAGCCTCCGGACCGCTACCCACCCCTGAGGCCCCGGGCCAGTCGGACAAGACCACGGCCACTCCAGCCGAACCACGTGCCGCCATCTTCACTGAAGGCTTCGGCCACAACCAGGGAAACACTCCCAGCCTGCTGACCGACTACATCGGTCGCCCCCGCGGAAGGCGGTTACATCCTGTTCGGGGTAACTGCCGGGGTCGCTCCCCTACCGGATCGGTCCCAGCAGCAGCCACATGGTGGAAACACGGGGACAGCGCACCACCCACACCACCGGCATCCCAGTCGGTTACCCACCGTGACCGATCCGGCAGTCCCGGCGCAGACGAGGATGCGAGTGTGATCCCTGAGACCAGGAACTGCCTTGATCGCCGCCAAAGCGATCACACACCGTAAGCTGCTTTCTCCGCCACCGCGATCAACATCATCAGGCTCGACGCCCACCGGGCCAGCCGAACGTTCCGACGACCGGGACGATTTCGGACGGAACACGTCCATCCGGCTTTGGGCAGGGTGGTTGCTGTTTGTTGGAGGGCGTTCTCGTAGGCGATCGGCGACCGCTGACCCAAGCCGGGAGTTTCCTGTCTGCGGCGGGTGTGGAGTCAGCCAGCGGAAGGCGTCGAGCCGGGCACGCCCAGTCACCGGGATACACGATAGCGAAGGCACGCACCCCGCCTCCCGGTCCCCTGGTCGGAGGAGGGGCGGGTGGGTGCAGCGGATGCGAGTTTTGAGTATTGGTGCTGGTCACACCCCCTGAGAGAAGCGGCTCGGGGTGAAGTGGCGGATATCGGGCTTGTCGGGAGGGGGGCTGCTTGGGGGGTGGGAGGAGGGGCCGGGGACGGGCCGGACGGGTGGGTGCGCACCGTTGACGCTTGGGGTTGTGTGAAGGGGTGGGAACGGAAGCGGAAGTCGATGAGCTGCCGCAGCTGGAAGGGATTCCGGTTCTTTCCGTTCCTGGACAGCCCCCGGGTGTCACAAGGCGTCACCACCGCCGGGCAGGGCGTCCTCCCCCAGTGAGAGACAGTTGATCATGTTGGTTTGGACCCCTCGGTTGCGCACGGCCACGGTCCTGCTCGGCTTTGCCGGTTGCCTTGCCTCCGGCGCCGCGTTCGCTCCCTCGGCTTTCGCTGCTTCTGTGCCGAGTACGGCGCCGGTTGCCCAGGAGCAGGCGTACGCACAGCACATCGTGAACGCCCAGTTCCCCGGGCAGCCGGGCGAGGCCCATGCCTTCGACAATGTCATCCAGCAGGAGAGCACCTGGAATCCGAGAGCGGTGAATGACACGAACCCCACAGCACAGGGCCTGGGCCAGCTCGAACAGGGTCCTCGCGCCGGCACCGACTACCAGACACAGCTCAACGCTGCACTGCACTACATGCTCCAGCGCTACGGCACCCCTGACGGCGCCTGGGCACACGAGACCACCTCGGGCTGGTACTGAGCCCGGCACAAGAACCGTGCCGCACGACACGCCCCCAGCCGCGAGCAGCTGCGGCCACGCTGCGCAGGCGAAGTCCCCCTGAGACGGACTCGGCGGCGAACCGTCGAACGGGGAGACGAACCTCGCCTCGGGCGCCCGCATCGACCTCTACGCGCCCTCCGTACCCGGGTTTCGGGGTGACGCCGACATCGCCTCCAGGATTACGCGTCAAGCACCTCAGAAGCGTCCGGATCTCCTGACGCGGTCAGGCCATTTTCGGCAACGTGACAGTGCCTCTTCGTCCAGGCTCCAGCAGTCTTGGCACGGCACATCAGCCGAACATAGCCGCGGCGTAGAGCTGCAGGTCTGCAGGCTCGGTCATGGCGACCGGAGGGAGCGCCGGGTGCGCCAGGAGCGGGAGCAGGAGGACCTGATCGACCCGCCGCCTGCACAAGGCCTTCCCGACGCCCGCCCGGTCGAGATCCCCGGCAAAGCCCACGACCCTTCTTCACGGGCCCGCACGCCCTCGCCGACGCCGTCACCGCCTTCGCCGCCGACCTGCCGCACTGACTGAAGTCGACGCCCGGCTTTCACAAACGGTCATGTCGTCGACGGTGTGACGACGCCGACACGACTGTCGTCGCTCCCGCAAGAATGGCTCCGTGCGGGACGGTGTCGACCCCGAGCGCCCCCAGAACCGGACCTGATCGCAGTCAGGCGGTGGAAAGAGCCACGTACCGGTTACCCCCTGCATCGCCTGGTGTGACGACGACTCGGCCGTAGGGGAAACCGACGCTGGTTGATGTCGTGGCCTGTTGCCAGGTGGTCCATGCGCCGTCAGATGTGCGGGTGACGTACCAGATATTGCCGTCTTGACCGACGATGGCGAGCCGGACCGAGTTCCGCTGGTGGTACGTGTCGAGGGCGATGTCGACCGAGCTTGCGGCCATGGTCGTGCTGTTGGAGCCTCTCACCCGGACGAATCCGGTGAACCGCCCGTCCGGGTAGCGGATCTGGTGGTAGACGAGTCCGTCGAGGCCGATGGCGACGATCTGGGTCGAGCCGTCGGACACTGCGACCATGGACAGTGCCGGACCGGCGAAAGTGGCGGCCCCGCCGTAGCCGGCCAGGCGAGTCCATCCGGCCCAGGCACCGCTTGCGCTGCGAATGTTGAAGTAGAGGCTGCCGTCGAGGCCTGAAGCCAGCACCTGTGTGGTGCCGTCGGGCATCCCTTCGGCAGCGACCTTGGTGGCCCGCCACGTCGGCGACCCGTCCGTCCCAGGCACAGGCTGGAATCCGCTGAAATGCCCGATGAGTCCCGCCATGCCGGGATCGCGGCTCTGGTGGTAGAGCGTGCCGTCCGTGCCGATGGCGAGGTACTGGGTGGAGCCGTCGGGCATCCCGGCGACGTCCGATGCCTGGAACTTGAGGTCGGCCGCGCCGCCGGGGTTGGGCACTTGGAGCCACTTGGCCCACAGGCCGTTCCATCCCATGGATGTGAAGTAGAGGCTCTGGTCGTCACCGACGGCCAGGGCCGTCTTCTGGCCCCCGTACGCAGGAGTGGCGATCGACACGTTGGCCGCGGCGAAGGGCGCGCTGTAGTCGGTCAGACCCGGCAACCGCCGCTCGCTGGTACCGCTGGTGCCGAACGGTATCTCGGGCGTGGCCTGCCCCCGGGGGCGGACAGCGGGAACCTTCGGGTCGTTGACAGTGGGGGTGCCGTAGAACCAGACGGGGTTGGTGAAGGCAACCATCTGGCTCAGCACGGTCCATGCTGGAACCATCCTCCGGACGTCCACTCGCGCGAACATCGAGGCCTTGCCCCAGCCGCGCCAACGCAGCTCGCCGCTACCGCTGGCGCCGATCTGGATGGAGGCCATGACGCCCCACTCCGTGATGAGGGTGGCCACGGTGTTCGGCGCGCCAGAGACCTTGGCGACCACGTCAACGGCGTCGAAGAAGCCCAGGGGGAGCACCTCACCAGGGCCGGCGGTCTTCCCCCCGGCGCTGGCAGCGAAGTCCACGGTCACCTGGGAGGACTCCGCCACGTACACCCTGCCCCTGCGCATCGAGTCCAGCAGCGCGGCCGTGGAAAGGGTGTTGGCACACACCACGTTCTGAGGAGTGCCCACCGTGCCATCGCCGAGTGAGTGGGCATCGCTGTTACCCAGCGCGGGAACGCGCTTGCCCGCGCACAGCATGACGTGCCAGGCGATGAGGTTGAGCTCGTCGTCGCCCGTCCAGGGCTGCCCACCCGTCCCGCCGGATCCGTTCCACACCTCCATGGCGTCGACCTTGTCCAGCCCCAGACCGAACTCCCAGAAGGAACCGCGAGCCGGGGTCAGGGGATGAGCGGCGATCACCATGCCTCGGAGGTCGCGCACCTGCTGGGCGTAGGCATCGAATGTGCCCTCCGAGGGCTTGTACCGCCAATCGATCCACTTGCCCTGGGGGATGCCCACCGCCAGCCAGTGCCCGTGCCGAGTGGTCACCTCCTCGGCATTGATCACCAACAGGCCGCCGGGGATGTTGCCCCGCCAGGACACTCCGGTGGAACTGGTGTTGTGGTCGGAGATGGCGATGAAGTCCAGTCCTGCGGCGATGGCGTCGCCGACCCGCTCGTCAACCGTGCGCTGGGAATCGGAGTGGATGGTGTGCATGTGTAGATCACCCCGGTACCAGCCCCAACCGGTGTTCGGGATTTTCGTGGGAAGCATGTCATAAGGAGATATGTCGGGCAGACGGTCGCCGTATTCGAGGGTTACGTCTACCTGCCAGCTCATTCCGGTTTGCACATCGCCGACCATCGGCCCCAGGACGATCGACCACTTGCCCTGTTGGATCCCCCCGGGAACATAGCCTGTGGTGGCGTCTGCAGCGGACAGGGTGAACTCCGAACGGGCGCTGCCGGAGTAGCCGCGAAATCCGGTCGGCCCTAAAATACCGATGTCCATCACGCCTGCCAGCCGATCGTAGGAATAGCTGACAGAGATTCGCCGCACACCTGCTGGAACGGCTATGTCGACAGACGACCACTGGTCGAACCCTGACGGTGAATTTCCCTGGTAGGTCGTCGTCACCTTCTGCCCGGACGTGCCACTGGTGGCGGCCCTGGCGATGCCGGCCGGAACCAGGGTGCCCGCACCTCCGGCGGCCAGGAATGCACCCCACCGCAGCAGACTTCGACGGCTGACACCGTTGGTTCCGGCGACGGCCGTGGGGAAGAGCGGCTCTCCCAGTTCGTCGTGGTGTTGATCGCGCATGACGCCTCCTTGCGAAAGGTGTGGGTCGCTATTGCGAGGGATCCGGTGCCGAGCCAGGCTAGGGCTCCCGATCCTGCTTCCAACAGGTCTCAATCAAGCCGCACGGTGGCAGCATGCGACAGACCCAGATGGAAGATCTCGGCCCTGAACTCCTGGCGTGAACGTGCAGCGAGGGCGCAGGTTCTTCTTCCCCTGCCATCCAGGACGAGCATCATCCGTCCGAGGCTGAACCCCTGATATCAGAGGCCTGACAATATGGATCAAGCCCAGCAACACCTCATCGACTACGCGATCGTGCACGAATCGAGCGAGGGGTTCCGATGAACTGAGCTCGCAGGACCAGTTCAGGAAGTGTGCCAATGGCCCAGACCATGGCCCGACCTCGTTCCGCGCCCCGAGCTTCCGCCCACGCGGCCGCCTCGGTAGAGGAGCTACGCGTGGCTTCGGTACACGACGGCATCATCTGTGGAGCTGCTCGGATCCGGCACGCGCCGTCGGCCTTGAGTACGCCGCCCACTCCCCCATACTTCCCTATTTCAAATCCTCCACAACCGCTACATGTGCATTGCATTGGGTCAATAGAATCAACGTATTGACGAGGGCTGCCTTATCGACCGGCCTCAGGCGTTGGGGACGAACGTACCCCGGGAAGCCAACGTCGGTCGGCGCGGTCAACCGCTCTTACGAGATTGATGGTGTGTCAGGGTGTGTCGAGGCCCGGGGTCGGGGCGTGGTTGCTCGGCCGAAGTCATGGGGAACCCTGGGCACCTGACGCCGACAGCTCCAAGATCACCAACAGAGCCAAGCCGAGGAGTGGGCCGCACGGCGCCATCAGTTGCGCGGACTGCCCGCGAATGACTGATTGAGGTATTTGATCTCTCGGGAGAGGTCAACTATCTGGATTGCAGATGCTGTTGTTGCCATCCTCATCCAGGCCAGGGCATTCCTTCGACGACTGATGCCTCTTGATGGACCAGTCCTCTGTTCGGCGTGCACGCCGAACTTCCCCCCCTTGTCATCGCTGTTGCCGCGGCTCTTTGTGTTTCTAGGCCCGCAGGCCGACGCCGCACCGGACAGCACGGGTGGCGCACAGCTGTCCAAGCCTCCTACCGGAGCCCCTGTGGAGACGGCGGCCATAGGCGTGGCCGCTGCGGTCGGCGCAGTCATCCGCGACACGAGCGAGTTCGCCGACGTGTATGCCGGTTCCTACAGCGACATGGAGGCGTCGCGCGTCACCGTGTACGCCACTGACATCACCCGCGGACGCGCCCTGCTCGACAAGGCGATGAAAGACCTTTCCAAGGCCGACAGGCGCCAGGTGGCCCTAGGGGTCCAGCAGGCGAAGTACAGCAAGACCCAGCTCAACCAAGCGGCCGACGGCATCGGGCGGCAACGCGCCTCCTGGAAGGCGGCGGGCACCGAGGTGCAGGTGATCAGCATCAGTCCGCGGGGCACAGGTCTGCGCCAGCGGCTCGCCGGCCTGCATCCGGGGGTCCGAGCCGATCGGGTAGTCGGCGGCGCACGGTCCGCTCGCTGGGTAGGTCAGCGTGGTGTGGACGCGGTTGCCGGGAGTCAGGTAGCAGGCGTCGGAGAGGTCGGCGGGCTTGTTCGCCGCTGTCTTCGCCTGCTTGCCGCGTGTGGAGGTGTCGGCCGTGATGGCGGTGAGCCAGCGGTCCATCGACGCCAGTACATAGGTGTCCGCGGTCTGGGTCGCGGCCATGACCAGTTGGCTTTCGATGATCACGTGGTTGGCCGTGGTGCCGTTGGCTGACTTGAGCCGTGCCCGCACGACGTAGGACCACTGGGCGGTGTGCACGTCGAGCGGCACCCTGTCCATGTAGACGCGGTGGTCGATGATCGGCGTACTGCGCAGGCCGAGGCTCATGCTGTTGAGGAGGTCGTCGCGGTAGGCGGTTTCGAGTGCCTGCGGGTCCGCTTGGCTCCGCCGGGGCGATGGCGCGCCCTGGGCGTCGTATCCGCCGATGGCTGCGTTGAGGGCGATGAACTGGTCCGGGGTGATCTGCTCGGCGTTGAGCGCCTGGAGGCCGTATTGCACGCCGACGTTGTCCAGGGTGCTGCGCACGAAGCCGGTACCCGGGTCGCGGCCGAACTGGTTGGCGTAGGCCTCCATGAGCGTGCACTTGACACCCCCGGGGTTGGCGGTCGCGTGCCAGCGGGCCGTGAGCGGGATCGACTTGTCGCAGCGTACGGTCGGGTGGCGCAGGTCGATGCCCTGGTCCATGCCGATGCAGGTGCCGAATTCGAGGAAGCCGGCCACCGCGTCCCACTGTGCGGGGGTGAGTGAGCTACCCGCGCCGGCGAAGTAGCGTACGAGGAGCTGGCAGTCGGAGGCTGCCTTTTCTGGCGTGAACGTATCCGGGAAGCCGACGGTGGGGATGATCCCGTCGAGGATGCCGGGGTAGGCATCGGCGATCGTGTACTGCTGGATACCGCCGCCGGAGCCGCCCCAGCCGATGGTGTGCGCTGGAGGTCCGTAGGTCTCGGTGAAGTGTTCCTTCACCGTCATCGCCGCCTCCGCCGAGGTGGGGATGTTGCAGTTGGTCTCCAGCACGTTGAGCGTGGAGGAGGCGACCGCGTATCCCTGGGACAGGAAGAGGTCGTTGAGGACGCCGCCGGTCTGTGCGCCCTGGTGGTGTCCGCCGGCGCAGCCGCCGCCGAAGACGTAGACGAGCCGGTCGTTCCAGCCTTGTTCCTGACGCAGCGGGGAGGGATCGGTGCCGTCGTAGAGGGCGGCGGTCTCGTAGACGGCGCGGTCGATGGTACCGGTCTCGACACGGACGATGTAGGGCACCTTGCGGCCGTCCACGGTCGTGTCTGCGAGGTCGGACGGACGCCGGGCCGGGTCGGCGAGAGGGGCGAACTCACCCGCCTTGCTCCGGTACTTGTAACTGACCCTGGTGGGTGCGGAGCAGTACGGCGGGTGGGCGGGGGCAAGTCCGAAGGCAGTCGTCTCGCAGTAGAACGGCAGGGGTTGCGGTCCGGCGAAGACGGGTCCGTCGGTGCGGTGGTTGATCAGCGTCCGGGTGGCCGTGCGGCCGCGGGATCGGGCGGTGATGCGGTTGGGGCCGTCCTTGAGGCCGGAGACCAGGCCGAGGTGGCTGCCGTCGGGCTGCCGCACGAAGCCGTCGGCCGTGTGTCCGTTCACGGTCACCCTCACTTTGCCGGATCCAGGAGCCGTGACTCGCAGCAGCGCGTCTCCGCCGCTGACCCGGCCGCGGTCCGGGGCAGAGGCGACGGCAATCTCGGGGGCGGGTCGGTCCTCGGCTGCCACACTCCCACCCGGGGGCAGGACGGCGGCCATCAGGACGGCGCATGCGAGGGTGATCGCACTGCGGAGTCTGTGCCCATGGTTGGTCCTCCTTGCTCGATGTGCAGGTGCATGGCGGATCGCAGGAGGTACGCCTTGCGCGGAGGCGACGTCGAGGAAGGCCTCCCCGTGGTGTGCGTGCCTGTTCGGGCCTTCGGGGTGTCGAGGGCCTGGCCGGCTAGTTGACGGAGCGGTCCTTGTCCTGCCAGTACGGTTTGCGCAGCTCGCGCTTGAGGATCTTGCCGGCGGGCGAGAGCGGCAGCTCGGAGACGAACTCCATGCTGCGCGGTGACTTGTAGCCGGCGATCAGTGTCTTGCAGTGTTCGCGCAGCTCCCCGGTGGTGGCCGTGCTGCCGGGTGCGAGGACCACGACGGCGTGGACGCGCTCGCCGTAGGTGTCGTCGGGGACGCCGATGACCGCGCAGGCGGCCACGGCCGGGTGCTGTGCGAGGGCGTTCTCGACTTCGGCGGAGTACACGTTCTCTCCACCGCTGACGATCATGTCCTTGATGCGGCCGACGATGTAGAGGTATCCGAACGCGGCCGCTTCCTGCCTCTTCACGTGTCCGAGCCGGTGTTCGCGAAGCCCGGGTATGCGGAAAGCGCGTTGACGAGGCCGGTGTAGGTGTAGAAGGGGTTCCGGCTCGGGAACATCTGGTTGAACTGGGCCTCGGAGACGACGAACCCGCCCGGGTTGGGGGTGGTCAGGCTCGGGGTGGGCGTCGGCTCGCCCGTGCAGGCGTAGGGGCTCCAGAACCAGGTGGATATGGTCGGGTCGTAGCCCGGGTTGTCGTGGGTGGCAATGTAGAACTGCCCGTTCGGCGCGTACGTGACGACCGCTCCGGTGGCGTACTGGGTGCCGGCCGCCCAGACCGGGTGATTGCAGGCCGTGGGGGAGGTCGGGGTCGGACTCGGCGTGCCGCCGCCTCCGCCGCAGGTGCCCTGGTCGGACCAGACGCCGGAGCCGCCGGTGGAGGGGGTTTCCCCCTGGGTCCACCATTTGGCCTGCCAGTTGTGGCCGCCCGAGGAGGCGGACATGCCGCCGGTGTAGACGGTGGCGGCGGCATAGGGGGCGGCGCACTCCGCCGCGTACGCGCGGGAGCCGAACGGGTTCAGGGCGGCGAGGGCCGCAACGGTGACCGCGGCGGCCGACATCGCGATGAGCCTCTGCTTGGACACGTGCCACTCCTCGGGAGGAAAGGGGCCTCGCCACCACGGCGGGCCGTCCACAATCAAGCTAGGGGCTGGTCTGGACCAATGAGGATCCCCCGTGAGTGGACAACCCGGGTAGCTCTCACGGGGGATGCGCAGGCCGGGCCGAGTTACGTCCGGGCCTCTACTTGTCCGCCTTGCGGGCTCCCTGGGCGATGTCTGCGAGCACCTTCGCCGGCAGTGCGCCCGGCCGCACGGCCGCGCCGATGTTCTTCTTGAAGTCGGCGCTCACCGAGGCCCAGGACTTCTTGCCCACCGGGTACAGACGCGAGGACGGCAGGGCCCGCAGGAACACCTTGAGCGGTGCGATCCCGGGATCGTCGGAGGCGAGCATCCGCCGATAGCCACTAGTCGTCACCGGCAGCAGGCCGTACTTCGAGGTGAAGGCGGTGACGTTCTTCTCCTCGTACAGGAAGTCGAGGAACAGCCCGGATTCCTTCGGGTGCCCGTTCTTGAAGGCCATCACCCAGTCGGCGACGCCCATCGCCTGCGGCTCCGAGCCGTCCGCGGCCGGCAGCGCCACCATCCCGAGCTTGACGCCCTTCGCAGTCGCCTGCTTCACCAGGGTGGGGTGGCCGTTGAGGATCCCCACATCCCCCCGGGTGAAAGCATCGAAGGCCTCCTGGCGGTCCAGCTTTCCCGGCTCGTCCGGCCCCGTCAGCCCGGCACCGACCAGATCGTCCCGCAGGAACTCGAACGTCTTCACGTTCGCCGACGAGTCGATGACGTAGGCCTCGGAGTCGTTCGTCATACCGCCACCGCCGGCGAGCATCCACTGCATCGACTCGGCCTGCGCCTCCTCCGGACCCAGGGGCAGCGCGATCGGCGTCCGCACACCGTCGCTCTTGAGCTTCTTCGCCGCCGTTGTCAAGGCGTCCCAGCTCTTGGGCTGCCACGACGCACCCCTCGTGATCACGCCGGCGTCTTCCAGCAGCTTGGTGTTGTAGAACATCAGCCGGGTCGAGGCCACGAACGGCAGACCGTACTGAGCGCTGCGGATCCGGCCCGCCTGCGCGAGCGGCGTCAGCAGGTCGGCCTCCGTGCGCACCGACAGGAGCTCGTCGGCCGCGTACAGCTTTCCGGCCGCCGCATAGTCGGCGTAGGCGCCTATCTGGGCGATGTCGGGCGCGTGGCCAGCCCGGACCATCTCGGCCACCTTCGCGTCCACATCGTTCCAGGACAGGACGCTCACCTCCACCCGCACGCCGGGATGCGCCTGCTCGAAGCTGTGCCCCAGCTCCTTCCAGTACGGCTCGGAGGAGTTGGCACGGCTGTCACCGTAATCGGCGGCCACGACCCGCAGCACCACCTTCGCGGAGCCCGGATCGGACACCGTCCCGCAGCCGGCGGCCAGCATCACCATCGCCAGGCATCCGGCTCCGGACGTCCACAGTCCACGACGCTTCGCCCTCATGACCCACCCTTCATCGCTCCTTTGCAGGGCGTAGGTCTACACCACTTTCACGCCGCCTTCACAGGGGTCTGCACGAACGAGACCACTCCGTGGCCACCGCAAATCCCCCCGGGCTTCGCATACTTGTATCTGACATGGGCTTGCGGCCGCCCACATGGCGCGAAGCCGGGCATCTGTGCATCCCCCGTGAGAGCTACACGCCCTGTCCCCGCGCGGGTGATCCCCGGGGGGCCGCACATTCCTACCGTGTTCCTCAGATCACCACCGCACGGTGCCCTTGCGACAGGAGACCACCATGGACACCACGTCCGACACCCAGCACCAGCCCGACTCCGCCCCGGGCCAGAGCCCCGACGAACGCAGCGGGCGCTTGGCCCGGATCATGCGCTCGCCGCTCGGCTGGCTGCTGACGGGCGTGGTCGGTGTCGGCCTCGTCTCGGCCCTGACGGCGACGGGCCCTGGCCCCGTACCGGCGCTGGGCGCGGCCGCCGCAGTGGCCGTGTACTGGTGGGTGACGCACCGATTGGCCGGTCGCGACGTAGCGGAGATCGCCCGCCGCGGTGCCCTACGGGAGGCACTGTTCGGTGGCGGGATCGGCCTGGGGTTCATCCTCGTCCCCGTCCTGCTCCTGACCGTCTTCGGGGGCTACTCCTTCTCCTGGGCCGGCCACGGGTTCATCGGGGTTCTCTGGACGACCGTGATGGTGCAGCTCGGCGGGTCGGTCACCGAGGAGCTGCTCTTCCGTGGTCTCGCCCTTCAGGCCTTGGAGCAGCTGTGGGGCAGCAAGGCCGCCGTCGTCATCACCTCGCTGTTCTTCGGCATCGCCCACCTCGGCGCCGCGGAAGCCACCTTGTGGAGCGCGCTGGCGATCGCCGTGGAAGCGGGGGTCCTGCTGGGAGCGGCGTTCCTGTGGCGACGTAGCATCTGGTTCGTCGCCGGGCTGCACTTCGCCTGGAACGCGGCGGAACAGCTGCTCGGCATCTCGGTCTCCGGACACACCCCGGAAGGCTGGTTCACCCTGGATGTCCACGGCCCCGCTTTCCTGACCGGCGGTGGTTTCGGCCTGGAGGCATCGATCCTGTCCGTCCTGGTCGGCTCGGTCATCGCCTTCTGGATGCTGCGCCGGGCCCAGGCCGGCGGCGGGATCACAACCCGCAGCCGTGCCGGCCTCTGAGAGCGGCCGAACCCCCAGGAGACGAAGTGACGACCCTTCAGGCACTGTTCAGACTTCAGCTGCCGAGGGTGCCGTACGACGGGTGGCGGCGTCGGGACGCCTTCGTCCAGGACACCATCCTTGCTCTGGCACTCACGGTGCCGGCCTTCGTGCCGAACTTCTCCCACATCGGTGGTCAGATCGGCGACCTGCCTCAAGGACACAGCCGTAGACCGAGCAGCTTGATCTCGGGGCTCGACAAGGTGAGCCCAAAAACCGCCACCAAGTGGTCGTGAAGTCCCGGCGCAGCATGCACCAACACAACGCCCTACCGGCATGGCGCCCCATACCCGCAGCCCGCCCGTTCACCGCGACGCGACCGCCCCACCGAATGTGGAGTGGCCTCTCGTTCTGTTCGAAAGCACCCCGCCAGCTGAACGAACCCCCTGGTCAGCGGCCCGGCGAGAGGCATACGCCAACGACCAGAATAGCCCCGACACGTTGATCGCAGTGTCCGCCGCCTCCAACAGAGGCAAGTCCGACAAGGACCGTCGCCTACGAGAGCGCCCTGTAGGCCGCGGGACGGGACCCGCTTGCCGGCGCAGCAAGGCCACCGCGTACGGGCGCGCTGTCCTGGGAGGCTGGCTGGTGGAGCTCGTCCTGGTCTTCCTTCGCACGTCGGTCCGGGCTGGCCGCCCCCTTTACCAGGACCAGCATGGTGACGGTCTCGGGCAGGGGGACGGTGGTCGCCTCGACCTGGTCGGTGTGCGCGGACCAGTCCCGGTCGCAGGCATCCGCCTGGCCGTCCCCGGCCTCGGCCGGATCCCGGTCGCCGATCGCCTCCCACTCCAGGCGGTGTTCGAGGCCGGCCCAGCCACAGGAACACACCGCACGTAGCGCGGCAGCCCGCGGAACGTGGGGCCGGCGGCCGTCGTAGACGCTCCGCTGCGAGACCGGGTCCCCCACACCAACCACCACCCCCTCCGGCGTCAGCCGCGGTGCGGTGTCGTCAGGACGGGTTGGGGGCGTTCTGGTGGAGCATGTCCGGGACGAAGTCCGTGTCTCGGGTCGGGGCCGGGTACCTCAGGTGGGCGAGGCGTGCCTGCTCCTGACGCATGTGCATGAAGGACTCCAGGATGTACCCGACCAGCAGCACGAGCACCGCGATGATCATGATCGAGGCCGACAGTACGGCGGTGGGGAGGCGCGGGACCGTGCCGGTCTCAATGAACTCGCTGACCAGTGGGGCTCCCAGGATGAGGGAGACGAGGGCGAGCAGGCTCGCGACGACGGAGTGGTACAGCGAGGGGCGCTGGCGGCGGGCGAGGCCCAGTATGAGCTTCAGGATGCGCCAGCCGTCTCGGTAGGTGCGCAGCTTGCTGACGCTGCCGGCCGGGCGGTCCTTGAAATCGACCTCTATCTCGGCCGTGGGCAGACGCAGGCTGAGTGAGTGCACCGTCATCTCGGTCTCGGTCTCGAACTCGTGCGAGAGCGCCGGGAAGGACTTGATGTAGCGGCGCGAGAAGACGCGGTAGCCGCTCAGCATGTCCGTGACGTCGTTGCCGAACAGCGAGCGGACGGTGCCGGTCAGCATCTTGTTGCCGACCGCGTGGCCCGCGCGGTACGCCGTCTCGACTATCTCCCGCCGGGCGCCGACGATTTGGTCGTACGGGCCTTCGAAGAGCAACTCGACCATCTCGCGGGCGCGCGACGCGTCGTAGGTGTCGTCGCCGTCGATGATGAGGAGCGCGTCCGCCTCGATGTCGGCGAATGCGCGGCGGATCACGTTGCCCTTGCCCTTGCGGAGTTCGTGGCGCACCACAGCGCCCGCCTTGAGGGCTTCGGCGACGGTGCCGTCCGTGGAGGCGTTGTCGTACACATAGATGACTGCCTCGGGGAGGGATGCGCGCAGGTCGCGAACGACCTTGCCGATGGCGGCCTCCTCGTTGTAGCAGGGAACGACACACGCAATCGCCGGATTCATCGGGTGATTCCTCGTAATGGTTCGGAAGGTGACAGGGTGATGACCTTGAGCGTTCGGATGTTATCCCTAGTTTGTTCACATGACTTCCGTGCGCTTACGTTCTGTCCATGCTGCAAACGATGGCGTGGAGTCGGCGCATGCCCGCGTGGGCGCGCAAGGTCTGGCGGGAGGTCGCGGCCTTCGGCGTCGTCGGCGCTCTCGCGTTCGTGGTGGAGACCGCCAGTTTCAACCTCATGATCTTCGGTTCCGCCTCGTCGGGCGGCGGAATCCTGGGCAGTGTGCCCGTGCTTGCCTCCGTGGTCGCCACCCTGCTCGCGATGGCTGTGAGCTGGTTCGGCAACCGCTACTGGACCTACCGGGACCGACGCGGCGGCGCCCAGCGCAGTGAGCTCATCTGGTTTCTGGTCATTAACCTGGCGGGCATGGCTGTGACGGCCGTCCCCATCTTCGTCTCCCACGAACTGTTCGGCTTGGGGTCGCCCCTGAGCGACAACGTGGCCCGGCTGATCGGCTGGGCGACGGCGACGCTGCTGCGCTTCGTCGCCTACCGCAATCTGGTCTTCGGCCAGCCTGGAAAGGACGCCATTCCCGTGACCGTCAGCACCGACCGGTGGACCACGACACTGCGCGGCGCCTGGCGGCGCGGCGAGCCCTGGCCGTGGTGCCTGGCCGTCATCGCGATCATCTGCGGCGTCGTGGTGAATGCCATCTTCCACCCCGGCTACCTGAGCACGGACAGCGTGGAGCAGCTCATGCAGGCGCTGGGAGACCGGCCGGTGACCGACTGGCACCCGCCGGTGATGGCCCTGCTGTGGCGCATCCTCATCGACACCACCGGCGCCATCTCGGCTATGGCCACGCTCCAGATCGCTGTTCTGTGGGCGACGTTGTGGGTCCTCGCCCGACTGCTGTGGAAGAAGACCGGCAGCCGTGCGCTGTCCCTCGCCGTGCTCGCAGTCGGCCTCGCCCCGCACATCCTGACCTTCACCGGGGTGGTGTGGAAGGACGTGCACATGGCGTACGCCATGCTCGCCGTCCTCGCGGTGGCGCTCACAGCGCGCGAACTGCCCGCCGGCCGGACCAAGACGCGCTGGTCCCTGCTGGTCCTGGGTGTGCTGTTCCTCGCGTACGCCATCCTGGTCCGCAAGAACGGCTTCCCGGCCGCGATCCCTGTCTTCGTGCTGCTGGTCATGGCCGTGTGGCCCGCCCCGGGCCGCCGCCGCTGGCTGGTCGCCACCGGCGCTCTCGTCGCGGTCACCGCGGTCGGCAGCGTCGCCGTCTCGGCGGCCACGAGCCCCGTAGCCACCCGCCAGTACGCGCAGATTCCCTTGGACGACCTCACTCACGTACTCACCCCGAAGCAGGTGCGCGAGGCCGCCGAGCAGGCCGGAGCGAGCGCGGACTTCCGTGACCGCTTGGTCACCACCACCGTCCAGTGCCAGAAACGGCACATCCAGGCCGACGTGTACTTCAACTGCTACCCGAGGGACCTGTCGCTCGGTGCCACCGAGCTGAGCCAGAACGCCGACGTCCTCGTACGGATGTGGACGCAGCAGATACCCAAGCACCTGGATGGCTACGCCGCGTACCGGGTGCAGGTGTTCGCGAAGCTCCTCTTCCAGGGCAACCTGGCCTTCTACGACGGCTCCGCGACCAAGCTCGACGTCCTCAAGAGCGCGCCGGTCAGCCAGCCCCTGAAGTTCACCGTGCAGAGCTATGTGACCGGCTTCGACCGCGACCTGCCGATGCTGTTCGAGGGCTGGTTCTGGTTGGCCATCTCCCTGGTCCTTGCACTGCGCCGCCGCTGGGTCGGGCCCTACTCGCGGGAGCTGAGGCTCCTCGGGGCCAGCACCGTGCTGTACATCCTCGCCTACGTGCCCACGGCGCCCCAGTCCAACTTCCGTTACGTGTACTGGCCCGCGCTGTCCGGAACCATCGCGCTGGTCCTCATTGCGGCCGGGTACCTGGTGCGGCGCCGTGAACAGGCCGCGGAAGCCGTGCACGCGACGGACTCCGTCCCCGAGACGGCAGCCACCGCGGCGACCCCGTCCCCCGGGGCCCCGGCCGCGCCTCCGCAGGAGGTCGCCGCTCCGCAGGAGGTCGCCGCCCCGCGGTGACCCGTGTGGTCGACATGGCGAGTCCGGCTCGAGATCGGACCGTGGGGTACTCGACGGTGGAGCCTTGACCCAAGGCCGGGTAGTTGACGTTTCCACAGGTCAGGCAAGCCAGTTGAAGGATTTTTGACGCAGAGCAACGGAGCTCGTTGGTACAGGCAGTCGATCAAGACAGCTTGTCCCGAAGGAGCTCCGTTGCATGTTTATGCAGGTCAGGGCTGCAATGCGCAGTCGTGTTGCAGGGTCGGTATTACACAGCCCGGGTGAGCACTGTCCGATGACAGCGGATTCTGAGGCCGCACCATCGCATGTTCAGTGGTCTAGGCCACTCTTCCGCATGCCGTCGCGGGAGGGCGCGTTCAGGCATCCTTGGGCTGCGTGATCATCCGGAATGCCCCATCTACTGCCCTTTCGAGCCCTCGAAGGCTCCTGTACTCCATACCTGCGATGGTCTTGGGGGTGGCGGCGATCCTGATCGGGGTCTGGCTGCTTCTCGTCCCCGTGCGCCAAGACCGTTCCGACGCCCGTGCGTACGACGCCGCCACCAGCTGTGTGGCCGGAAGCGCGCGGGAGCGGGCGGGCGACTGCCTGAGCGCGGTGCCGGCCGTCCTGGAGAAGATCCGCAGCGAGGGCAGCCGCAACCCAAGAATCTACATGGAGGTCCGGCGCGAGGACGGTGGCCGGCAGGACATCCGGCTGTCCCGCTCCACCAGCTCCTCCTTCGCACCCGCCGGCACCGCGCTGCGGCTGGTCAGCTGGCGGGGCGAGATCCGGCACGTCAACTACGGCACGGGCAAGGCCGCCAGGACCGTCTTCACCGAGCACAATCCGCGCACCGCGCACGAGACCTCGCTCGGCTGGGCCCTGGGCCTCGGGCCCGCGGGCGCCGCTCTGCTGTGGGGCGGGGCCTGGTTCGCCTGGTATTCCGGATACTCCCGGCGGACCACCCCCTGGCAGTTCAACGTGCCGGTCCTGGGGCTCCTCCTCCTGGCCGTCATCCTGGGGACCTCCCCGATCATGTACGACAGCGTGCGCGAGACGCTGCGCTGGTCCGGGTTCATCCTGGCGGGCTGGGTGGCCGCCATAGCCGCCAGCTGCCTCCACCTGATGAGGACGAGCACCGACACGATCCGGGTCCGCCCGCGCACCAGGAAGCGAGACCGGACCTTCCCAGCTCTCCTGCTCGGCGACACCAGCGGCCCCGGGGGCACCCCACGCCACAGCCACATCGTCGTGGGCCCAGGCGTCCTCGCGTGGACCAACGACCCCAGCGGCCGTTCAGGACGCACACCTCTGCCACCCGGCCTGGTGCTGGAGCGGGTTCGCCACCCGTACGCCACAGACCCCAGGCCCGTGCGAAGTGGCAACAAGTGGCAGTTCTGCCACGTGGCCCAATGCCGGGACGGCGACACCGAGATTCTCATCGCGGTCGAGCGGCGCGCCATGCCCTGGCTGGCCGGCGCGCTCGAAGCAGCCCGCCAGGCCCTCAGCCATCCAACCCCGACAGCCAGAGGAACAGCGACAGCCAGAGGAACACCGACCACACCCACATACCAGCCAACCAACCTGCACACCCCCAGGTCAGAAGGCCAGCACAGGCACTACATCAATGGCCCGTCATAGAAGCGGCCCCGGGAGCCAGGATCTGCACCCATCGTCGTTCCACCCTGCCCACCGGACGATCACCCGTCCTGCGGGAGGCAGGATCCGTCAGGGTTGTGTCCTTCGGCTACGGCTCCGGCCTCCCCCGGATAGATCGTGGCATTGATGCAGGCCCGGCCTTCGCTCAGCCCGATCCTGGCGGGGTGGGCGCCGCTCGCGGCCCTGACGTCGAGCCGTGCCGACGCGGGCGGCGCGAGTGCTGCCCGCGTACGGCTGAGGAGCCGCTCCTCGGTCAGATCGGACTCCCCCTGGAGTTCCTTGGCCAGCGCCTCCATGGCTGCCCTGCGGGGCTCGGCAAGCTCGTGTTCGGCCCAGGTGAGCGACTCCCGTTTGGGATCCCCTTTCGAATGGGCGAACTGTGGGCCGATGTGTTCGGAGAGCTGCCAGAGGAAGACGGAGGCGAGGCCGAGGAGGACCAGAAGGGAAAGGGCGCACCCCAAGAACACGTATGGCTTCGTCCTCGGGGTGCGGCCTGCGGGCTGAGCGGCCATCAGATGCTGCCGTACCCGATGTCGCGCAGCTTGTGCCCCTCGGTCAAGATCCGGTCCGCCGCCAGATGAGGACACACCTCCGAATGCCATGTCGTCAGCACCCGGCCCTGCGAAACGCACACCGTGCGGTTATCGCCCTGCCCTCCGGCAGCACCACGGAAAGCACATGAGTCAGGCCGTAGGAGTTCACCGAGCACCATGCCCTCACCCTTCCCACCCCACACAAAGAATCCCCTCACCTGAACAAGATGCGATCCGCCCGTACCAGCCACAGCCGGTTGAAGCCACGCACGTGGACCGCCCTCAGCCCGTCTTGGTCCCGGGGCGGGGCACGGGGAGATAGGGCCCGGGGCCGTTGCCACTCTGAGGACCACTCCGTACCGGGCACGGAGGTCCGCGATGGACGGCGGCCGGGCCCGGTCGGTGGCGCAGCGGGAGTACGGGACGATGTCGGCCCGGCATGAGTGATCTTCTGCGACCTGGCCCGACTGCTGCGGCTGGCCAGGTAGAGGCGGATAGTCCCAACTGACGGACAGATCCGCGGCCTCCGACTCCAGGTGCGGCGCCGGCATCAGAAGCCCGCCCGACTCCTGGGGATACACACCCTGCTGCTGGTGGTACATCAGCGCATAGTCCAGGGATCCTCCTGAGGCGCTCCCGGGGCCGTTGATGTTCTCTGACCAGGTGGTGATGCCCGATGCGCCAATGCGGCGCAGGACCTCGGTGATGTCACCCTCGACCCCGTACACAGCCTCGGCGCTCATCGAACAGGACATCAGGTGGACGGTGGCCTCCTCCTTGAAGCCCCCGTTACTCGGCCCGGTACACACATCCGAGACAGCCGTGAACCCCAGGTGTAGGCCCTCAATCCCATCAAAGCGACCCAGCCGCGCGCGGAGCCTCACCTCCTCGGCATCCCGCTCATGCTGCGCGCCGGCGGTAGTGGCCATGGCACGCAACTCCCCGTCATCAGGCAGCGCGGAGCAGCCGCTCGTCAGGATCACCGCACTCAGCCCTGCCACGACGCCCGTCAGGCGGCTCCTGGGTCCCCTCGCGCGTGCCATCCCCGCCCCGTCTCATCGGTTCCGATCATCGGTTCCGAGGCCCATCCTCGTTCTGACCGGACACGGGCGCATGAGTACGCGTACTCACCCGCAGCGACCTCAAACACTTTCACCGAGGCCTGGATACGGGCACGCAGCCCGACATCCTGAAAGCAGACCTCGGGTGCAGCCCTGGTGGCCCGCCTCATGGACGCACCCGTCTGCTCGCTGACCGTGCCGCCGTCGGCGCAGCCCGCCTCCCGCGCCCGGAATCCCCGGCGGCGGCTCGTTCCCGCTTCGCCACCACCCCTGTCGCTGCGCCCGGCCGGACAGGTACCGCCCCCGCCGCGCTGGCAGGAGGCTGCGCATGGCCGCGGGTGGTACGGGGGAGGTCGCGTTGGCGTCGGGGTGGGCAGAAGGCGGTGCGGTTGCCGGTGGGCAGCGCGCGGTCTGATCCCCGGGGGACATCCGCGTCAGGCCCCAACGGGCCTCGAAGGCAAGGGCCGCGGCGTGCATCGCCACGATGTCACCGCGCAGCCGGGGCCGGCGTCCGTCGACGCGGGCGAGGGTCGCCAGGAGGCAGACGTGGTGCCCGACGCCAGGTCACCACCGACCCGGTGCCCCTGGGGATGATCCGCAGCAGCCGCCCCTCGTCATCGTCGATCTCGTGTACCCGCACCCGTTCCGCCACAGATCAGCAGCCTGACCGATCCGTCCAGCCCCCACCAGGCCCGTTGCCGACGGCATGCCGCCGCAACCACGCCGCCTCCGTGGGCGTCAGATTCGGGTCATCCAGCTTCTCCCGGACCGCCTCCCGCATCCGTCCCGACGGGTCGGTCCGACAGCCGCTGCGCATACCGCGCAGCAACAGCCCCCGCCCGAGGCGGGCAGCGAGTCCCGGCACGTCCGCGCTGCCCACGGTCACGAGGGTCATCGCCACATCGGCAGCCGGATCACCAGCTCCCGCGTTGCACCAGTCGATCACCACCGGACCCCGCCGGGTCAGAATGATGTTGCCGGGGTGCAGGTCGAGATGCAGTACCCGGTCACCATCCGCCGTGCTGAACCGCTTGGGCAGCCACTCCGGTGCCGGCAGCGCATGCAGCCGGTCGTGCATGCGGCCCAGCTCCCGGCCGAGAGAACCCACCCGCCACCGGCGCCGGGCCAGCTCATCCAGCATCGTCGGCCCGGCCAGCCGCTCAAGAACCATGTCGGTGTCGGTGATCTCGTACACCCGCGGCACCGGATACCCACATGCCGCAAGGTGCGTCATCAACCGTGACTCCTGAGGTTCCCCCGTTGTTCGGGAGTTGCTGATTAGCTGGTCAGGAGGGGTTGACGGGTGTTCAGGTTCGCTGGTTCGGCCGTCGCCTGGTTGGCGTAGTGCTTCTCTTCGTACTCGATCGGGCTGAGGAAGCCGAGCCGTTCCTGGATGCGACGGGAGTTGTAGAAGCCATCGATGTACTCGAAGAGCGCGAGGTTCGCCTCAGCCCGGGTGGTGAAGGTCCGGCCACGGAGGCCCTCGGTTTTGATGAGCATCCAGAGGTTCTCCGCGAGAGCGTTATCGTATGAGTCGCCGATCGAGCCCATGGACGCTTCAACTCCAGCTCTCATTAGCCGGGTT